>CAZLYT010000278.1:0-6756 GCA_964563515.1 uncultured Candidatus Competibacteraceae bacterium | reverse complement strand
GTTGTTCTCGCCAAGGATCTCCTGATGCAACTTAGCCTGATCGATCTGCCATGGTGGGGTTATGTGCTGGTGACGCTGGGCTTGACCCACGTTACCATCGCCTCGGTCACGATCTTTCTCCACCGCCACCAGGCACACCGTGCGCTGACGCTGCATCCCGTCGCCAGCCATTTCTTCCGCTTCTGGCTGTGGCTGACTACCGGGATGGTCACCAAGGAATGGGTGGCGATTCACCGCAAGCACCACGTCACCACCGACACGGCGGGGGACCCGCACAGCCCGCAGACGTACGGCATCCGGAAGGTGCTGCTCGAGGGCTCCGAGCTCTACCGGGCCGAGAGCCGCAACACCGCCACCCTGGAGCGATACGGTCGCGGCACGCCCGACGACTGGATCGAGCGGAATCTGTACACCAAGCACAGCGTGCTCGGTGTAGGCATCATGCTGGTAGTCGACCTGGTGCTGTTCGGTCCCATCGGCCTCACCATGTGGGCCGTGCAGATGTTATGGATCCCGATTTTCGCCGCAGGGGTGATCAACGGCATCGGCCACTATTGGGGTTATCGCAATTTCGCGCCGACCGACGCTTCCCGCAACATTGTCCCGTGGGGCGTCCTGATCGGTGGCGAGGAGCTTCACAACAACCACCACGCCTACGTCACCTCGGCGAGGTTTTCCAGCCAGTGGTGGGAATTCGACCTGGGCTGGCTGTATATCCGCGCCCTGGAGATCTGCCACTTGGCGGAGGTGCGCCAGGCGGCCCCTAGGATCCATTTCGATACCTCCAAAACCCATTGCGACGCGGCCACCCTGCATGCCGTCATCACTCACCGCTACCACGTGCTGGCCGAGTTCACCAAATGCCTGCAGCGCACCGCGGTGGAGGAAATCCGCAATTTGGGCCCGGGCACAGTCCCCAAGCTGAAACGCTCCAGGATATCGAGCACAGTCAAGCACTGGCTGCAATGGGATAAGACCGGCCTCCCCGAGCAGGAGCGCGTCGTGTTGGAGCAGGCGCTACGTTCCAGCGCGGTGCTGAGCACCATCGACTCGATGCGGCAGGAACTGATCGCCCTGTGGAACCGATCCAACGCCTCGAAGAGGCACCTGGTAAAGGAGCTGGAAGACTGGTGCCAGCGCGCCGAAGCAAGCAGTGTCGGTGCGCTGCGAGAGTTCTCACGGAGCCTGCGCTACTACGACTCGCTGTCGGGGACATGAAATGACCTGGGGCACGATCCTGGTGATCATGCTGCTCCTGCTGTTGATTGGCACCATTCCGACTTGGCCCCACAGCCGGAGTTGGGGTTACGGCCCCAGTGGTGGCATCGGTCTGGTTTTGGTGCTCCTGATCGTTCTGTTGTTGATGGGACAGGTTTGATCATCTGCCGGCACGGCTTGTGTTTCGAGGCAGAGGGATCAGCCACAGCGGCAAGTTACTGAGTCCGCCCGGTCCAGGCGGGCTGTGTGCGGTCCCGCAAATGGGCCCGGCATGGCGTCTATACTGGTAACAGCTGGAGCCTCTGTTGCACCTGTTTCGATGGAGAGCGCCGATGGTGGCCGATGATGGCAAGCTCGCTCATGACTGCTCGCCATGACCCCCGTCAGAACAACCTTCTCGCCGCTTTGCCGGCGGAGGAATGCGAGCGCCTGTTCCCGCATCTGGAACCTGTGCCGATACGGCTCGGTCAGTCGCTCTACGAGCCCGGCCGTCGGATGCACCACGTCTATTTCCCCACTGCCTCGATCGTCTCCCTGCTATGCGTCATGGAGGATGGGGCATCGGCTGAGATCGCCGTAGTCGGTAACGAGGGAATCGTCGGTGTTTCACTGTTCATGGGCGGTGAAACCACGCCCAGCCGGGCCGTGGTGCAGAGCGCCGGCCACGCCTACCGACTGAAGGGTCAACGGCTCAAGGTCGAGTTCTATCGCGCCGGGCCAATGCAGCGTCTATTGCTGCGCTACACCCAAGCCCTGCTGACCCAAATGGCCCAGACGGCGGTATGCAACCGGCATCATTCGCTGGACCAGCAGCTCTGCCGGTGGCTGCTGCTGAGCCTCGACCGCTTGCCAACGAACGAGCTCATCATGACCCAGGAGTTGATCGCCAACATGCTCGGAGTGCGCCGAGAGGGCGTCACGGAGGCGGCCGGAAAACTGCAACGGGCGGGCTTGATCGAGTACCAGCGCGGGCACATCAGGGTGCTCGATCGAGCCGGGCTGGAGGCCCGGGCATGCGAGTGCTACGCGGTGGTCAGGAACGAATACGATCGCCTGCTCCCCGCACTCATCGACCCATAATCCGCTTGTCCTGGGCTGTCGCACTCGAGGCCCTCTTCTCGTGCACATCCCGGTGAGCAGCCAGTGTGCTATGTGCGCTACCGCCCAGACAATCGCCAGGGTTGCAGCCGACAATGCAAGCGGTCATTGAGCGACGGGTATGCGCCGCATGGCCACGTCCGACATCGGAATTGCTCCGCCACCTCTCCGTGTGTCGCCAGCCGGCTTTCGCCAACACCAGGAGAGTCCAGGTGCCAACCACCAAGGCCGCCCCTGGCGGCAATCGTTTACTCGAGGCCCTGCCCACCAGTGACCGTCAGCGCTTGGTGGCGGAATGCGAGCCGGTCGCGCTCGTGTTTGCCGAAGTACTGGCCGAGGTCGGCGACCGCGTGCACCATGTTTATTTCCCCACGCAAGGCTTCATTTCCCTGGTCACGCCCAGCGAAAGCTGCAGCAGCCTCGAGGTGGGCTTGGTCGGTTACGAGGGCATGCTCGGGATTTCCCTCATACTCGGGGTGGATGTTTCACCGCTGCGCGCCTTGGTGCAGGGCTCTGGCGTAGCAGTGCGCATGGACGCTGCGCCGTTTCGCCGCGAGCTCGATTCGAGCCCCACGCTGCAACGCTTGCTGCAGCGCTACCTGTACGTGGTCATGGGCCAGCTTGCGCAAACGGCGGCCTGCACCCGCTTCCATTTGGTGGAGGCCCGCCTCGCCCGTTGGCTGCTGATGACGCAGGACCGGGCACAGTCCGACGCGTTTCGTGTCACCCATGAGTTCCTGGCCTACATGCTGGGCGTTCGCCGCGTCGGCATCACCAAGGCCGCCGGCTCGCTACAAGTTCGCAAGCTGATCCGCTATAACCGCGGCAACATCACCATCCTCGAGCGTGCTGGTCTCGAGGCCGCTTCCTGCGGATGCTACGCGGCCGACCAAACAAACTACGCCCGGACGTTGGGTTAGCCCCAATGATTCCTGTTGGATAATCCGGATGACGGCCAAGGCCTGAACCGTCGCGGGCTACACTGCCATGACGACTCGCTACATGAAGCGCTTCTTCGATCCAAGCTCGATCGCGGTCATCGGGGCCTCCGAGCGCTCGCCGAGCCTGGGCGAGACCGTGCTTCGCAACCTGCTGGAAGGGGGTTTTCCCGGCACCCTGATGGCAGTGAATCCGCGGGGCGGGGAACGGATTCTCGGCGTGCCGCGCTTTGGGAGCGTCGCCGCTTTACCCGAGGCGCCGGATCTCGCCGTCATCTGCACGCCCCCGGCCACCATTCCGCGGCTGGTAGACGAGCTCGGCCGCCAGGGCGTGCGGGCGGTGCTGATCGTCATGGGCGGGCTATCCACGCCGGTCAGTAGCGGCCGCGGCGCCCTCGGTCAGGCGATGGGCTTCGCCCACAACCTGCTCGGTCTGCGGCTGGAGGGCGGCAAGACACTCAAGGAGGCCACCTGGGAGGCGGCACGCCCCTACGATCTGCGGATCATGGGGCCGAACTGCATTGGCGTCGTCGTCCCGGGCAAGCAGCTCAATGCGAGCTACGCCCACTGCATGGTGCCACCGGGGGATGTGGCCTACGTCGGCCAGTCCGGCATGATGGGGCTCGCGGTCATGGATTGGGTGCAGGGTCGCGGTCTCGGCCTGTCGCACCTGACGACACTCGGCGACAGCCTGGACATCGACATCGCCGATGTCGTCGAGTACTTGGAGGAGGACCGGGGTACGCGGGCGATCGTCCTTCACGTGGAGCAGCTCCGCGACGCCCGCCGCTTCATGTCCGCGCTGCGGGCGGCGGCGCGCCGCAAGCTGGTGCTGGTGATGAAGAGCCGACGGCTGCCCGAGTCACAACAGCCGCCCGAGCCCCTGACGCCCGGCCTCGCCAACGGCGACCTGGTCTACGACGCCGCCCTGCGCCGGGCGGGTGTGCTGCGGGTGGAACGCACCGACGAGATCTTCAACACCCTGGCGACGCTAACCCGCATGCGCCCCCTGCGCGGCGAACGCCTGGCGATACTCTGCAACGGCATCGGACCGGCGCTGCTCGCCAGCGACCATCTGCTGTTGCGGGACGGCAAGCTGGCGCAGCTCGGGGCCGACACCCTCGAGGCGCTGAGCGCCCAACTGCCGTCTTACTGGACCGCCAGCAACCCGGTGGACATCCACGCCAACGCCACGCCCGCAAGCTACCTTCAGGCCCTCGAGCGCCTGGCGGCAGACCCGGGTGTGGACGCGGTACTGGTGCTGCATGTGCCGACCTTGGTTGCCCCCTCGCTGGCCACTGCCGAAGCGGTCATTCCGGTAGTGCTAAACGCCCACAAGCCGGTCCTCACCAGCTGGCTGGGACACGCCAGCGCCCAGGCGGCCCGGGCGGCACTGGACGCCGCCGGCGTCTCCACCTTCGATGCGCCCGAGCAGGCGGTGGATGCCTTCCTGCACATGGCCCGGTATCGGCGCAACCAGCACGAGCTTGCGCAGTCACCGTCGCGGCCCAAGCCCGGCGAGCTGCATTGCGACGCACACGCCGCCTGGGCGTTGGTAGGCGAGGCTCTGAATGCCCAGCGGGCGCTGCTCACGGACAAAGAATCCATGGGCGTGCTCGCCGCGGTAGGCATCCCGACGGTAGAAGCTCACTACGCGCCGGATGTGACGAGCCTGCGGCAACAGGCCGCCGGGCTCTCCCCGCCGTACTCCGTCAAGATCCTCACCGAAGCCGCCCGGCGACCTTTTGCCGACGTGGGTGCCGACGCCGTGCCCTGGCACGCTGTGGCCCGGGATCTGGGCACTGTGGAGGAGCTCGAGGCGGCCGCCCGCGCTCTGGCCGATGGGGCCCGGCGACACCATCCGGACCAGACCCCGGACGGCTTCAAGCTGCAGCGCCTGGTTCGCGGCCTCGATGCGCTGCAGCTCAGCATCGGCATAACCCGGGATCCGGTGTTCGGACCGCTGCTTTTCTTCGGCGCCGGCGGCAATCCGACCAGCGCGCTGGCAGACCGCCAAGTAGGACTGCCGCCCCTCAACCTGCCGCTGGCGCGGCTGCTGATCGAATCCACCACCGCCGGGCGTGCGCTTGCGGACGTCAGCGCCCATGCGGCTCGAGACCACGACGCGCTGGCCGGAATGCTGGTCCGCCTCGGGCAGCTAGTGGTGGAAGTCCCCGCCATCGCCGGGCTCGAGATCAACCCGCTCATCGTGCACCGCGACGGCATCGTCGCCCTCGACGCCAGAATCGCCCTGGCCGAGCCCGCGGAGACCGCGCTGACACCGTACCCCGCAGAGCTCGAGCAAGTGGTGACACTGCCTCGCTCCGGCCGCACGATCCTGTTGCGGCCCATCCGCGGCGAGGACGCGCCGGCCCACGCCGCCTTCGTCGGCCGGCTCAGCCCGCAGGCAATCCGTTACCGCTTTTTTCAGCCGCGTTCCAGCTTCACCCGGATCGAGCTGGCCCAGTTCACCCAGATCGACTATGCGCGGGAGATGGCGTTCATTGCCACGGTGGAGAACGCGGACGGGTTCGCCGAGACGCTGGGGGTGGTGCGGGCCTGGATCGATTCCGACAACGTCAGCGCCGAGTTCGCGATCATCCTAGATGACACCTGCCGCGGCGAAAGCCTCGGCCGCCTGCTCACCGAGAAGATGATCGAATATGCCCGCAGTCGCGGCATTCTCCTGCTGCGAGGCAACGCGCTGCCCGACAACCAACCGATGCTGCGCCTAGCCCGAAAGCTCGGCTTCAGCACCCGCATGAGCCGCGAAGACGACACCATCGAGCTCGCCTTGCCCTTGAACGACCCCACCGACGACTGGCAGCGCGAGCGCCTGGCACGGCTCTAATCATCCACCCCATTAAATGCATGGTGCACGAGCGTACGGTGGATTAGCGAAGCGTAATCCACCGTCCCAACGCCGCAAGGAAATGGTGCATTACACTCCCGCTAATGCACCCCACGGCAGCCAGTGGCCCCTCCCTCTCCACCTGCCCCGCCTCCCGAGAGGGTGGATTAGCGAAGCGTAATCCACCGTCCAGAGGCCGCAATGGAACGGTGCATTACACTCCCGCTAATGCACCCTACCGCAGGTTCGACAATTGAATAGCAACCTTTGAACCCCTCATCTAAACCGGATCCCTGCTTCACTCACGACGACCATCCGTCCTTGAAGCCGGAGCTCCAACAGCTGCGCGAGTCTCTCTCGAACGAAGGACAACATGACTCCTCGACCAACCTGGTTTGGGCGAAACAGAATCAAGCCTGAGAATCGGGCCGGCACGTAGTCCCGGATGTTAGCTATCCCTTTGTCCATGGTCATCAAGATCCGAGATTCCTCCTGCACCCGTATCATTATCCGCTCATCGTCGACGCCCGTCATTTCCTGATCGACCACCGTCATCGCATCGTGGCCGAGCGAGCGGAGATCCTGCGCGATCTCCGCTGGTAGATTCTCGTCAATCTTGAATCTCATAATCCAGACACGGGTAACAAAGCT
>CAZLYT010000277.1:0-1956 GCA_964563515.1 uncultured Candidatus Competibacteraceae bacterium | reverse complement strand
ACATCGTCTTGGAAGTGCCGTCGGTGATTTTGGCGGACGTCATTTTCGTGGTAAAGCCGATGTGCCTGCCCGTTGTCGGGTTAACAATATGCCAATCAGTACGTTGGATAACGCCGCGAAACTTTGGTTGACGACCAGCCGTCATCGCGGATTCGAGTGCAGTGAGCGGGCGGCCGCCGCCGGGTGGACAACCGGGGCAACCCCAAAAGATCTCGGCCTGCTTGCTCTTGAAGTGCGCGTAGCCCGGATGCTGGTCAGCCAGGTATTTGTTAAACTCGGTGTCGCCGATCTCGGAGCGCGCAGGCCCGGCCACGGACGCGGCGTAGTCCGTCCGCGCGGAAATATTCGCTCCGGCGGGAACATTAGGCGTACGGCGCGAGGGGCATGTATATAACGGGACCTGATACGACTCTAGTTGGTCCGGATCAATAATCGACTGCGCCGCGCCTTCTTCCAAATACGGCAAAATCTGGAACATCCATCCCAGCCCCTGCTTCAACGGTCCGTTGGGACGTCCCTTTTTGTTCGCGATACCCCCTGGTGTTAGCGAGTCTTGGAGGTACCAGCGAATATCGGGGTTGGGCTGCGTTCCGCCGGTTGGAAAATACTTATAGGTCTCAACGGCGTTGAGGACCCCAAGCCCGATGTTCTTGAGATTGTTCCGGCACTGGGTCCGCCGCGCTGCTTCGCGCGCCGCTTGAATGGCTGGGAGCAACAGCGCCACAAGGATTCCAATGATCGCGATCACGACCAACAGCTCAACGAGCGTAAAGCCATGCGCCCGTTGCCCACGCGTTTCCCGACCCCGTTGTGCGCCGGTCTCCCGACCCCGCACACAGCTCTTGGTGCTCTCGCTTCGCATCTCCTAACTCCTCGCGTGCCAAGGGCCGGTGCTGAAGACTACATCGTCCAGCGCGAGCGCCGAATGGCCAGGCTGCCCAGCGCTGCGATCACCACCAAAATGCACGTACCCGGCTCGGGAACGCCAGCCAACAAGTTGGCGCCGCCGCCGCTCATCGGCGTCATCAGCGAAAGATCGTCAAAAAACGCCGACTGGGGATTAAATCCGGAATCGTACATGCCGGTTGCTCCGACGGAGACCCGCACAGATGCCGTGCCCGCCGGCGACATACCATTGAGCATAAACTCCCGCCAGTCGTCTTCTTCGATATTGCCGCCGTCCTGGTCAACCATCTGGCCCGCGGCCAGCAGATCGAGCTCCAACGGCGAGCCGATCACGGCGTTGCTGGTGTTTAGAAACTCCATCCGCAGGAAGGTGTCCACGTTCGGATCGCCACCGCCCGAGTAGCCCACCTCCCACGCCGACCAGGCGGAGAACGTGTAGCTCGTGTTCGGCGTGCCGGCGACGGTCTGAGAAACGATGCCGGTCCCTTCTTCAAAGGCTCGCATCCAAATTCCTTGAGCGCCGGTACCAGTCTCGTAATGCGTGTGGTCGGCGAAATCACGGAAGGATATGGTGTCGGTGACTCCGTTGGGGTCGTCTGGTGCTGGTATCTCTGTGATGGTGTAGCCAGCCGGCTCACCCGCTACGTTCAAATCAGCGTTTTGCAGCCGCTGTATTGAAGGGACAACGCTGTCGCGCAAGGAGAAATTATCGAGATACGCATCCTGAAAACCAAAGTTTTCCACCATGTCTCTGGCCGCCACAGTGACCCGCACGCGCGCCGCTCCGGTTGGAGCCTCTGCGGAAAGCATATGGGTCCGCCACATCGCATCGTTCATCTGCTCCGTGCGGAGATCCAAAACCTCCGGAGTGCCGATCACGTTGTCACTGGCATCGAGAAACGCGATCTCGAAGGTGGTCTCGGTCGGCGATTCACCGCTTCCAGCTTCGGTGCCGAATCGCGATCGCCAATAATTATAGTCGGCCTGGTCGATCATACCGAAGCTTGCACCTTCTCGCGGCAATTCGGGCGGCGGTTCCTCGCCCAACGC
>CAZLYT010000276.1:0-6668 GCA_964563515.1 uncultured Candidatus Competibacteraceae bacterium | reverse complement strand
CTGATGCTGCTGCAGCCATAGCTCGGCTGCTGCCCTGCCCTGACGCTGTAATCCTTGAAAAAACTCCCAGTCGGCCTTGAGCTTGCTGAGCTGACTGAGCTCGGCAAGACCCTGGTCCGGCAACAGCAGGTGGAAACGGTGCGAGCGACCCAGCAATCGCACTCGCCCGCGAGCCTCGTGCCTGGCCAACCACTGCATTTCCCGTAGAAAAGTCGCGTTGAAGCTGATCTCCGTGGCCCGGGCCAGGATCTCTTTGGCGCGGCGAACGGGTGTCAACCGCTCGAGCGGGCTGAGCAACAAGATGAGAACATCACCACAGTTGGCTTCCTCCACCAGCGGATACACCACGGGGTTACCCGTGTAGCCGCCGTCCCAGTACGGCTCACCGCCAATCTCCACGGCCTGATGCAGGGTTGGCAGGCAGGCGGAGGCCAGCAGCGCGTCTGGGCTGAAGTCAGGGTTGCTGAATACCCGCTGAGTGCCCCTTTGTACCCTCGTTGCAGTGATGTAGACCCGCGGCTTGGCGGCTTTCCGGATGGCTTCGAAGTCGATCTGGGACTCGACGATCCTCCGCAGCGGGTTCAAGTTCAGCGGGTTCAGCTCGTAGGGGGAGAACACCCGGGTCAACGCCAGCAGGCTGTTGACACTCGCGCATGGCTCCACCCCCTCGTCACCCAGAATTCGCTCCCACAGGCTCGGCGGCGCAGCGCCATGCTCTGCGGCGACCGCGTGCCAAAAAGCTGCCAACGCCTCGCGAGCACCCTCACGTCCGCCGCGGAGCAAGCCGCTGGCACAGGCTGCTGCATTCATGGCACCCGCGCTGGTCCCACTGAGAGCCTTGATCTGGAGCCCCGGCTCCTCCAGCAGCCGATCGAGGATGCCCCAGGAGTAGGCACCGTGTGAGCCGCCCCCCTGTAGCGCAACGCCAATTCTAGTGGGCCACCCCAAGCTTCGACGCAACCACTTTCCAACAAGCTCGACGGCAGGCATGGGCTAACCTCCGGGCTGGACCGCCAACGGGCGGCTCCTGCTGCGCCGCAGCATACACGCTCCTGTGGTTCTACCCCAGCCCGACATCGGCATGCTGGAGATCAATCCAGCTCCTGTCACAAAGCTTCAAATTCGCTGTATTGATCCTGGGTCGATACGCATCGAGCATTCCGACAGCGAGGCAGCCCGCAACCTCAAGTAGGACCCTCACCGTCATGAGGGCGCGACCAAGATTGCCGTCGGCGACCACACGCTGCGCTGTCCGCAAGACATCGACGGACCCACCGGATTAGCCGGTGTAGCCGCAGCACGGGATCGAGGCTCGCCATTGCAGCAGCACGACTGGCTACCAGCTACGGCTGGCAGAACGCAGATTAAAAAGGACCTACTTGGACCTGGAACAGGTTCTGCACCTAATTGGCCACCACAAAGCCTGATGCAACCTGGAGGCACAATCTCTTCACGGGGAGCTAATACTCCGCCCCCTGCAAGAGGACAACTCGGTTGTTTGGCGGACGCCATCTGATCGTGAACCACCGCCGGCAAGACACACCGGCCCGGGACGCAAGCATTCCGGGTGCACTTGCGTACCACCTCGACGGCAGTGTTGGTGGCGACCTGCGCCGGCGCCTGACTTTGGCGGTAAGTCCTCGCGTAGGCGGCATATCCCCGTGTCGTACTCGCTCGCGCATCGCTGGACCTTTCGAGGACCACAAACGCCGACACTCGTCCAGCACCGGTCCTTTAGCAGAAATCAGGCCGGATCAGCCGGAGCACCAGCCAACTTCGGGCACGCCATCTTGCGACCGGAAACCAAGCCAGTTTCGCGCCCGCTCGTGCGGCGGGCATTGCGCTGGAGTCATTGAATTTCTGCGGCTTGTGGCTGATGATCGCCGTAAGAATAGAATCAACTTCAGATTCGCTGGCCTGTGTCAAGCGCTTGGCGAACGGTTTGAGCCCTACCCTGACAGCGAGCCACCGGCAGAACCCTGTGGCTTCTGCGAATTGAAAAACATCTCAAAGAAATCGAATGCTCTTAAGGGGGGCAATCTCATGTTGACTTCGATCCAACGCACCACCCAGACCCTTTCCAGCGTCAGAAGCCGGGGAGCCTTGGGAGCCACCTGCCTGCACAGCTCGCGCCTGCCCATTATTGACGTATCAGCACTGTTTCGGGAGGATGGCCGAGCCATTGCAGAGACCGCCCGGGAAATTGGGAAGGCGGCCCGCTCCAACGGCTTCCTGTATGTTTCAGGGCACGGCATCTCGGACCAACTCATTGGAGGTGTTTACGGACAGGCTAGACGCTTCTTCTCATTACCCGAGTCCGAGAAGCTTGGACTGCGAATCGGCTCGACCCGGCATCACCGTGGCTATGTGCCCACTTCCGACCGCGGAATCTACGCGGATGAGCAGGGCGAGCGGCATTACGAGGCATTCGACTTGGGTATCGATGTGGACGCCGATGATCCCGATGCACGTGACAGCTTTCTGCTCGGACCGAACCTGTGGCCAGCATTACCTCATTTTCGGGAAGCATTGAGTAACTATCTAAACCTGATCTCCCGGCTCGCGGGACGTCTATGTATGGCATTCGAGCTGGACCTTGGACTCGAGCCGGGCTTTTTCGCCCAGCGCATGCAAAAACCCACTTCTCAGTTGCGCCTCATCCATTACCTGGAGAATCAAGTACCCATGAGCAATTTGGACATGAACATGGGTACTCATACCGATTACGAATGTTTCACCATACTGAACCAAAGCATGCATGGTCTGCAGGTGATGGATCCGGACAATAATTGGGTGCAGGCACCTCCTATTCCGGGTACTTTCGTCATCAATATTGGCGACATGCTCGAAGCGTGGACCAATGGCGTATACAAAGCCACGCTGCACCGAGTCGTGAACCACGGTCGCGAGCGTTTCTCCATTCCCTATTTCGCGGCGGCGGACGAGAATACCGTTGTCGAACCGCTGCCGCAGTTCGTGGCAACCGACCGCCCGGCCGCCTATCAGCGGCTGGTGGCCGGCGAGCATCTGCTCTCGCAGATGGTGCGGGATTTCAGCTACATGCGCGATCGCATAGCCGCCGGGGAGATGCCTAGGCGCTTTCTGCCCAAGGCGGGCTTGAGCCAGTTCGAGCGGCGCAGCCCGACCACTTCAGAAATGGATCACCGGATCGCAGCTTGAGCGATAATCAGGCCCGTCGCGCTACTCAACAGGAACCTAGATCATCATGCCGTCAGTGGAAACGCTCGTGGCGGTCACCCTCGCAGGGCTGGCGCTCAGCGCCTCGCCCGGTCCGTCCATGCTCTATGTCTTGTCCCGGAGTGTGGGCCAAAGCCGGGCCGCAGGCCTGGCTTCCGCCGCGGGCTTGGCCGCCGGCGGCGTCGTCTTGGCACTGGCCGCCGCGTTGGGGCTCGCGGCGACAGTGACCTTGTCACCTACTCTTTATGTTGTTGTGCGCACCGGGGGTGGGCTGTACCTGATCTACCTGGGGCTGAATGCTCTGCGCGACATCTGGGGAAGCCGGGAAGAGATCAGGCCCGATGCGCGATCAGCGCGCGCGCAGCAACCGCTGAGCCGCATCTTCTATCAAGGCGTTCTGGTTGAAGTGCTCAATCCCAAGACCATACTATTCTTCCTGGCGTTCCTGCCTCAGTTCGTCGACAGTACCGGCGCCTCGATTGCGGTGCAGATGCTGATCCTTGGAGCCCTGGTACCCTTGACAGCCGTGCCATCCGACCTGATTGTCGCGATGTCCGGGGGCACTCTGGCCGACAAGCTGGCGTCGCATCGGCGGACTTCTGTGGCATTGCAGGGCCTGTCGGCAGCCGTACTGATCGGCCTGGGAATCCGGATATTCGTGGACTTCTGACAACCATGGCAGGCCGACGAGTCACAAGAGTTAACTATCGCTCCAGGTTGGAATCGATACTCCGCAGCCCTTCGTGCCGCCGGCGGATTTCTGAATGCACCTAGGGGGCAGCCTTACTCTCGCATCACCCCTGCTGATATCGATCGGAACGGTCGAGTCCAGAAGCCATGGCCCATCGGATTGCTGCCACACTACCTCACTGCTGGGTCACTATGGCACAGGCCTCGCACGACCCGGCGCAGCCTTTGCCGTACGCGTTGGATTACACGGGTCCTATCAGCGACAACTCTGCCGGTGCAGGAGTTGCCACAAGGACACGAACTTCGGCTAAGGAACCGTGACGGCACCGTTGTCGCTATTTGCCCGAGAGGCTGAACCTGATGACCCGAACTCGCCAGGAATGGCACCAAGCGCCCGATGATCAGTGTCCGTTCGATGCGGGCTCTGGGCTCCGTCGCGGCTGCCACCAGCTGGGGCTCGACCGCGCCAACTCGACGCTGCAACGCCTGAGGGAAAAGTCCGAGCAGCTCGAGATCATCCAGGATCTCGCCATTCTTCTGCTGCAGCGTTCGAGCCTCGAGGACGTGCTGTGGCTGGTCGCCCGCAGCACGATCGCCCGTCTTGGTTTCGAGGACTGCGTGATCTACCTGCTCGATGAGGGTGAGTACAGGCTGGTGCAGAAGGCTGCATTCGGACCCAAGAACCCGTACGGAAAGACCATACTCGATCCCATCGTGATTCCGGTGGGCGAGGGCATCGTAGGCACCGTGGCAGCGACGGGCCGGGCCGAGCGCATCACCGATACCCGCAAAGATCCCCGCTACATCGTGGATGATCAGCGACGCCTTTCGGAGCTGGCAGTGCCAATCATTCACGAAGACCAGGTGATAGGCGTCATCGATTCGGAGCACCCGGAGGCAGGTTTCTATACCCCGGAACATCTAGAGCTGGTGATGACCATCGCCTCCATAGCCTCCAACAAGATCGCCAACGCAATGACCATCGAACGCTTGAATGCGACGGTGGCGGAGCTGCAGGGGGCGCAGGAGGCGCTCAGGCTGGAGCGGGAGCGCTATCGTGCGCTCTATGACCACCATCCCAGCATGTTTTTCGTGCTTGATTCGGCAGGCGTCGTTCGAGCAGTGAACGATTTCGCACAGAAGGAGCTCGGTCTCGTATCGAGTGACATGGTGGGTCGGCATATTTCCGATTTCGGGCCCGACGGGGAGCAGGTGGAGAATGCGGTGCGCAGCGCGCTATCGGGCACGCCCTCCGCGCATCGCTGGGAAACGCGTCGCTGGAAGGGTGACGGGTCGATGATCTGGGTGCGTGACACCGCGCGGATCGTGACCGGCGAGGTCGATTCGGTGACTTCGATTCTGGTGGTCAGCGAGGACGTGACCGACGCCTACCAGCTCGCCAAGAGGCTGCGCTATCAAGCCAGCCACGACGAGCTCACCGGGCTCCCGAACCGTCGGGAGTTCGAACAGCAGGTGACCAGCGCAATCGCCGAATGCCAGGAGCAGAGCGCGAGCCATGCCGTGCTGTACCTGGATCTTGACCAGTTCAAGCTCATCAATGACAGCTGCGGCCACGCCGCCGGCGATGAGCTGCTGCGGCAGCTGGCCAAGCTGCTACAGGAGCACGTGCGACGCGCCGACGTGGTAGCGCGCCTGGGCGGGGACGAGTTCGGCGTCTTGATGAAGCAGTGCTCGGTGGCGGATGCCATGCGCATCGCCGGCTCGCTCCGGCGCGCCGTCGAAGCTTATCGCTTCCACTGGACCGGCAAGACAATGAGCGTCGGCGCCAGTATCGGCGTGGTGCCACTGGACAAGGCGAGCGGCACGCTGGCCCAGGTTCTCGCGGCGGCTGACAGCGCCTGCTTCGGAGCAAAAGATGCCGGCCGCAATCGAATCCATCTCTACTCCGAGGCCGACGCCGACACCGCGCGCCGCAATCAGGAGATGCGCATCGCGGTTCGGCTAGGAGACGCGGTGGAGCAGAACCGTTTTCGGCTCTTCTGCCAGCCCATCGCACCCATCGCCAGCAGCGAGCAGGCGGGTGCGCACTGGGAGTTCCTGCTGCGCATGCAGTATCCAGAGGAGGACCTGATCCTACCGAGCGCGTTCCTTCCGGCCGCCGAACGTTATGGAATGATTGCCCGAATCGACCGCTGGGTGGTCAACGAAGCCCTTGCTTGGCTGGAGGCCCATTGCGCGAATGCCCATCCCGATTCGCTGTTCTTCATCAATCTTTCGGGTCTCAGCATCAGCGAACCAACCTTCATGCAGTTTCTTTCCGACGCTCTGGTGAACACCACATTTTCGACGTCGGCGATCTGCTTCGAGATCACTGAAACCGCGGCCATTTCAAACCTGGTACACACCCGGGATTTCGTCAGAAAGATGAAAGAGCTGGGCTGTCGCTTCGCGCTGGATGACTTCGGTAGCGGGCTGTCGTCGTTCGCTTATCTCAAGTCGCTCCCCGTCGACTACATAAAGATCGACGGCCAATTCGTGCTGGACATCGTGCACGAACCAGTGAGCGCGGTGATGGTGCGCTCCATCAACGAGGTCGCGCAGATGATGGGCAAGAAGACGGTGGCAGAGTTTGTGGAGAATGAAACCACGCTGGCCATCCTGCGCGACATCGGAGTGGACTTCTACCAGGGACACTTTCTGGGTTACCCGAAACCAATCGAAGAGCTTCTTTGCCTGCAGGATTCGCCGAGCTTCGCCGGTGATCGAGCAACAGGCGAGCGCACGCGTTGAAGGCGGAGCAGCCGTGGTTGCGCCGACTC
>CAZLYT010000275.1:0-2213 GCA_964563515.1 uncultured Candidatus Competibacteraceae bacterium | reverse complement strand
GATGTCAGATGCTGAGGTTGCCAGATCTTGTGGCAGGCGCCTTGGCCTGTCCAGCCTGCCAACCTTTGTGTTTCCCAAAGGGTGGAGACTTTGGACTGGCGGCAGATGAGCCACGAGCAGCGCGGTCGGCTGCCGGCTTCGGGTGTGCTGCCCTTAGTGGCGCCAGCGCGGTCGTTGCCACGCGAGGCGCCGATAGGAACGCATATGGGATGGCGCGATTTTGGTGCGGCGTTGCCCCAGACTATGACCTGGTATGGATGCTGTCGACGCCTCCGGCTGGCCCCCGAGCGCGGCGAACGGTGGCTGATGGCTCGGTCCTGCGGTGGGCCGACGCTGTGGAGCTTACTGGCGACCGCGGCTGGTGGCCGCGGCCGCCCGCTCGTGCTTGCTCGCTCCCGGTGGCGCGGTCAGGAATGAACAAATCACCGAGGTGATCTGTCGAGGCGTGAGAACTTCGCTGGCGGCACCCAGCCGAATCGCCTCGCCTGGGGCCTCGAGAGAAGCCCAGGGATCGTGCTCGAGGACGATGGTGCGAGCGCCGCGGCGGCGCAACTCGAGCAATCCGGCAACGCCGTCTCGCTCGGTACCCCCAAGCAGTACGCCGATTGCCCGGTGCCCGGCGAATACCGCGGCGGCTCGGAACATGACGTCAGCGCAGGGTCGCTGACAGGTGCACAGCGGATCGTCTTCGAGCACAGCCAGTAGCGTTCCGGCGCAGCGAGTGATGGTAATGGAGTGATCGCCAGGGGCGACCAGCACCCGACCCGGAACGAGCGGATCACCCTGCCGGGCGAGCGTCACGCGCAGTCGGCTCTTGCGGTCGAGTCGCGCCAGGATATCGGGGTCCATGGCCGTGACGGGATCGAGGGTCACGATGATGGGTGCAGTTCGCGGCGGCAGCGCAGCAACCAGCTGCTCAAGGATGTCGAGCTCGGTTGCGGTAGCGGCCAGTGCAATGATCTCCGGTGCCAGTGCCTGCACCGCTGCCGCGGCCGGCGAGAGTGTGTCCGAAACCTTGCCGGGCTGCCCTGGCGCGAGCCTGCGTCCGTAACGGGACTCATTAAAGGTTGCTGCTGTCGTAGTTTTCATTCCGTGCACTTCCTGTCGTACTGGGCTGGCACGGGGAGGGACTCGTCGCGGGGAGTGCCAGTCAGGACTCCGCTCGCAGCACAGCATCCTCGTGCTGCGAGTGTTACAGCAGGATTTGGGCCGTTCGGCTATGAGCTAGGGCACGAAAGAGCTTCTGGGAGTGCGGGCTGGCGCCCTCGAGTCGACGTGGTGGCGCGGCGTGGACGGGACGACCGGTCTCGTCGTCAGCCCGAGGTGCTATCGGTGACGACCTGAAACCGGGTTTCGCTGATCAGGTGGCCGTCGGCATCCTCGGCGACGACTCGCCATTCTCCGACCATGCGGGTGCTGAGATTCTTGCTGGAGTACACCCGCCAGCGGTCGCCGCCGACTCGGAACTCCAGACTGGCAACGGTTTGCCCATCGTAGATCCAACGGTGGCGCACGGACTGCCCGCCCAGTCCGCGCAACTCTGTGAAGTAGTAGATCTTGCGACTACCGGGCCCCGGCACCGTGACCGTGGCGTTGGCTGCGTCAGTGGGCTCCCGCTGATAGATGCCGTTGCTGAGCTGAGCGCGCGTGACGGCATCCGAGAGCACCCGGTCCGACATGTCAAGCGGCGAATCCTGGCCACTTGGCGATGCCGGTGTGGCCACAGCGACTTCCGTCTCAAGCTCGTCCGGCTGCGGGTCATCTCCCGTGGCGCCGCTCCATGTCGGCTCGGCATCGGGTTCGCTATCTGCGAACTCGCTGGTAGCGGCGCTCTCCACCGCCACCACTGGGGTTGGCGCCGCGTCGTCGAATGCCAATTGATTGATAGATGCCGACAGCTCGGTGGCCACCGAATCGGCGGCAACGGAGGGCGCGTTCGCGGAGGCCCGGACGCTGGAGTCCGTCACATCGATCTCCACGACGCCGACTTGCGCCTGGCCCGGATACGGGGTACCGCCGGCGGCCAGGTGCTGCGGGTCGATGGAGACGACACTGGCCGCAGACCCTGGCATGACAGTATCTGCCCGGCCTGAAGGCGGTGATGAGCCAGCGTTAGCCGCTGCTCCATCTGCGGCCGCCGTGGAGTCCTCAGGGTCGACCGGCGCGGATCGGCGCGCCGTCTCGGGTGATGCCGCCTCGAGCGCAGGCCGGCT
>CAZLYT010000274.1:0-3660 GCA_964563515.1 uncultured Candidatus Competibacteraceae bacterium | reverse complement strand
CGGCGAGCACAGCTTGCTGGCAGCTGCGGCGGTAACTGATAAAAAGCCGCGCAGACATCGGGCGCTCAAGCTATGGAGGCAGACATGATCGCCATCCCTAGGTGGGTTGCCTGGCCTAAGGGCGTTGCCATAGACGTAGGTATCGGGCTTGTCACCCACCGCTAAATCGACTGCGTCCTGCTTCATCGAAGTCCCCAAGCTCAGTGCTTCTGGTGAGAAGCAACGATCGCTAAACTATGAGCCGATGTGTCCTTATGTACGGACGCGCGCACCATAAGCAGACATCGACCGGATGTAGTCAAGGGAATGTTTCCATACTGAATAGGCTCTTATTGGTCGTGCGCAGCATGTCCAATAAGAGCATTGAGCTGAGCCGCGGGGTGGTCGGAGCGATGAGCTATGGGGATTGTAAGGCGCAGGCGAGTGACGACGCGGTCGGTGGGGTACTCGGATTGCTGCAATGGAAGTGATTGTGGCGGCCGTCGTTCACCGATGGCGGGGCGCTTCTGGCACCGACAGTGGCGGTGGAATGGAGTGTTGATAGCGGTAGCGGAGCCGGACGCGAGACGCCACCTGAGCACGGCACGTTGCGGTGCTCCTGAGTGGCTTTCACGATAAGGTTATGCCACAGCACGGTCGGGTGGTCCCGTGGCTTTCGGCTTGGGTATGCCCCAGGTGCTCGGCTCCAGCACCCTGACCAGGCGCAACCGCCCTTGCTGGCAGAAGGGGCAGCGGTGGATGTCGATGCCAGTCAGGCGCAACATCATCGCCTCGGCCGACTCAGGCGCCGGCATCGGTTCCGGGGCGGGCTGAGCGAGCAGGGTCCGGCAGTGGGCGAGTTTGGCACGCCGACAACGGTTCCCGAGCAGCCCATAATGGCGAATGCGAACGAAGCCAGCGGGCAGTGTGTGAAGCAGAAAGCGGCGTAGGAACTCGGTCCCGGACAAAGCCATGATCTTGGTCTTGTTATCATCGGCATAGTCGCGCCAACGAAAGTGCACCTCACCGTTCTCAAAGCTCACCAGTCGATGATTGGCGATGGCCACCCGATGGGTGTATCGGCCAAGGTAGGCCAACACCTGTGCCGCCCCGGCAAAGGGAGGCTTGGCATAGACCACCCAGTCGTGAGCCCTGAGCTCGGCGAGAAACCGCCGGAACCTTGCAGGATCGGCCAGCGCCGTGGTGGAGCCACCAAAGCGCAGCTTTCCCTCGGCATCGCTCTGTTGGAGGAAGTCGAGATATTTGCCCCGGAACACTCTGGAGAGGGCGCGGGTGGGAAACAGAAAGCCCTTCTTGGCGGGAATCCAGCGTTGCCCGTCGGGGCTCAAGGCCCCACCCGTGACGACACAGTGCACATGGATGTGCTGGTCGAGCTTCTGGCCCCAGGTGTGGAGCACCATGGTGATGCCGAGCGTGCCCCCGAGCCAGCGTGGATTGCGCCCAAAGGCCAGTAGCGTCTCTGCGGCGGCCCGAAACAGCAGGCTGTAGATCACGGTCGGGTTGCCCTGGGCCAGCGGGTTCAGCTCATGGGGCAGCGTGAAGACCAGATGCCAGTAGTCGATGTCCAGAAGATCCGCGCACTGGCGCTCGAGCCAGCGTTGCTTGGCCAAGGTCTGGCACTTCGGGCAATGCCGATTGCCACACGAGCGATAACTGAAGGAGAGCAACCCGCAATGGTCGCAGCGTGCGGCGTGGCCGCCCAGCGCGGCGGTTCGGCATTGGGCGATTGCCTGCAACACCCGCGATTGCTGCACCGAGACACGATGGGTGGCGCGATAGGCCTCCTCACAGGCGCGCACGATGTGGGCCACCTCCAGCGCCGGGCGGGGCCCCGGCGCTGGGTGGGCTGGGCAGGCCACCGCTCAGGTCTTGCGAGGGGGTGGAAACTCCAGCAACTCGAGCGGTGAGGTGGTGGCTGCGGTCTGCCCTTGGGCGATATGCAGATAGCGCATGGTCGAGCGAATGCTCTCATGGCCCAACAAGCGCTGCAGAACGGGGGGCTCGGTGCCGGCCTCCAGCAAATGGGTGGCAAAGCAGTGCCTTAGGGTGTGGATGCCGCCGCGCTTGGTGATGGCGGCCTTGGCTTTGGCGCGATGGTAGATATCCGAGGCGCCGTGACGACTCATGGGCCCGTCATTGGGCTGACCGGGGAACAGCCACAGCGGTGGGCGAGAGCGGCGCCAGTACTCACGCAGCTGCACCAAGAGACGGGGCGAGAGCGGCACGTAGCGATCTTTGGCGCCTTTGCCCTGCTCGACGCGGATGCACATGCGCTGGCTATCGATGTCGGTGACCTTCAACCGCGTGACCTCGCTCGCGCGAAGCCCGGCGGCATAGGTGGTCATCAGGAGCACTCGATGCTTGCGGTTGGTGGTGACGGTGAAAAGACGCACCAACTCTTCGTGGCTAAGCACCTCAGGCAGCTTAGAGGGCTCCTTGGCGCCCGGGAGGTAGAAGTGTGGCTCGGGCCAGCCGAGTGTGATGCGGTAGAAAAACCGCAGCCCATGGCGCACCGTGTTGCAGCTCTTCCAGCTCAGCCCGCGCTCTTGGTGCAGCCATACCAGGTAGCTCTGAACCTCATGGGCCGAGAGTTGATCGGGGCTACGACGGTACCGTCGGGCCAGACCGGTCACCGCCTGCAGGTAGCTCCTGTGGGTGTTCTCGGCCAGACCGCGGACAGTGAGATCATGAATCATGCGTTGACGGAGGGGTGTCATGGGGGATTCCTCCCAAGGTGGACGAGGACCAAACACCTCACGCCGAGCGCTACGAGCGCACCGGCGCTTAGGTCAACGCATAGTCGAGAGGAAGGGAAAACGGCCGCCGGCGAGGATCACCGCCAGCAAAATAGGGCTGCACAAGAAAGCCGAACTGGAGATCGGAGACGAGGCTTGGGAAACCCCGGGATTGCGGCTCACGCTCAACGGCAACCGCGCTCGGGGCGGTCAACCAACCTGCCGACAGTCACCGCCGCGCACGCGGCTCGGTTCAGTGATTATTATCACGCTGGCAGCATTTCTCCTGCGCTCTGTCGCACCACCTGTGGTCGAAGGCGAGGTGTGACAGTCCTTTCTCCTGCTGCCGGCCAGAAACCCCTTCGCCGGCCGTCCCGCTTGAAACCCGCCGCAGAACCGGCCCGCGGTCAATGACCGTTCCGCTGCCGGCGCGGTCTCCCGAGAAGGTCATGACCGCCTTGGGCCGAACCTGCGTCCGGGGCGCGGTCAGCGGCCGGCGATGAGGCTGGCCCGAACAACAAGAAGGAGAAAGACCATGCCTTACTACAACTTTGCCACCTATGCCGATGTCCGCGAGGAGTGGGCGATCAGGGCTGACAATCTCGATGAGGCCAGGGCGCTGATCGGCGATGACGCCAATGGCGACTGGCTGGACGCGGCTGAGCGACTCGAGGCGGAGGCCGTCGAGCGGCGCGACGAATTCGTCCTGGACGACGACGAAGCGCCCGCTCTCGAGGAAATCACGCCGGACCCCTGGGCCTGGCGCGAAGCGCACTGGGATGAGATCGAGCGGTCCTTGCGGCAGAACATCGCCGCGATCTCCGGCGACTTCCACACCCACCGGCTCTACGGCGCGATTTTCGATGCGTTCGGCAAGCTGATCTGCGGCTTTGTCGGCCAGTACGAGCTCTGCATCGCGATGGCC
>CAZLYT010000273.1:0-20985 GCA_964563515.1 uncultured Candidatus Competibacteraceae bacterium | reverse complement strand
GGCGACGGCGACGCGACCACGGGAGAGGGGTCAGACCTACCCGAGTCACCGTTGGCCGAGCGGGACTACGCGCTCTATGAGGCCATCAATCTGTTGAAGGGAATGGCGTTGCTCAACGACCGGAGCCGCACCGGCAGCTAGCCATCAGTTTCCGGTAGGGAGGCAGGCAAAGGGCCAAGGCGATCAGCCGGGCGTCACAGGTGTAGATCTGTCCCGGTCCGCCGGGCCGAATGAAGGGGTGGCGTGGCTGAGTAAGCTGGGAGCCCCGGTGGCAGCGGAGCTCGCGCTCAGCATCGACAAGCGTCCTGCCCCTGAGCGCACACCGGAGCGATCATCCCGTGGCGCGTTGGGTGTGTACTCGCGCCACCATTTCCTCCCACAGCAACACGCCTGCAATCGCTGAGCATGTTGCTGTTATCACACACGGGATGTCACCGAGCGTAGCCTGCCACGCCTGATTCATTGCACTTCGCCCACCATGTAGTGAACGATCGTCGAGACCTCGTCGTCGCTTAGATTGACCGCGCCGCCTTTGGGGGGCATGGCGTTGAAGCCATTAATGGCATTCTGCACCAGAGTATCCATACCCTTCTCGACCCGCGGTTGCCAAGCCTCTTTATTACCGAGGATAGGCGCGTTGGCGGCTCCACTGGCATGACAGGCCACACATGCCTGCTCGTACAGCTGCTTGCCCTTGGCAAGATCAACTTCGGCACTTGCTTCGCTGCCAGTTGACGCGGCCTCATCCTGTGCTGCGGGTGGCTGCTCGGGCGAAGCTTCCGCGCCTGCCGAAGGCTGTGTCGGTTCACCGGCCTGCTCGTCTGCCGATTCCGCAGCAGGTTGCTCGGGTGCCGCTGCCTCGGGTGCAGGCGGCTCTGCCGCATCAGCCTGCGCTGCGCCCTCTGTGCCGCTGCCCTCGGCTTCAATGCCCGCTTGCCCCAACATGTAGACTACTGCCGAACTCACTTCCTCATCGCTCAAGTTAGCCGCTCCGCCCTTCGCAGGCATGGCGTTGAAACCATTGATGGCATGGCCGACAAGGGTCTCGAGACCTTGCTCGTAACGCTGTTGCCAAGCGGCCGCGTCGCCCGTTTTCGGCGCATTCAGCACCCCGGCCTGGTGGCAGGCGTTGCAGACTTGCTGAACGATCTGTTCGGGAGATTGTGCACTGGCTTGTGTGGGCGCCTGCTCGCCAGCTTGTTCTTCCGCACTCGCGAGCACCACCCGTCCCACCGGCTGAATGCGATCGGCAGCAGCCGAGGCCATTCGTGATCCGTCATCTGGCACGTAGGACGCCACCATGGCTACTAGGCGCGCGACCAAAAAAACTGCCGCTGCAAGGAGTACCAGCGCCCCCAATATCGCGGTGACCACCGTGAGGAAGGATCGGTCTTGCTGGTTCACGTTCATACCTCGAGAGAATGACTGGCTCGGTCGCCGTTGGTGCTATCGGCGGACGCCTGCTTGAAGGTGGGAACGGGAAGCAAGGGCGCGCCAAAAACCCGCGCAGTATAGCGGCTGACCACGAAGCGGCGAAGCCCGTCCGGGGATGCGATCGAGGGCCGTGGACGATCTGATGGCATTCGCGATATTCTTCTCGCCCTTTGCTATGCGCCCGTAGCTCAGTTGGATAGAGCGTTGTCCTCCGGAGCCAAAGGTCAGAGGTTCGAGTCCTCTCGGGCGCGCCACCACCAGTCCTGTCGCAGAGTTATGTGGGCGTGGCACACCTAGGCTGAGGCCGTGGGGACTTGCTATGGGTCGGTGGCTTGGCGGGCTTGCCGATTCCAGCTAGGCGATGCTGCCGCTATCGGCGGAATTAAAGACAGATGTTGCCCGAGTCGGCAACTTTGGATACCAAGCCCGGCTATGGTGCCGGGCCGTGGTCTGCAGACAACTCTAGTTCGTAGTTAGCCGATCAGGCTCTTGGCCTGACCCACCCAGTCCTCACGGCGGATCTTTCCGGCAAAGCGTCCGCTAAGCACGGTGGCTTCGACCCGGTCGATATCCTGCTCGTTCCAACCGGCAATCTGTCGGTAACTGAAGATGCCGGCCTCGTTCAATTTGCGCTCGATGGCCGGTCCTACGCCGTTGATGACCTTTAGATCATTCATTTCGGCGCTCGTGGCCGCCTCCGGGGCGGCCTCCGGTCCTGGCGAGGTCGCGGGCTCAACCACGGGCGCCGGCTCGCTGGGAGCAGTCTCTGAGCTCTGATCGGCTGCTATCTCAGGGGGTTCGGCCTTGGACTTCTTCTTCGCCAGCGGCTGCGGGACAGCCGCGCCTTGGAGCTGCCGGAGGATGCCAAACCAACCGGTCCAGACTTCCGCTTGCAGCTTGAGCATGGTTGCAGCCATGCCATGCATTTGTTCCGTCATCTCGAGCATGGGCTTGGGCAGGCCGGGCACCGAGGCGACGCGCTCGGTGATCGAATCCGCCACCTGGTGTTGAGTCGACAGCAGCCTATTCACGAACTCTTCGAGCGCTGCCACCCGATCCGTGTTGGGATCGAGCATTTCCGACAGTTCCGGCACCTTCTTGGAAAGCGATTCGGACAAGTGTTTTGTGTAATCCCACATGGTTTGGTCCCCATCCGATTTGGAATGGCGGAGCGTATGACACGCCTTTGATCACAGCATAGAACAGCGACGCCGCCGCTCAACTCGGTGAGCAGCGGCGTCAGCCATAAGCTCGGCAGGCTAGGCCCTACTAGGCGGCCTCGGCGGTTACGCTAGAGACACTCTCCTGGGCGTTGGACACGCTTTTCTTGCCGAGCTGCTGAGCTTCTTCGCCAAACTCCTTGCTGAGCTCGGCGACGGCACGGGCATCAGCAGCGAGCTTCTCGCCCAGGTGCTTGATGAACTCGCTCTGCTTGGCGACGTAGGCCTGCAGGGACTCGGTGTCGCTCACTTCCAGCGCCGCGCGCAACTGCGCGATGCTCATGTCGGAGTAGTCCTGCAAGCTCGCGAGCTGAAGATGGGCCAGCTTCTCGGCCTTCGCCACCGCAAGCTGGTTGAACTCCTTCATCGGAGCCATCAGCTTCAGCGCCTGCTCGTTCATAGTGTCGATCATCTTGTCGGTCATTGGGGCTGCTCCTATCGCTTAGCCGCTGCAATTCGATTGATGCGCCGCATCTTATCAGCCTTAATTGTGCATCGCAACAACCGATGAAACGCGGAGCGATCCCCTTAGTCCGGCACACATTGGCGTTCCACCGGCACCCCGTCGCGCCATTGCACTCGCTCGACCATGATCCCAGAGGGCAGGGTCAGCTCCATGGCGATGGGCAGGTGATCGGAGAACCGATCGCGCAGCACCTCGACGCTATGGGTGCGTAGTCCGCGGGTGAGGAGGATATGGTCGAGCTGGCGGGTCGGGCGCCAGCTCGGATAGGTGTGCAGCCCCGGAGGCGGTTCGTCCAAGCCGGTCATGCCTCGGAACCACTGCATGTCGCGGCTATCAGAGGGGCAGTTGAGATCGCCCATCAGCACCACGTGGTGGTCCTCCCGGATCAGTCCCGCCAAGTAGGCCATTTGCAGTCGGCGAGCGCGTCGGCTGAGGGAGAGGTGGACCACATAGACGTCGAGCGCCTGCTCGCCTTGGCGTCCCCCGAAGCGGACCCGCAGAGCACCCCTACCCTTGATGGCACCGGGCAGCTTGTGGTCCTCGACCGCGGACGGCCGACACCGGCTCAGGAGCACATTGCTGTGCTGGCTGATTTGTCCCACGCGGCGATTGGTTTGCTCATAGCAGATAGGGAAGCGGGCGCGCTCGGCCAGATACAGGGCCTGATCGACGAATCCGCTGCGCAGGCTTCCGCCGTCCACTTCCTGCAGCCCGACCACATCGTAAGGCTGCACCAGGCTGGCGATGCGATCCAGGTTTGCCATCCGCGAAGGCACCGGCACCACATGCTGCCAGCCGCGAGTGACATACTCGGAATACCGGCTGGTGGTGAGGCCGGACTGTATATTGTAGCTGAGCAGGCGTACCTTGGCGCCCGCTGCGCTCGCGTCCTCGCTGGCCGCGGCCTCGGCCACGACTACTCCCCCTTGGCGCTCATCTCTTGCGCCAGGGTGACAAGATAGTTCACCACTTGCAGTAGTTCCTCACGGCCGCCCGCCAGCGTCACCGTGGATTCGAAGCGGCCACCGACAACCATCGTCGGCACGCCGTTGATTCCTGCCATGCGAGCCAACGACTCGGCCCGGCGCAGCTTGGCCTCCACCGCATAGGAACGCCAGGCGGCGTCGAACTTGGCACCGTCTGCACCATGCTCCAGAAACAAAGCGCGTATCGACGCCTCGTCGGACAGCGATTGGCGTTCCTGGTGAATGGCATCGAACATGGCTTGGTGGATTTGATCGAGTAGGTGCAAGGCTTCAGCAACATAGAACGCCTTGGCGTGCACGCGCCAGCTTGGATTGAGTGCTGCCGGGACCCGCACGTAGGTCGCCTCTGCGGGCATACCCGACTTCATCCAGGACTCGAGATAAGGTTCCAGGGCATAACAATGCGGACAACCGTACCAGAAGAACTCGATGATCTGGATTTTGCCGCTTTCAGCGCCGGCGCTTGGGAGGCGTTGGGGGAGCTCCCGGTAGTCGGCGCCGGCAAGGTATAGGCCGTCATTCGCGGCGGCCGCCGCGGACAATAGCAGAGCCAGGGTGAGCGCGAGGAGTTTGCTTGGGGTCATGTCGCACCAATTGGGATATCGGCCAAAGGCGAGTTTTGGACGGGCTTGGAACAGGGACGGTTCCAGGTCCCCCTTGGCATTAACAAACGGGGTTAGCGCAGTACCCATTCAGGTCCGCAGGTATCCTCCGCGGTAAGTTTTCCCGCGTATCCGTGCCCAATCCAATGAACACGGGCGGCTGACGCCGCCCGTAGACTCGATCGGCCATCAGGCAGGCCCCTATTCAGGGGGACGCAAGCCCTGGAGATAGGACGACACCACGTCGATGTCCGCATCGCCGAGCTTGGCCGCCACGTTGCGCATCATCTGCCCGGCGTCGTTGGCACGTTGCATGGCGCGGAAAGCCTTCAGCTGGCTGGCGGTGTACTCCGCATACTGCCCGCTGAGGCGCGGGAACAGTGCGGCCGGATTGCCGCGGCCCGCGGGACCGTGGCAGGCAGAGCAAGCGGGAATCTGGCGAGATAGATCACCGCCCCGATAGAGCGACTCGCCGGCCGGCGCCATTTCGGGATCCGCCGTTGCAGGCTGAATGGTCTGGGATTCGTAGTAGGCGGCCAGATCCTCCATGTCCTGCTCGCTCAGCGGCGCCGCCATCCCCTGCATGATGGCATTGACCCGGATTCCTTCCTTGAACTCCTTGAGTTGTTTCACCAGGTAGCCGGCATGCTGACCGGCAATCGTCGGGTATTGGGTGGTGGGGCTGTTACCGTCCGGGCCGTGGCAGGCTGTGCAGGTCGCCGATTTCTCTTGGCCCGCCGCGGGGTCTCCGGCGGCTTGAGCGGCGGGAACTGCGATGGCAAAGCCAAGCGCAGCGAGCAGCGACAGACGGACCTTCTTCATGGTCGAGTGACTCCTGTACGATGTGCCGGAGAACTCGGGCGGCGCGGGTTTAGGGAGGGCTCAAATCGGGCAGGGTTATACCAGCTAACCGCGACTCGAATCAATTCGAGGCCGGCGCGCGGTCAACTTCCGGTGCTCCGAGGACGCCCCATGAGCGATCGATCCGCCTACCACTGCGTGACCTTTTTCACTTCCGCGCCAGGCATGCGGGAGATGCCCATTGACGAGGGCATCGAGGTCGCATTCGCGGGGCGATCCAACACCGGCAAGTCCAGCACCCTCAACGCGCTAACAGGGCGTCGCGGGTTGGCGCGCACTTCCAAAACCCCTGGCCGCACCCAGACCTTGAACGTGTTCCGACTTGATGCCCAGCGGCGTCTGGTCGACCTTCCGGGATATGGTTATGCCCGGGTGCCAGAGGAGATGCGCAAACGCTGGCAGCGAACTGTCGAGAGCTATCTGGCTCGTCGTCGGTCGCTGGTCGGATTGGTGTTGATCACCGACGCACGGCGGCCACTCGGGCCCCTGGATCAGACCTTTCTGGCTTGCTCCGCGCACAGTCGGTGGCAGCTCCACCTGCTTCTCAACAAGGCTGACAAGCTAGCTCGAGGTGCCACTACCGAAGCGCTGCGAGCAGCTCGGGCCTGGCTCGACCGTCACTGGCCCGGAGCCACCTGTCAGCTGTTTTCGGCCGCCCAGGGGGCTGGTCTCGAGGAGCTCAGGGCCACGCTCGACACCTGGCTACAGCTTCATGCTGGTGCTGAGGCCGAGGGCACTGCTCAGCGCGTCACTTCGGCTCCGGATCGGTCTTGAGCGCTATCACCATGGCTCACGATCGACGCCGTTTGGCGCGAGGGTGTGCCGCATCGTAGACCCGCGCCAAATACTGAAAGTCAAGGTGGGTATAAACCTGGGTGGTCGCAATGTCGGCGTGGCCCATTAGCTCCTGCACTGCGCGCAGATCGCCGCTCGACTCCAGCAAATGGGTTGCGAAGCTGTGACGGAGCATGTGCGGGTGCAAGGGCTCCCCCAGATTTGCCTTGCGGGCCCACTGGCGCACTCGGACCTGCACCGAGCGGGCGCTCAGGCGGCGCCCGCGACGGCTCAGGAACAGTGCTGCCCCAGCGCTTCCCGGCCACTGCCGGCGCAGCTCGAGCCAATCCCGTAAGGCTTCCCTCGCCAATTTTCCTACCGGGACCACGCGGGTCTTGTTGCCCTTCCCGGTTACTCGCACGGTGGCATCTCGGAGATCGAGGTCGAGGAGGTTCAGACCAACCAGCTCGGCTAGTCGTAGCCCGGATGAGTAGAACAACTCGAGCACCGCCCGGTCGCGGACTGCGAAGGCGTCGTCGGGCCGTTGGTCCAGTAGCCAGCCCAACCTTTCCGCGTCGAGATTCGATGGCAGCCGTGGCGCTGAGCGAGGAGCACGCACCGCCAGCGCCGGATTGTGGTCAGCGCAACTCTCGCGAGCCAGGAAGCGATAAAGGCTACGGATGGCCGACAGCTTGCGCTGCAGGCTTCGGGGAGCGACACCCTCACGGTGCCGGGCGGCGACAAAGGCCCGCACCTGATCACTCCTTATAGTTGCGGAGTTGACGGTGCCCCGACGGGCGCAAAACTCAGCAAACTCTCGCAAGTCGGCGCCGTAGGCCGCTACGGTACGAGCTGACAGACGGCGCTCAGACGTCAGGTGGTGAAGGAATGCCGCGACTTTGGCGCTCAACCCGCCATCATTCTGGTCGGGCATCGCGATCAAGGGTGTACAGCGCTCAGATGGCGCGTGAGAGCGGCGCTGGTCAGCGCTCCGATCCGGGCCACGAACAGCATTTCCAGCCCGGGTTGGAAGCGCTCCGGATCGCGTCCGCCGATAGCCAGGAGTCCGCGCCAGCCCGGGCCCGAGAGTGGAATCAACGCAGCCGAACCGATGCCGCTTGCGGTGGCGCCGAACAGGTAACGGACCTGGGCCGCCTGTATGCGCCCACAACGCGGCCGGCCCGAGGCGAGTAGATCCTCGAACAGCTCCAAGCCCGGATCGGTGGGATCCACCCACCAATCGGTGGCGGTGGTTGGCGGAGGCGTGGCGGCGGCTATGCGCAGGACTGGCTCTTCGGCGCCGAAGCCCTCGCGCAAGCTCAGGTGCAGTGCCTTCAGCAGCTCTTCCAGGCTGGGCGCACGCATCAGCGCCACGCCCAAGGCGTGTACGCCCTCGGAAAGACGGTCGTTTTCCCTCGCAACCTCGAGTAGCTCCGCCAGCTGACGCTCCAAGGCGGCGTTACGCTCGCGCAGCACTGCCACCTGGCGCTCCAGCAGCGAGGTCGCCCTACCGATATTGTGGGGCACCGCCAGGTCCACCAGGAGCTCGCGGTGCTCGCTGAAGAAGTCAGGGTGGCGCCGCAAGTAGTCCGCCACCTCCACATCGAGCAGCTCGTTGGGCTCAACCAGGGGCTCGAGATTCTTGGCTTGGCTCATAGCTCGATCTGTCCGTCGAAGACGTGCGTCGCCGGTCCGGTCATGTAAACGGGATGCTCACCGCCGGCCCAGTCAATCTCCAGGTCGCCTCCGGCAAGCGACACTGTGACGCCTTGATCGAGCAGTGACTGCAGCTGCCCACTCACGACCGCTGCGCATGCTCCGCTGCCACAGGCCAGCGTCTCCCCAACGCCACGTTCATACACACGCAGCCGGATATGCGTGCGGTCCACCACTTCGAGGAATCCCACGTTGGCGTGCTCGGGGAAGGCGGGATGGCGCTCGATGATGGGACCGATCGACTCCACCGGCGCAACGTCGACACTTCCCACCTGCAGTACGGCGTGCGGGTTGCCCATGGACACGGCACCAATTTCAAGTTCGGTGTCTTCCATCTGCAGCCGGTACAGGGGGCCAGGCCCCAGAGCCTCAAATGGCACCTGGCTTGGCTCCAGCCGCGGCCGACCCATGTTGACGCGGACCCGATCGTCTTCGCGAACCTCTAAGCGAATCGTATTCAATGCCGTGGAAACCATCAGCTCGCGCTTGTCGGTCAGTCCCTGATTCAGCACGAAACGGGCGAAGCAGCGCGCCCCGTTACCGCACTGGGACACCTCGCTGCCGTCGGCGTTGAAGATGCGGTAGTGGAAATCGACCCCTTGGTCGCGGGCGGGCTCTACCAGCAAGACCTGGTCGCAGCCGATACCGAATCGCCGGTTGGCCAATCTACGCACGGTCGCGGCTGTGAGTGCCACCGGTTGGGTGACGGCGTCAAACACCACGAAATCGTTGCCCAAACCGTGCATCTTGCTGAATCGAGACCACATCGCGGCAAGTTAGCAGACTGACCTGGGCTCGGAAAGCGCGCTTTTCTGACGTCGGAGGGGCGCAGTTTGAAAGCCGCGAGCCGCCGCCGAGCGTCGTTCGCCGAACACGGCTACGAACCGGAGCTGGCCGCAGTCTCCGCCCCATCAGCGCTCCCCCACTCCGCTCCCAGTGTCGGCGAGGGTGCTCTCGCCCCGCATCAGCTCCTCGAGTCGCTCGCGTCGACGAACCAGGTGCGCTTGTGCACCGTCGACCATTATCTCCGCCGCCCGCGGCCGGGCGTTGTAGTTCGAGCTCATGGCAAAGCCGTAGGCGCCAGCTGAGCACACCGCCAATAGATCACCGGGCTGTAGCGCCAGCAGCCGCTCCCGCCCCAGGAAGTCGCCCGTCTCGCAGACCGGTCCCACCACGTCGTAGGTGGCGAGCTCTGTGCGTTCGCGTGGGCGTACCGGCACGATGTCCTGCCAGGCGCCATAGAGCGCTGGCCGCAGCAGATCGTTCATGGCTGCGTCCACGATGGCAAAGTGGCGTTCGGCGCCCGACTTCAAGAACTCGACCCGGGTCAGCAGTACACCGGCGTTGCCAACAATGGCCCGTCCAGGCTCCAGCAGCAGCTCCAGGGGTCGTGTGCCGACTCGCTCTAGCAGCGCCTCGACGTAGTCCAAGGGCGTCGGCGGCGTCTCGTCACGGTAGCGGATGCCAAGGCCACCCCCGACATCCAGGTGCCGTAGCGCGATGCCCTCCTCCGCCAACCCGTCTACCAGCCCCAACAGGCGATCCAGGGCATCGAGAAAGGGCGCGGTAGCGGTGAGCTGCGAGCCGATGTGGCAGTCGATCCCCACCGGCTGCAAGTGGGAGAGCGCTGCCGCCTGACGGTAGAGTGCGGGAGCTGCCTCCGCCTGGACACCGAATTTGTTGTGACGCAACCCGGTGGCGATGTAGGGGTGGGTGCCGGCATCAACGTCCGGATTGACCCTCAGCGATACCGGCGCGACACGGTCCATGGCTTCGGCTACGGCTTGGACGCGCTCCAGCTCGGCTTCGGACTCGACATTGAAGCAGCCGATGCCAACTTCGAGTGCCCGACGAATCTCTTCCTCACCCTTGCCGACGCCCGAGAACACCACCTTGCCGGGTTCGCCCCCCGCGGCCAGCACCCGCTCCAGCTCGCCCACGGAAACGATGTCGAAGCCCGAGCCGAGGCGGGCCAGGAGATTCAACACCGCCAGATTGCCGTTGGCCTTGACGGCGTAGCAGATTTGATGGGGATGCGCCCCGAGGGCTTGGTCGAAGGCGCGCCAGCTGGCCTCGATGTGGGCGCGGGAATAGACGTAGCAGGGAGTGCCGAAGCGCTCGGCCACGACCGCGAGCGGAGTGTCCTCCACCCACAGCTCCCCGTCGACATACCGAAACTGATCCACCGGCGGTTGGCTCCCGGACGCTGGCCTGGGCTACCCGGAGAGATCCGGGGGAACTTCCTGCTCGATCTCCGGGAACTCCTCTTGTGGGGTCTCCGGCTCCGCTTCGGGTAGATACAGCGGCCCTTTCTGGCCGCAGCCACCAGCGCTCAGCAATACGACCACTGTGCCCACCGCCAACGCCGAACGACGACGCCAAAGCGCACCTTTGTAGTCAAAGCCCCACATCATAGGCGCGCCAGTATACGGTGATCCGTATACTCAGCCTATTTTGGGACTCGCCATTCGGCGTTCGCGGGCGCCGTCCTCTAGCGGAGCATGCATGCTTGAAGCAATCGAACTTGGACCCGACCACGACGCGCGGGCCTCGGTGATCTGGCTTCACGGACTCGGAGCCGACGGCAACGACTTCGTGCCGATTGTCCCCTATCTCGGCCTGCCTCCGGCGTGCAGCGTACGTTTCGTATTTCCACATGCGCCGATGCGGCCGGTGACGGTGAATGGTGGCGCCGTGATGCGGGCCTGGTACGACATCCGGGCACTGGATATCGACCGGGCCCAGGATTTGGCTGGCGTGCGGGAATCGCAGCAATTGGTGACTGAGCTGGTGGAGCGCGAAATCGACCGGGGCGTTCGGCCCGAGCGGCTGTTGTTGGCCGGATTCTCCCAGGGCGGTGCCATGGCATTGCAGGTGGCGCTGCGCCTCGCGCCGCGGCCGGCGGGGGTTGTCGCCCTGTCGAGCTACTTGTTGCTGGCTGATACGCTGGCCGCCGAGCGCACGGCCGGCGGCGATAGTCTGCCGCTGCTGATGGCGCACGGCCTGGAGGATCCGATTGTTCCGGTCGACCTTGGCCGCGCCAGTCGCGATCGCCTCATGGAACTCGGCTACCAGCCACAATGGCACGAGTATGCCATGGCACACGAGGTGTGTATGGAAGAGATCCGCCTGGTGGGCCAGTGGATGAACGAGGTGCTCGAACTCGGTTCGACCAGGTCTTGAGCCTGGCCGTGAACGACCTCGGGGCACGGCTCGATTGGGAGCGCATCGCGGCCACGGCGCTGTTTCGGGATGTCGATCGGGAAGCGGTGAGTGGCCATCTGGAGGCGTGCAGCCTGCGTCGGCTGCCACCTGGTCTGGTGCTGCTGGATCCTGGAACGCCCAACAGCAACCTGTACCTGTTGCTCAATGGTCGGCTCGAAGTCCACGTCAATGCCCCGGTGCAGCCCCTTCTGGATGTGATCGAGGTTGGTGAGTGTGCCGGTGAGCTGTCGGTGATCGAGGGTGGTCGGCCATCGGCGCGGGTACTGACCAGCTCGGAAAGCATCTGTCTTGTGATCCCTCACGACATCTTGTGGGCGATGATTGGCGCCTCCCACGCCCTCGCGTGCAATCTATTGCGCTTGCTGGCGCGCCGCGTCCGCTTCGGCAGCCAGGCCATTGCCCGCAGCCGCAACCAGCTCGCCGCAGTGGAACGCTCGTCCCACCTGGATACCCTTACCAACCTGCACAATCGCCGCTGGCTCGAGCAGCACTTCCCAAGGGAAATGCGCCGCTGCTCTACGGCGGGCATTCCACTTTCGCTGCTGATCCTTGATATGGATGACTTCAAGGCGGTCAATGACCGCTGCGGCCACCTCGCGGGCGATCAGCTGCTGCGGCGAGCTGCCGTGGCCATCGAGGGTCGGCTGCGCGCCAACGAAATGGCTGCGCGCTATGGCGGCGATGAATTGCTGGTGCTGCTGCCAGGCGCCAGCAGGGCCGAGGCTCGCAGCATTGCCGCGCGGCTGACCCAGGCGGTGGCAGAGCTGTCGATACCGAGCCTGCGGGCTGCCGGCATGCGGGTCTCTGTGACAGTTGGGGTGGCGCAGATGATTGCCGGCGAGGAGCTTGGAGCGTTGCTGGAGCGGGCCGACCAGGACCTCTATCGCCGCAAGCGCGGCGCTGACCGAAGCTCCGACCCCGTATTGTGACGAGACCTGCTTCTGGGCTCCGCTTCCTCGAACAGCTCTAGCTGAGGCTGCTGACAAAAGCTGTCGGCGTCGGTGAGACCCGACACGGTGACCCCCAGCAGCCGCACCGGGCGCTGCCCTGCATCGGTCCGCGCCAGTAGCGGCGCCAAGTGCGCCCGCAGCTCGTTGAGATCGCGCATGGGCACGGGTCGAGTGAGGCTTCGCGTGACCAGACGAAAATCTGCGTACTTGACTTTGATGGTCAGCGTGTGGGCTGCCAGGTGGCGTTGCGCCATGCCTTGGGCCACGTCGACTGCCAGCTGCTCCAGCGCCTGCAGCATGTCTTCGACGCGATGGAGGTCCTGGGGAAAAGTGGTCTCGGAACCCAGCGATTGTCGCAACCGCTGACTACTGACGGGGCGCTCGTCGATACCCCGAGCGGCCTGGTAGTAGTAGCGCGCGGCCTTGCCAAAGACGGCTTGCAGTCGCTCCAAGGTCCACTCCCGCAGTTCCGCGCCGGTTCGGATGCCGTGCTCGTGCATGCGCTTCTCGGTCGCGGGCCCGATGCCGTGAAAGCGCCCGATGGGGAGGGTCGCCACCAGCTCTGCCCCCTGTTCCGGCCGGATCAGACAGAAGCCGTCTGGCTTGTCCATATCGGAGGCGAGCTTGGCCAGGAACTTGTTGTAGGACACGCCAGCGGAGGCGCTGAGGCCGGTGAGCTCGCGGATCCGTCGCTTGATGTCGCGGGCAATCAAGCTGGCCGATCCGTGATGCTCGGTGACGCCGGTGACATCGAGATACGCCTCGTCCAGGGACAAGGGCTCCACCAGTGCGGTGTATTCGCCGAACAGCGCCTGGATCTGTGCCGAGACCTGCCGATAGACCTCGAAGCGGGGCCGGACGAAGATTGCTTGCGGGCACAGGCGCGCAGCTTGCGACGCAGGCATGGCCGATCGAATGCCGAAACGGCGAGCTTCGTAGCTGCAGGTGGCGACCACGCCACGGCTCTCGGGTGAGCCACCGACCACGATGGGTCGATCACGATAGGCTGGATGATCGCGCTGCTCCACCGCCGCATAGAACGCATCCATGTCGATGTGGACGATCTTACGTTGCCGATCCATACCGGCGGCTCGGTCGCTCAGCGCGGATCTTGCCCATCGCCGCTCCCGCTGCTCACGCCCCCGGCCACTGCCCGATGACCGCAAAAGCCACGGTTCCGGTGGCGATGCTGAGCAGGGGGCTTCGCCGCCACAGCTGCAGCCCGGCGGTGACGGCCACGCCCGCCAGCTCGGGCAGACCGTGCGGTGGGGTGGTGAGGTCGATGTGTCGTAGCACGTAGACCACCAGCAGGGTCAGCACCGCGAGCGGCAGGCGCCGACCGAGGAACTGCAGCCATGGCCGGTCGCGCAGATGACCGAGCGCCAGAAATGGCAGCGCGCGAGTCAGCACGGTGGCGGCCGCCATGACCGTGATCACCGCAAACGGGTAGCTCAGCTCTGCCATTGGGTGAGCCACCCGACTATCAGCAGGCCCGTCAGAGCCAGCCCCAAACCTGCCGCGAGCAGACTGTCCGGCCCACCAACGGCCAAGGCAACGGCGGCGGCGAGAGCCGCAATCAGGAGGGGGTATCTGCGATCGGTGCGCCGAAGCTGATCCACCAGGAGCACTACAAACAGAGCCGTCAGCACGAAGCCGAAGGACTCGGGTACACGCTCCAGGCGCCCGCCCGCCACGGCGCCCAAGGTGCAGCCCGCGACCCACGCCAACTGGTTGCAGGCGGTCACCGCCAGCTGCAGGTCGTGGCGATCTAGGCCCGAGGGGGCTTGCAGGTGGCCGAGCACGGCGAAGGTCTCGTCGGTGAGGCCGAACACCAGATAAGGCTTGCGCCAACCACTGTGATGGTAGGGACCCAGCATCGCGAGCCCGTAGAACAAGTGTCTCGCGTTGAGCAGGAGCGTCGCCAGCCCCACTTCCAGCAGTGGTGTGCGTGCGGCGAGGAGACCAACGGCCAGGAATTGCGCCGAGCCGGCATACACCAACAGCGCCATCATGGTGGCCAAGGGCCAGGGATAGCCGGTTTCGGCGAACAGCAAACCGAAGGCAGCACCCAGGCTCAGGTATCCCACCATTACCGCAGAGCTTGCCTTCAGCGCCGTGGCGAGCAGCAAGTGGCGATTGCCGTGCCGGCTCATGTCGCGGCCATGCGTTCCCGCGCCCGCTGCACGGCGCGCCGCACCTGGGCCGGTGCGGTGCCGCCCACGTGGTCGCGCGCCGCCACCGAGCCTTCCAGCGTGAGCACCTGGAACACGTCGGACTCCACCAGAGCGGAGAACTGACGCAGCTCCTCCAGGGACATCTGCGCCAGGTCGCGGTCGGTCTCGATCCCCAGGCGGACCGCCTTGCCGACCACCTCGTGGGCGTCGCGAAAGGGCAAGCCTTTGCGCACCAGGTAGTCGGCCAGATCGGTGGCGGTGGCAAAGCCCCGTCGGGCGGCCTGGTACATCTGCTCGCGCTTGGCGCGCAAGTGTGGAACCATCAGCGCAAAGGCCCGCAGGCACGCCTCCGCCGTGTCCAAGCTGTCGAACAGAGGTTCTTTGTCTTCCTGGTTGTCCTTGTTGTAGGCGAGAGGCTGGCTCTTCATCAGCGTGAGCAGCGCGACCAGGTTGCCCACCACCCGTCCACTCTTGCCGCGCACCAGCTCAGGTACGTCGGGGTTCTTCTTCTGCGGCATGATCGAGGATCCGGTGCAGAAGCGGTCCGGCAGCTCGACGAAATCGAACTGCGCGGAAGACCATAGCACCAGCTCCTCGGAACAGCGCGACAGGTGCGTCATCAGGATGGCAGCAGCGGCGGCGAACTCCATGGCGAAGTCACGGTCGCTGACCGCGTCCAAGGAGTTTTCGGCCGGCGCATCGAAGCCCAGTAGCTCGCAGGTGAGCTCGCGCTGGATTGGATACGAGGTGCCGGCCAGCGCCGCCGATCCCAGAGGCATCACGTTGAGCCGCCGCCGGCAGTCGCGCAGTCGGCCGGCATCTCGGTCCAGCATCTCGAACCACGCCATCAGGTGGTGGCCAAATGTTACCGGCTGCGCCACCTGCAGGTGCGTGAAGCCTGGCATGATGGTGTCGGCTTCACGTTCGGCCAAGTCCACTAAGGCTTGCTGCAGTCGTTGCAGCAGTGCCAGCAGACGATCGAGGCCCTCACGTAGGTGCAACCGCACGTCGGTGGCGACTTGATCGTTGCGCGAGCGTCCCGTATGCAGGCGCTTGCCTGCGTCGCCAATGCGCTCGGTGAGACGCGCCTCGATGTTCATGTGGACGTCTTCCAGGGCCAGCGACCAGGGAAACTCACCGCGCTCGATCTCCGCGCGGATCGCCTCCAGGCCGTCGACGATGGCCTCGCGATCGGCCTCGCTCAGCACGCCGGCGCGCGCCAGCATGGTGGCATGCGCGATGGAGCCGGCGATGTCTTGGTCGTAGAGCCGGTGGTCGAAAGTCACCGAGGCATTGAATCGCTCCACGAACTCGTCGGTGGCCTCGGTAAATCGACCGCCCCAGGTGCGGTTGGTCTCGTCGGCGCTCATCTCCCGGCCCTCGCGCTGCATTCGGCTCGGATTATACAAGGCGATCCGCCCTCGACCCGGGGCGGTTTGGGCCGAGCCTATAGCGGTCATGAGACCACCACCGTTGCGCCCGCCATCATGGGCCGCACGGGGATCTCGAAACCGAGCAAGCACCTGCGGCGGGAACTACCTGTGACCGACATTATCCGCGTCGACGCCCAGGCCGCGGGTGACAGGCCAGCCGGCTTCAAGTTAGAGTCCGAGCGATCTCAGGGACCCGTCTGGCATGCCCCACCAAATTATCCGCATTGCAACCCGTAGGAGTCCGCTCGCGCTGTGGCAGGCAGAGCACGTGGCCGCGAAGCTGCGCGAGCACTGGCCCGAGCTGCAGGTCGAGCTGGTGGGAATGACGACGCAGGGGGATCGGATTCTCGATGCGCCATTGGCCAAGATTGGCGGCAAGGGCCTGTTCGTCAAAGAGCTCGAGGCGGGCATCGTCGCCAATCGGGCCGATATCGCGGTGCACTCCATGAAGGACGTCCCGGTGCAGTTCCCGCCTGGGTTGCACCTGCCGGTCATCATGGCACGCGAGGATCCCCACGACGCGCTGGTGTCATCACGTTACCAGAGCCTGGAGGCACTCCCAGCAGGCGCTGTCGTCGGCAGCTCGAGCCTGCGCCGGCAATGCCAGATTCTGGCTCGCTTCCCGCACCTTCGAGTGCACACCCTGCGGGGCAACGTGAACACCCGGTTGGCGAAGCTCGATGGCGGCGAATACGACGCCATCGTGTTGGCGGTGGCAGGGCTGCGCCGGCTGCAAATGGAGCCGCGCATTCGCGCCGTGCTGCCACCGGAGACCAGTCTGCCGGCAATTGGTCAAGGCGCGATCGGCATTGAATGCCGGGTGGGGGACACGGCAACCGAGCACCTGATCGCGGTGCTCGGGGATGCCGACACGCACACCCGGGTCGCTGCCGAACGGGCCTTCAACGAACGCTTGCAGGGTGGCTGCCAGGTTCCCATCGCCGGCTACGCGGAGCTTCAAAATGGCCGCATCAGGCTGCGCGGATTGGTCGGAAGCCCCGATGGCAGCGAGCTGATCCAGGGTGAAAGATCGGGCCTGGCCGGGGATGCGCTGGCTATCGGCAGCAGTCTGGCCGAGGAGCTCTTGTCTCGCGGCGCGGACCGCATCCTGAGCGCCGTCTACCAGAGGTCGGTGAGCTGATTGCCGAGCGCGTCTATGGTCATCAGGGATTCCGGGGTCTCGGAATCCTGGTCACTCGTCCGGCCCACCAGGCGGAGACTCTGTGCCGCCTCATAGCCGAAGCAGGGGGGCGGCCGGTGCGCTTTCCGGTGCTGGAGATTGTAGCGCCCTCCGACCTTAGGCCGCTGCTGCGAACCATTGACGAGCTCCACGATTACGACATCGCGGTCTTCATCAGCCAGAATGCAGTACAGCGGACCATGAACCTGCTGCGCCGTCGCCACGACCTGCCCGCTGGCTTACGAATCGCGGCCATCGGGCGGAGCACGGCTCGGGAGCTGGCGCGGCTGGGCGTCCCGGTGCACATCTGTCCGCAGCAACGCTTTGATAGCGAAGCGCTGTTGGCGCTGCCGGAGATGCAGGAGCTGGACGGCAGCCGGGTGGTGATATTTCGAGGTGAAGGTGGGCGCGAGATGTTGGGTGACACTTTGCGAGAGCGCGGTGCCCTGGTGGCCTATGTGGAGACATACCGGCGTGCTCGACCCGATACGGATGTGGCAGTGCTCATGGAGCAATGGGCCGGTGGCGCAATCGACGTGGTGACGATCACCAGCAGCGAGGCTCTGCGGAACTTGTGCCAGCTGGTCGCTGATCGGGGCGGGCAGCGTTTGCGACAAACGCCACTGGTGGTGCTAAGTGAAAGGACAGCCGAGCTCGCGCGTCGGCTCGGGTTTCGTAGGGAGGTGCTGGTAGCCAACGAAGCCAGCGATCAGGGCCTGCTTGGTGCCCTGCAGCGCTGGTCGGGCGCCAGAGCAAACACGCAGGAGGACGCGCAGATGGCGGAAGCGACTCCAGTAAGGGGTGGAAGAGAGACATGACAAACTACAAAGGCAAACAGCACAAGAAGGGCACAGGCCCGGGCGCACCCAACGAGCGATCCAAGGCGCCGGAGTCTTCCCCGGGAGTCGCCGCCAAAGACAACCAGGGTGGGACTGCCGGTCGCGACGAGAGTGCCTCGGCGCGTTCGTCCAATGGCCCGCCGGCGCCGGGGATGGCGACCCCCGAGGCCGCACGGGCGCCCACCGGCGACGGCTCCAAGAGCGTCCCTTCGGCTGCTGGCAGCGCTGGATCCGGTGACAACACCACGCCAAATGCGGGCTCCGAGCGATCCAAACCCGACTCCGTTCCACCGTCGCCCTCCGCCGCCGCGAGCTCGGGCGAGACCTCATCAGGCCCCAGCACCATCGAGCGCGCCGCCAGCGCGGAAAAGGCTGGGTTGCCCCCCGCCACTCCCAAATCCCCGTCGGGATCCTCCAGGGCTGGGCGGCCGCCGGGGCGCGGGCTTGCCTTGCTCGCGCTGCTCATCGCCGTGGTGGCGGTTCTGCTGACGCTGCTTTTGAACTATCGCTTGCAGGCCCAGCGCGAAGAAGTGGCGGCCGACGACCGCGCCGACCGGGCGCTGACCACGGCCCAACAGGCCTTGTCCGCGGCCGAATCAGCAGGCTCCAGCGTCGAGGGGGTCCAGGGTGACCTCAGTGATCTCCTGGCGGCCCAGGGCAACGCCGTGGACACGCTGCGCCAGGAGATCGGCAAGCTGCGCGAGACGGCCAGCAGCGCCCGTGATGCCTTGGAGTCCGAGATCCAGACCCTGGCATTGGCCCAGCGCGGGCTTTCGAGCTCACTTGAGGTGGTCAAGGAGACCTTGGCCAGCGGCGGTGACAGCAACGCCTGGACACTCTCCGAGGTGGGCTACCTGTTGGAGATCGCCAGCGCCCGATTGCGGTTCCAAGAAGACGTCACCGGTGCCCTCCAGGCGCTGGTGCTGGCCAAACAGCGACTGGCCAGCGTCAACGAGCTGGCCTTCGCCCCGGTCCTCAGCATGTTGGACGAGACCATTGCGGCCTTGCGCGGTGTCGACCCGCTGGACCGCTCGGCGCTGGCCGAGCGCATCAGCGAGCTCGCTGCTACCGCCGCTGAGCTGCCCCTGCGCAACGAGTCCCGAACCGAAGCGCTGAAAGCCCAGGCCGCCGCCGAGCGCGCCAGCATGGGCACGGAGGTGGATACCAGCCAGCCCAGTTGGTGGCGCCAGGCACTCAGCAATGTCTGGGAGGAGATCAAGCGCCTGGTGGTGGTGCGCCGGGAACGCCGAGATGCGCCGCCGTTGATCGGTCCCGGGGAGGAATACTTCCTGGCCGAGAACCTGCGACTAAAGCTGGAGGCGGCCCGCATGTCGGCGCTGCTGGGAGATGGCGCCGCCTACCAGGATAGTCTCAACCTGGTGCGGCGCTGGCTGGAGAACTACTTCGACACCGGCAGCCAGCGCGTGATCGAAGTGCAGAAGGAGCTGAACGAGCTCCAGCAGATCGAGCTGCATCCGTACTTGCCCGACGTGGGGCGTGTGCTCAACGCATTCAGCGACGTCATGGCCACCCGTCAGCCGGTGCGCACGCTACCCTCGGAACAGGGGCCCGGTGCAGGCACCCCCGCGCCCACCTCCGGTGGCGAGGAGGCATCGGCTGCGGCGAGCACGTCCGGTGAAGAGGGGTCATCGGCTGACGGGAGTGCCACCGATGGGGCCGAGCAGGCGACGGAGGAGCAGCCATGAAATATCTCCTAGTCCTCATCGTGGCCCTGTTCTGCTCGGTGGGCGTGGCGTTGGTGGTACGTGAGGATCCGGGCTACGTGCTCATCACCGTAGGCACCTGGACCTTCGAAACCACCGTTGCGGTGTTCGTGGTTGGCCTTGCCGTCTTGTTCTTCCTGGCCTACAAGCTCACCCGTTACCTGTATCAACTTTGGGTATTGCCACGGACGGCGAAGCGATTCGGTCAGCGTCGACGAGCGCGCAAAGCCCACGAGCTGATGACAGACGGACTTGCCAGACTCTCGGCAGGAGACTTTCGCACCGCCGAGCGCAAGCTGATCAAGGCCGCCGGCTACGACTCGCGGCCGACGGTCAGCTTGCTGGGTGCGGCCCGTGCCGCCGAGGCTCAGGGCGACAGCCTGCGCCGGGACCAATACCTGCGTGAAGCCAGCCGCCAAGGCGAGGCGGCCGGCAACGCTGCCGTAGCCTTGACCCGCGCTGAATTTGAAATCAGACACGGCGAGCGTGACAAGGCGCTGGCCGAGCTGTCGAAGCTGCGCGCGAGCAATCCGCGCAATCCCGAAGTGCTGTCCCAGCTGAAGGCGTTGTACCTGGAGCTGGCGGACTGGGAGGGCATGTACGGCATTCTTTCCGATTTGAGAAAGCGGGGTGTGGTCGAAGGCAGCGCATTTCGCGAGCTCGAGCAGCGCGTGGTGCTGCAGCGTTTCGCGCTGCACGCTCGCAAGGCTGGGCTCGAGGAGCTGCGGCGGCTATGGCGCGACGTGCCCAGACATCTGCGCCACGATCCCGATTTGGTGGTGGAGTATGCCACCCAGCTAGAGACCCAAGATGCGGGATCCGAAGCCGAAAAGTTGGTGCGCAAGGCAATCATCACCCAATGGGACCCGCGCTTGGTGCTGGCCTACGGTGAGATCACCCGTTGCGATCCGGAGCTGCAGTTGCGTAACGCACAGTCCTGGCTCAGGGGCCACGAAGGCGATTCCCGTCTGCTATTGACCCTGGGCCGTATTGCCCGGCGCAATCATCTCTGGGAGAAGTCGAGAAGCTATCTGGAAGCCAGCGTCGCAGCGCGGCCAAGTCCCGATGCCTTTCAGGAGCTTGGTAGCCTGCTGGAGCAGCTCGACGAGCCCGAGGCTGCCAAGCTCTGCTACCGGCGCGGGCTGGTGCTGCTCACCGGCAAGGAGCTCGCCTCTACCACCCCGGTGCTGGAAGCGCCTGTTGGCGAGGGAGTCAGCACCCGGCCAGATGCCGATGTGACACCGGAGGCTGGGGCCGCAAGACCCGCTTAGGCTGCTCTGATCTAGCGGTGCGGCTCCTACGGATCCAACAGCGTCTCACCGGGGATCGGGACTCTGGGCCTCAGCCCTGGCCGATCGCCCGCAGGGTGTCCGAGGAATATTCGAAGGAATCGTAGTAGAG
>CAZLYT010000272.1:0-9674 GCA_964563515.1 uncultured Candidatus Competibacteraceae bacterium | reverse complement strand
AGCGCTATCGGTCAGCTCGATGTGCCCCGGGCCACTCCAGCGAGACAGTTTGTTGCAGGCGGCGCCAACTCCGCTGGCGGCACCTGGCGTGGCCACCTATCCGCCTTCGGATGCGGCTTCTGAGTAGCGCCTCATGCAAAGTGTGTCGACCTTGCCGCACTGCCTCGGCGCACTTTGTTTGACGCTTCCAGCAATCGGTGGCACCAAGTGGTGAAAATCCGCCCAGTCTCCTACGCTTAGGCCAGCCCTGATTGCCTGCGGCAGCGGTCTTAGAATGCACCTATAAACTTCGCGCCGCCGAGTTCTAAGAGGGCGTTGGAGATTGATTCGACCGTTTCAGCCGCATTTGCATCCAGCACTTTGCGGCATTTAAACGGACGCCACCAAACAAATACTGAGTGGGAGAGGAAGCATGAGTACAGTTGCCATACATCCGGCAGTTGACAATGGAATCAAACCAGCCAAACCCGGGTTGTCCGGAGGCACCCTCAGATGCCGCTGTAGCAGTAATCCCGTGGAAGTCAGGGTGAATTCGCAATCGGCGCACAACCATGTATGCGGGTGTACCCAATGCTGGAAACCCGAGGGCGCCTTGTTTTCCCAGGTTGCTGTAGTGCCGCGCGATAACCTCAACGTAACGGCCAACGCTGACAAGCTGGAAGTCCTAGATGCGACCCAGGCGATACAACGCTATGCGTGCAAGGAATGTGGCACGCATATGTACGGCCGCATCGAGGACCAGAGCCATCCTTTCTACGGTCTCGACTTTATTCACACCGAGCTCTCCAGTGATGAAGGCTGGTCACCCCCCGAGTTTGCGGCTTTCGTGTCGTCGTTGATCGAGGCCGGGACGCCGCCAGATGAGATGGCGGGAATCAGGGCACGGTTGCGGGAGCTCGGGTTGGAGCCCTACGATTGCTTGTCGCCACCACTGATGGACGCCATTTCGACCCACGTCTACAAGAGCAAGGCTCACTAATGGCGCGCGCCACGGCGCCTTCGCAGGTTGCGGTAGGAGATTGCTCCCCGCCTCTTGGGCGGCGCCCTGGCGCGCAGCGAGCAAGAGTCGGGTGTAGCAGCGATGCCAGTCGCGATGGCGCGCGAGCGCGCCCCGTTCGCCGCGGCCAGAGAAGGGGCGCGTTGCGCCCCATCGCGGCGTGTGCCAGTCCTACAAATGCCGGCCAAGGCGAATTTGGGTACCCATTAATTGTCGCCTAGACGATGACTTAGCTGATGTCCGAGGGGAGCTGCGCACTGACGGCGGCCGGGGAGGCTGGATGTCGGAGCCTGGGGATCCGGGGGCCTCGGCGGAAGTCGGTCTGCAATGACACTGCGGTCGTGCGAGAGCGTATTTGGAGCTGACCCATGCCGACACCCTCGCCGCCGCGTGCTGAGTCGCTCTACGACGTCGCCGTAGTCGGGGGCGGGCCTGCCGGTGTGGTGGTGAGCCGAGAGCTCGCCCGCATGGGTCACCAGGTTGGCATGGTGATGATGCCCCGCGGCTTTCCCGCCTTCGAGGGATTGGCGGAGCGCGCCGTACAGGGGCTCGAGCATGCGGGCTGCGTGCGCGCCCTGAGTGCCCTGGGGCCTCGCGTGCAGCGCAGCGCTAGCTGGAACGGAGAGCAGTTCGACGGCAACCGCGAGCACATCGTCGACCGCGAGCGCTTCGACTGCGCCTTGGCCGACGATGCTCGCGCCGCGGGTGTGAGGGTGCACGTAGGTCGCGCCGCTCGTCCGCTGCGCCACGATGACGTTTGGCTGTTGCCATGGCGCGATTCCGATGGCAGCCGCCGCCAGCTATGGGCGCGACGGCTGGTGGAGGCCAGAGGTCGGCGCGCTCCGCGCTATGGATTGCGGCTCCGGCGTGGGCCCGTCACCGTAGCCATCGGCCGCATGTGGCGTGGTATTGCGGGGCAGTCCCAGACCCGGATCGGGACCTATGAGAACGGCTGGTTCTGGTTTGCCTGCCACCAGGGGGCGGCCATGCTGCAATTCTTCCAGTCGCTGGAGCGAGCGGCACTGCCCGCGGGAGAGCGGCTGGAGAACCGCTATCAGGCAATCCTGGAACGGGTCGGTGCCGCCTCGGTATTGGTCGAGGGCTTGGAGCCGGTGGGGCGGCTGCAGGTCCGGGATGCCGGCACCAGCTGCGGCGATCCCGCCATCGACGGTTGCCTGAGCCGGGTTGGCGAGGCCGTCCTTACCATCGATCCCCTGGCCGGGCACGGCATCTTCGAGGCTGTCGGTGGTGCCCTCACCCTGGCGGTGACGATCAATACGCAGATCCGACGGCGCGACCGCGACCGCATTGCCCAGTGCTTCTATCGGGATCGGGTGGGTGCCGATTACCAGCGCATGTTGGTGAAGGGGCGGCAATTCTATGCGCTGGAACAGCGCTGGGTCGAGGCGCCGTTCTGGCAGGAACGAGCCAATGGCGTCGAGGCGCCCGCCGCAGCGCTCGATCGCCTCCGAGTGGCCGAGCGCCCGGTGGCCATCGACGATCTGGTGGAGCTGCGGGAGGTGCTGGTGAGCCCGGAGTTCCCGCGTGGCGTCTGGGAGGTGTCAGGGGTACCGCTGGTGGCGTTGTTGCGCCTGGCCCTCGGCGACTCTGGACTCGCTGGCGTGGACGGCGCCGCGGCGGCACTGCGCATACCGGTCGAGGACGTGGGCCGAGCCCTGACGTGGCTGCAAAGCCGCCGGCTCATCAGCCCCCGGGGGCAACTGGCGTCCGAGCTGCTGACACCCGGCGGGGCGGCATAAGGACGTCGACCGAAGCGGATTCTGCCGAGCCATGGCCTGTCCTGGTGAAGTATTCGGTCTGAAGTATTCGGTCTCGACGCATCAGTGAAGATAGTGTTGCGCTCGTCTACGCTTCTCCAGGGTCCAGGTCTACGTCGTTGGTGGCCCTGGGCCTTGCGTTCCGACTCGCTTCGTTCACCGCACTGCGCCGGGAGGGCAACGATGAGGCAGTCGTTCCTGCGTGCGAGCTTGCTGTTAGTCGGGGTTGGGCTCGGATGGTCCACCACGGGGTTCGGCGCCGATGGCAACGAGATCCTGGAGGCGCGCTGCGCCGTTTGTCACCCGCGAATCGACAACGGCGGCATCCACCGTGTATCGGAGCAGCGCAAGACGCCGGAAGGCTGGGTCATGACGCTGTTTAGAATGACCCACCTGCACGGCGCCCAGCTCACCGATGACGAGCAGGTGATCTTGGCCAAATATTTGGCCGACACCCAAGGCCTGACCCCGGAGGAGGCGGCACCTTGGCGCTATGTGCTGGAACGACGTCCGGGTGTGGTGGAGACGCCCGAAGACGAGCACATCAGCGTCATGTGCGCCCGCTGCCACAGCTACGCCCGCACCGCACTGCAACGCCGCAGCGAGGACGAATGGCTGCGCCACGTGCACTTCCACCTGGGCCAGTGGCCAACCATCGAGTATCAGGCTCTGGGGCGTGACCGCAATTGGTGGGAAATCGCCTCTACCGAGACCAAGGACCTGCTGACCCGGCACTACCCGCTGAACATGGAGCTCTGGGACGCATGGGCCGCCAAGGACCCACCCGATCTCAGCGGAAGCTGGCGGGTGGCGGGGCGGCAGCCCGGCATCGGTGACTATAGCGGCCGTCTGCGGGTGGAGCTCCGCGACGATGACCGCTATCGCCTCAGCATGGGACTCGAGTACGCCGACGGCACCCGGGTGGTGGGCACTGGCGAGGCAGTGCTCTATAGCGGGCACGAGTGGCGGGCAAGCATGGACATCGGCGGGCGCGCCGTGCATCAGGTGTTCAGCGTCGCGGAGGGTGGCGGGCGCCTGTCGGGCCGCTGGTTCGATGCGACCACCGACGTGATTGGCGGAGACCTGGTCGCGGTGCGAGAGGACCGTAATCCGGTTGTGCTGGATGCCGTGCCGGGACAGCTGCGAGCCGGAGAAACGGCGCTGATAACCGTGGTGGGAGCGGGTCTGAGGGGCGCGCCTGCCTTCGGCGCGGGCGTTGAGGTCTTGCGGACCGTCGCCAGCTCCCCGGACGCCATCAGCGTGGAGGTGCAGGCGACGGCGGACGCGGCTCCTGGGTCGCGACCGGTGGCCGTGGGCAGTGCCCGCTCCGAGGCCGACCTGGTGGTGTACGAGCGGATCGACTCGGTGCGGGTGGAGCCGCCGGAGGCCATCGCCAGGGTGGGCAACAACGGCGGCCCGATACCCAAGGTGCCGGCGCAGTTCGACGCTATCGCCTACGCCAACGGGCCGGACGGCGAAACCGGGACGGCCGACGACCTGCGCATCGGCCCGGTGGCGGCGGAATGGTCAGTGGAGAACGCCAACGAGCTGGCCGCCTCCCTGAGCGACGCCGAGTTCACGGGCTCCATTGAGGACAGCGGCTTGTTCGTGCCGGCCGGCGCCGGTCTCAATCCTGCGCGACCGTTCAGCACCAACAATGCGGGTGATCTGCTGGTCAAGGCCCGGGTCAGCGACGGCAAGCGCCAGGTCGAGGCTAGCGGACACCTGGTGGTTACCGTGCAGCGCTGGAACGATCCCCCCATTCGCTGAACCGGAGCGCGCAGCAGATGCAGCCTCTTCGACTGGTGCCAGAGCTCTGCCACGAGGTGGGTGTGGACGGGGCGCGAGTGCTGTTTCACATCCCCACCACCGCCTTGTTCCGCCTGGACCCCCTCGGCGGAGAGCTGCTCGATCTGTTCCGAGAGCACGACCAAGTGACCCCCGAGACGGTTCGGGAGCGATTCGACGGCCGCTACCCTGGCCAGGAGGTGGTGGACACGCTGCGAGAGTTTCTGGATTTAGGGATCCTAAGCCATTGCGGACCGGTGGTGGAGCCGCATCGGGTGCCGCTGCAGATCGAGCACTACCCCCTCAGCACCCTGGTCCTGAACGTCAACACCGGCTGCAATTTGGGTTGTAGCTACTGCTACAAGGAGGATCTGGCCACGCCGGCCCAGGGCGAGAAGATGGACTTCGACACCGCCGCCAACTCGGTCGAGCTGCTGTTGCGGGAGGGGCAGGGTCGGCACCGCGTCAACGTTGTGTTTTTCGGCGGCGAGCCGCTATCCAACCTGCCTCTGATCCGCCAAGTGGTGGACTACGCCGAGCGGCGTTGCGCCAAGGTCGGGGTGCAGGTGGATTTCTCCCTCACCACCAATGCCACCTTGCTCACCGAGGCCACCATCGACTGGCTCGACCGCCACCGCTTCAGCATCGCCGTCAGCATCGACGGCCCAGGACCGATCCACGACCGGCACCGGCGCACCGTCGGTGGCAAGGGGACTTATGGGGTGGTGGCCAAGAAGGCGCGGCTGCTGCTCGAGCGTTACCGGTCGCGACCAGTCGGAGCTCGCGTGACCCTGGCCCGAGGCCACGGCGAGGTCAGGGATATCCACCACCATCTGCGCGACGAGCTCGGCTTCTTCGAGGTGGGTTATGCCCCGGTAACCGGCCACGAGGTGGCGTTGTTCAACCTCGGCGGAGCCGAGCTCGGAGAGGTTTATCGGCAGCTGAAGGCCTTGGGTGAGGACTACCTGGCGGCTGCCCTGCAGGGACACAACACCGGCTTCTCCAATCTGCACCAGCTCATGACCGACCTGCATCAGGGCACCCGCAAGGTGCTGCCCTGTGGCGCTGGCGTTGGGATGCTGGCGGTGGACAAGGCCGGCGACCTGCACCTCTGCCACCGCTTCACCGGCTCCGCCCTGCCGACCTGGGGCAACGTGGCGAACGGCATCGACAAGCCCAGGCTGGGGGCGTTTCTGAGCAAAGCCGCTGACCGCAGCGATAAGGGTTGCGCCAGCTGCCGCATTCGCAACCTCTGCGCCGGCGGCTGCTATCACGAGTCCTATGCCCGCGACGGCGATCCGCTACGCCCAACCTATCATCACTGTGATCATCTGCGGGATTGGGTCGACTTCGGAATCGGCGTCTACTCCCGGATTCGGGCGCACAACCCGGCTTTCTTCGACACCCACCTCACACCCAGGAGGGCCCTCCAGTGAAGCGTCTGCAGCCATTGAATGACAAGGCCGAGCTGTTGCAACAGGCGATTGAGCAGGGCGCCACCGAGGAGGTGTACACCATGGCGACGGTGGCGGGTTGTGCCAGCACCCTGGATCCTGGCTGGGAGGTGGATCCATTCGGCGGCGTGGCCAGTCTGTGCCAACCCATGGAGGCCGATCTCTATGGCTGCTCCGACCCCTGCTGGTGGCCGGCGCAGGTGCCCGACACCTTGAACACCTACCCGGACTGGAACACCGGCGCAGACTCCGCCCAGCGCGACTGGCGCGAGCTGCAGTCGGTGTTTCCGAAGGGCAGCAAGTAGAGCGGGGCGGCAGCCGTGGCGAATAAACACTGCCATCCCCTCGCCGTCGCCGGCCTTTTCTTCGCCGCTATGCTCGGAACGTCTCCGGCGCTGGCCAAGGATTACCTGCTAACCGGCGTCAAGCCGAACCGGCTGGTGTTGGTGGATCCGGCGGCACGCAAGGTCGAGCGCGCCTACACCGTTCCCGAGGCTGGTCCCAGTATCCTCACCGTCACGCCGTCACCCGATGGCCGGGTCGCCTATGCCATCGTCAACCATTGGGAGAGCGTGGCCGGTATCGACCTGGATAGTGGCGAGCAGGTGTTCCGGGCCGACTTCTCCACCGAGGAGCGGCGGGTCAAGGCCACCTTCGCCATGGATATCAGCCCGGACGGTAAGGAGCTCTATGTGTTCCAGTCGCCGGTGCGGTTGGGCCTCGGCGAGTATCACGTGGAGGACACCTACATCGCGGTCTTCGACACCGCTGACGGTTTGGGCGCACAGCCGGTGCGGACTTTCGAAGCGCCCCGGCGCACCGCCATCCTGAGCAGCTCCAGCGACGGCAAGAAGCTCTATGCCATTGGCTGGGACATCGTAGCCCTCGACCCGATGACCGGCGCCGAGATCGAGTCCCTCGGCTTGCGCCACTGGAACCGCCCCAATTACGGTGAGCCCGACGTGCTCGACGTGTGGCCTCAGTGGGAGCAGGCCCAGGTTTTCTCGACGCCTTACTACGCCGTTCGCACCGATCTCAGTCCGGACGATGCCGCCGCCTATCAGACCGGCATGCTTACCTTGGACCTGAACAGCGGCGAGATGCAGGCTCGGGACTTCGAGGATACCTCTGCGATCATCTTTTCCAGCGTGATCAATCCAAAGCGCCGCAACGAGGCTTACGGGGTCTATACCACCCTGTCCAAGATCGATGTCGAGAGGGGTGAGCTGATCGAGCGCATCAACCTGGACCACACCTACTACGCGGCCAATGTCTCCAGCGACGGTCGCGAGATCTATGTGGGCGGCACCATGGACGATATCGCCGTGTACGACTCGCAGAGCCTGGAGAAGCTCGGCGAGATTCGCATGCCTGGCGGCGCCGACATGGTGCTGGCCTCGCTACGGATGATCCAGCGCTGACTGGGGCGCGGCGCCGGGGGAGGCGGCGGTCGGCGGTTCGGCCCATCCCATGAGCTGGCTTTTCACCTTCGTCCGGCCCCACCGACGACGCCTGGTCTTCGTGCTCTGTCTGTCCCTGACGGGCACGGCGGTGGCGCTGCTGCAGCCCTTCCTGACCAAAGTTCTGATCGACGACGGCCTGCTGGCGGAGAACATGACAGTCATCTGGCAGACCTGCGCCCTGATGCTGGCCGCCGCTGTGGTCTCCGCTCTGCTCGGCGGCTGCAACCGCTGGCTCTACGTTGATGTATCGGCCCGCATTCTCAATGCGATGCGGGGACACGTGTTCGGCCGATTGTTGGCGCAGGCGCCGAGCTGGTTTGCGCGCACTCGCATTGGCGATCTCATCGCCCGCATCGATGGTGACATCGCCGAGGTGCAGCGCTTCTCGGTGGGCACCCTGCTCGGCGGCTTCAATGCCTGCATCGCGTTGCTGGGTAGCCTGGCGTTCATGCTCTACCTGAGCCCAACGCTGACCGTGTTGGCCTTCGTGCTGCTGCCGCTGAATCTGCTGTTCCTGGGCCGGATGCGGCCTCGGGTTGAGCGCCTGACTCGCGATGTACGAGAGCGCGCCAGCGACATGACTGCGTTCCTGGTGGAGCGCCTGGGCGCCGTGGGATTGATCCAGGCCAGCGCCGCCGAGAGCCGCGAGCGTGACCGCCTGCAATCGCTGCAGGAGCGCTTCCGCCAGGACAGCTTACGCCTGCAGCTCGTCAATCACGTCACCGCCACCGTGCCGGGGCTGCTGACCGCGGCGAGCACGGCGGTGGTCTTCATCGCCGGCGGCTGGCTGGCCCTGCACGGCCGCCTCACGGTGGGTACGCTGATCGCCTTCTCCGCCTATTTGGCGCGGGCCAACGGGCCGGTGCAGTCGTTGCTGGGCCTGTACGTGGCGGCGCAGCGGGCACGGGTGAGCCTGGCGCGGGTGGCCGAGGTGGTGGATGCCGAGCCCGCGGTGACCGAGCTGGCGCAGCCGGTGGCGCTGCCGAGAGGGTGCGGGCGGCTGGTACTGAGGAAGGTTGAGTTCGGCTACGGCGACGGGCAGCCGGTGCTGCGAGGCGTTGATCTGGATGTGCCGGCAGGCGCCAAGGTGGTGATCAGTGGGCGCTCGGGCGCCGGCAAGAGCACGCTCATAGATCTGCTGCTGCGCTACCAGGATCCGGCACGGGGATCCATCGAGCTCGACGGCGTGGACCTGCGGCAGCTGCGATTGATGGAGCTGCGGGGCGCGGTTGCCTTGGTGGCCCAGGATGCCCCGATGCTGGCGGGCAGCGTGCTCGAGAATCTCTGCTATGCGCGCCCCGAGGCCACTGAGGTGGAGGTCCTGGCAGCGGCGCGACAGGCGCAAGTGGACGAATTTGCGCAGCGTCTTCCGCAGGGTTACCAGACCCAGGTCGGAAGCCGGGGCACGCGCCTTTCCGGCGGTCAGCGCCAGCGGCTGGCGATTGCCCGTGCTCTGCTGCAGAACCCTCGCGTGCTGCTGCTCGACGAGGCCACCTCGGCGGTGGATGCCGCCACCGAGGCCGATATCGTCGCCAGCCTGGACCGTTTGTTCCACGACCGCACACGGATCGTGGTGACCCACCGGCCGGCGGCTGCCGGTGCTGCCCATCTCAGTGCCATGCTGGGTCGGGATGGAGTCTTGCGGCTGATGGCCAGCAGCGGGATCGCGCAGTGCGGGACCTGAAGCTCTCTGGTGGCCCGCCGTGGCTCCGTGCTGCGCCGGCGATCGGTCTACTGGACACGGCGCTGGGCACCCGCTTCGCGCGCCATGTGATTGGTGCCGCCCGGTTCGTTTCAGAGGTGCTGACCACGGAGCACGGCGACGCGATCGCCGAGATTCTTCTGGCCGGCCACTTCGCGCCCCGCCTGGTGAGCGCTGCGGTGTTCGACGGGCGCCGTCCGGGCAGCGCTCGAGCAGTGGCTCGTGGCCTCGATTGGTTGATCGAGCGGGACACCACCCTGGTCAACCTCAGCTTCGGTCTGCGAGAGGACAGAGCGGTTTTGCGCCAGGCCTGCGAGCGGGCGGTTGCGGCCGGTGCGACCTTGGTGGCATGCACCCCCGCCCGCGGTGAGGCGGTCTATCCGGCCGCCTACCCGGGGGTGCTGCGTATCACCGGCGACGCCCGTTGCAGCCCCGGCCAAGTTTCCCATCTCGACAGCAGACAAGCGGATTTCGGTGCCTGCGTGGGCGGTC
>CAZLYT010000271.1:0-7912 GCA_964563515.1 uncultured Candidatus Competibacteraceae bacterium | reverse complement strand
GAGCTGCGGGGATTGGCCAGTATGGCCTGCGACCATGCCCAGGGCCTGGCGCTGGAAGCGGTGTTTTCCCGGCACCGAGTGTGGCGCCAGCGCCAACCGCTGCTAAGGCGGGCACTGCCCCGCTACGATGGCGCAGGGTGGGCAGGACTGCTGCGGCAGGCGGCTCGGATCGATCGGATATTGAAGGGCATTGAAGCGGGTTCGGTCTGGGACGAGTTGCTACAATTGACCCTCGCGATCGCGGGTCGCAACACGCTGACCAATTCACGGTAAGAGATGATGACAGCACAGACAGCGCAATCGTCGATGTCGGTTGCCGAATACATGCAGGGGCTTGGGCGCTCTGCCCGCGCTGCGGCTCGGGTGGTGGCAGCAGCGGAAACCCGTCTCAAGAACGCCGCCCTCACGGCCATTGCCGATGCCATCGACGAGTCGCGGCGCGAGCTGATCGAGCACAACCGGCTCGACTTGGAAGCCGGCGAGCGCGCAACTCTGGAGCCGGCCCTGTTGGACCGCCTGGCGCTCACCGACGGCCGCGTTGCCGCCATGTCGGAAGGGCTGCGTCAGATCACCGCCCTGCCCGACCCGGTAGGAGAAATCACCGGCCTCAGCTATCGTCCTTCCGGCATCCAGGTCGGTCGTATGCGGGTTCCACTGGGGGTCATCGGGATCATCTACGAGTCGCGGCCCAACGTCACCGCCGATGCGGCTGGACTTTGCATCAAAGCTGGCAATGCGGCCATCTTGCGGGGCGGCTCCGAGGCCCTGCACTCGAACCGTGCCATCGCCGAGTGCATTCGCCGAGGATTGGTGGAGGTCGGGTTGCCGGAAGCCGTGGTACAAGTGGTGACGACCACCGACCGGGCGGCCGTGGGTGAGCTGGTGCGCATGAACAGTTACCTGGATGTGATCGTCCCCCGTGGCGGCAAGAGCCTGATCCAGCGGGTCAGTGCCGAGGCCACGGTGCCGGTGATCAAGCACCTGGATGGAATCTGTCATGTCTACGTGGACGACCGCGCCGATGTGGCCAAGGCGGTCAAAGTGGCGTTCAATGCCAAGTGCCGTCGCTACGGCATCTGCGGCGCCATGGAGACTCTGCTGGTGCACACCGGTATCGCCGCGCGGGTGCTGCCGGAGCTGGCGACCCTATATCAGGAACAGAACGTGGAACTACGTGGCTGCGAGCGGACCCGCGCGCTGCTGCCGGCCGCCGCCGCCGCCACCGAAGTCGACTGGCGCACCGAGTATCTGGCGCCGATACTTGCGATACGGCTGGTGGACGACCTGAACCAGGCGATCGACCACATCGAAACCTATGGCTCTCACCACACCGACTGCATCGTTACCGACGATTACTCGCGGGCTCGACGCTTCCTGCGCGAAGTGGACTCGAGCTCGGTGATGGTCAACGCCTCGACCCAGTTCGCCGACGGTTTCGAGTATGGGCTGGGAGCGGAGATCGGTATCAGCACCGACAAGCTTCATGCCCGCGGTCCGGTGGGGGTGGAAGGTCTCACCACGCAGAAATTTGTGGTGCTGGGTGACGGTCACGTCCGCCCCTGAGTCACGCTCGCGGCGTAATCCCCATGATCGAGGACCGGTGGGGATCATGGGTGGAACCTTCGATCCGGTTCACTTTGGGCATCTGCGGGCTGCCCTGGAAGTGCGCGAACGTATCGGTTTGCGCTCGGTGCAGCTGATCCCAGCCGCGACGCCGCCGCATCGAGATGCCCCCGGGGCCACCGCCGCCGATCGCCTGGCGATGCTTGAGTTGGCCGCCTCCATGGAGCCCGGCTTCAATGTCGATAATCGCGAGCTACGCCGCGAGGGTCCTTCCTATACGGTAGACACGCTGCACACATTTCGCAGCGAGCTGGGTGACGTTCCGCTATGCCTGATCGTGGGTATGGACGCCTTTGCCGGACTCGCCAGCTGGCATGCCTGGGAACGCCTCCCTGAGCTCGCCCACCTGGTGGTGACTCACCGTCCCGGCGCCTCAATTCCGACCGAGGGTCCGATTGCGACCCTGCTGGCACGATGCGGCAGCAAGGAGCCAGAAGACCTTGCGCGGCAGCCCGCCGGCTGCATTCATGTGCTAGCCATCACCCAGCTCGACATATCGGCAACCGACATCCGCCAGCGCGTGGCCGCGGGTCACAGTCCGCGCTACCTGCTGCCAGACTCGGTGCACGACTACATCAGGCGACACGGGCTCTACCAGGCTGGTAGCCAATCTGGAACCGGCGAGGTTCCCTGAGGAGCGCATGCAGGCAACTGAACTCAAAGCGTTGGTCCTGGACGCCCTGGATCAGCTCAAAGCCGTCGATGTGGTGGTGCTGGACGTGGCCCAGCACTCTGGATTCACCGATTTCATGGTGGTGGCGACCGGAACCTCGAACCGACAGGTGAAGGCACTCGCCGACAACCTGGTCAGACGCTGTCGCGAGCATGGTGTGCGTCCCCTGGGTGTCGAAGGCGAGCAAGCCGCGGAGTGGGTACTGGTAGACCTGGGCGATGTGGTCGTGCACATCATGCAACCGCAGATCCGAGCTTTCTACAATCTCGAGAAGCTCTGGTCACTGGCTGAGGATGCCGGCATCGCCGCTCGGCGGCGCGGCAACTAGATGGCGGTATGTCGGCTGCCGGTTGCAGTCAAGGTCGCTGCGTCGGTCTCGAGCAGCCTCGGCGCTGGTTGCGGAGCGAGCGTCCGGCGCATGCGCACCTGGAAGCACAGGTCGGCCCCATGACGCCACCGGGGCAAGCCCAATCTCGCAGTAGGGTGGCCGCGATTTCCGCCACTTCCTGGGATCCCTGATGAATGGTCCGGGCTAGCCGTGCGGCTGCGGCTGGTGGCAGTTGGTACACGGGCACCCGGCTGGGTCAAGGAGGGTTTCGAGACCTACCGTCGACGGCTCACCCGAGAGTGCCAGCTCGACCTGATCGAAGTGCCCGCGGTGCCGAGGGGGCGCAGTGTCGACCCCGCTCGCGCCCGCGAGCAGGAGGGCGAACGCTTGCTGCGGGCGGCCCGAGGTGCCCGTGTCGTGGCGCTGGATGAACATGGTGACGAGCCCGACACCCGGGAGCTGGCCAACTGGATGCGTGATTGGATGGGCGCGGGGCAGGACGTGGCGTTGCTGGTGGGCGGCGCCGACGGAATTGCTCAGACCTGTCTGCAGGACGCGGATCGAGTCTGGGCGCTGTCGCGCTTGACACTGCCTCATGCCTTGGTGCGGGTGCTGGTGGCGGAGCAGTGCTATCGCGCTTGGAGTCTCATCAACGGCCATCCATACCACCGTGACTGAGCTACTCGAGCCGGCGGCCGCTGCGGGACCTAGCGGCCAATCCAGAAAGCATCGTGTCCCGGTTCTCTATTTGGCCTCGGCATCGCCCCGACGGCAAGCATTGTTGCGCCAGATCGGTTTGCGACACCACAGGCTTCGCGTCGAGGTGGACGAAACTCCCACGGCCGGCGAAAGTCCAGGGGATTACGTCAGACGAGTCGCGATGGCCAAGGCCCGAGCCGGCTGGAATGCGTTGGGGCGTCGCCGACCGCGGCCAGTGCTCGGCGCCGATACCGCAGTGGTGATCGGCAAGGAGATTCTGGGCAAACCTCGGGATCGGGACCACGCCCTGGCCATGCTGCGACGGTTGTCCGCCCGCCGGCATCGGGTGCTGAGCGCGGTGGCGCTGCGCTGGGGTCACTGGGAGGACAGCCGACTGCAAGAGAGCCTGGTCTTCTTTCGTCACATCGGGGCCCGCGAGCGCGAGCACTACTGGGCCAGCGGTGAGCCTGCGGACAAAGCTGGCGGCTACGCCATCCAGGGTATCGGAGCCCTATTCGTGAAACGTCTGGAGGGTAGCTATTCGGGAGTGATGGGGCTGCCGTTGTACGAGACCTGGGAGCTACTGACCGCAGTGGGAATCGAGCCGCCGGGTCGTCTCGAGCCTGATGGGTGCGGACGATGAGTCAGGAGATCCTGATCAACGTCATGCCGCGAGAGACTCGCACCGCGGTGGTCGAGAACGGCGTTCTGCAGGAGGTCTTCGTCGAGCGGGCCTCCAATCGCGGGCTGGTGGGTAACATCTACAAGGGCCGGGTGGCCCGGGTGCTGCCGGGGATGGAAGCTGCTTTCGTCGACATCGGGTTGGAACGCGCTGCCTTCCTCCACGTATCCGATATCGGCAAGAGCTGGGACGAGGAGGCCCGCATAGAGGATGTGGCCCGGCCGGTCGCCATCGGCGACTTGCTGCGCGACGGTCAGGAGCTGCTGGTGCAGGTGGTAAAGGATCCCCTGGGCACCAAGGGCGCGCGCCTGACCACCAACATCACCATTCCGTCGCGCTATCTGGTGCTGCTGCCTTCCACCTCCACCATTGGTGTCTCCGTGCGCATCGAGGACGATGACGAACGCCAGCGGCTGAAGAGCATCGTCAGCGAGGCCATGGCTGCAAGCTGTCGCAACGGCTACATCGTGCGAACGGCGGCAGAGGGCGCCGAGCGCGAGGCGCTGTTGCGGGACATGGAGTTCCTGCAGCGGCTGTGGAGCTCGATTGGTGAGCGGGCGCGCGAGGAGACCGGGGTCTCGGTGGTGCACCAGGATCTGCCCCTGGCAGAGCGGATTCTGCGAGACATGGTGGGGGTGGAAGTGGAGAAGGTTCGGGTGGACTCCAGGGAGACTCTCCATCGGCTGCGCGGCTTCGCCGCCGAGTTCGTTCCCGAGATGCTGCCCCGAATCGAGCACTATAGTGGCGACCGCCCCATCTTCGACCTGTACAGCGTCGAGGATGAAATCCAGCGTGCGCTCTCACGCAAGGTGCCCCTCAAGTCGGGTGGCTACCTGATCATCGATCAGACCGAGGCGATGACCACCATCGACGTCAACACCGGAGGCTATGTCGGACATCGCAATCTCGAAGAAACCATTTTCAAGACCAACCTGGAGGCCGCTCAAGCCATTGCCCGCCAGTTGAGGCTGCGCAATCTGGGGGGAATCATCATCATCGATTTCATCGACATGCTCAGCGAGGAGCACAAATACCAAGTGCTGCGGGCGCTGGAGCGGCATTTGGAGCAGGACCACGCCAAGAACAGCATCTCTGACGTGTCCGCTCTCGGCCTGGTGGAGATGACCCGCAAGCGTACCCGTGAGAGCCTGGGCCACATCCTCTGCGAGCCTTGTGGTAGCTGCAGCGGCCGCGGTTTCATCAAATCTCCGGAAACCGTCTGCTACGAGATTTTTCGCGAGATCATTCGCGAGGCGCGCCAGTACGATGCCCGCGAGTTCCTGGTGCTGGCTTCTCAGGAGGTGGTCGATCTGCTAGTGGACGAAGAGTCAACCAGCCTCGCGGAGCTCGAGGCCTTTATCGGCATCCCAATCAAGTTCCAGGCTGAGACCCTATATACCCAGGAGCAATACGACGTCGTCCTCATGTAAAGCGGAAGCCGCTGCCACGAGAACGGGATCCGCAGCCTCGCCGCAGCCACCCGATGCACCCAACGAGGGCGGGCCACGAGGTGTACGCGCCTTGGGCGGCGTGCTTGGCGTTTGCTGGCACACCCTGGCGGTGGCGCTTATCGTGCTCGGCGTGCTGGTAGGAGTGGCCCGGGTCGCGCTGCCGATCATCGGCGACCACATGCGGCCCGAGCTCGAAGCCTGGTTGGGAGATCGTCTCGGAAAGAGCGCACGCGTCGCCGCGCTGGGATTGACTTGGCACGCCACCGGTCCCGCGCTACGCCTGGATCAGGTACGCATCGAGGGCCCCGCGGCGGCGCCAATCCAGGTGGCGCGGGTGTTGGTGCAGCTGAACGTCTTGCGCAGTCTGGTATCCGGGCGGCTGCAGCCATCATTGCTGTTGCTGGTGGATACCCAGTTGACGGTGCAACGCACGGCCTCGGGCCGACTCGAGCTGGTAGGCGGCGAGGGCATGGAGGCAGCCGATCCCGCCGGCGCAGCGGCGGCGGCGTTGGGATGGCTCATGCGCTTGCCCCGCGCGGATGTGCGCCAGGCCGACGTGACACTCCTCGACCCGGCGTTGCCGCAAGGCAGGGTCATCTTTCAGGACATCGCCTTGAGTCTCCGCGACCGTCCTGACGGGCAGCGCCTGGGATTGGATGTCGAGCTCCCGGCCGGCCTGGGCGGTGCACTGCACATGGTTCTAGACACACCCGGCGGTGATCCGGAGCGGCCGGCAAGCTGGCCTTTGCACGCTTACATAAAGGCTGAGGGAGTGGCGCTGCAGCCGCTGGCCGCGCTGTTGGGTTTACCCGCTCCGGGGCCGGGACGACTGGACGTGGAGTTGTGGCTGAGCCTGGCCGCGGGCGAGCTGACCGGAGCCAGCGGAATCTTGTCCGGGACCGCCGAGGCAGGGAGCGCACATATGCGCTTCGCGCTCCGCCGCACCGAAGGCGGATGGTTGCTGAGCGCGGATCAGCTGGCGGGAGGCAGCCCCCGGGCGGACGCTGGGGGCGCGCTGGTGGCGGAGCTGAGTCACTCCGTTCGTGGCATCGAGGCGTGGCGATTAGCGGGTCGAGAACTGCTCCTGGAGCCTGCCGGCCTGGCGGCCGCGTGGTTGCCGGTGCTGGTCCCTGGGGCAGCCGTGGTGCCGCCATTGCGGCCCCGCGGTGTTGCTGAATCCGTTGCCATCAGTTGGCAAGCGAGCACGAACGGCGGGCGCCGGCGGCTGGAAGTGGACCTGGATGCTCGGGATCTATCCTGGCAGGCGGTTGGAGGCATTCCAGGAATCGACGGCCTGGACGTGAGGGCCAGTGGTGACGGCGAGACGATGACGGTGGACCTGACCGGGCGCAATCTTGCCTTGGTCTATCCGCGCCTGTTTCGCCAGCCGCTTCCGCCGTTGAGGCTCGATGGTCGGCTGGACTTTCGTCGCGTGAGCGGCGGCTGGAACCTGACCGCACCGCAGCTGACCGTCTCTAACCGCGATCTGTCGGCGCGAGCGCGGCTCACCGCCCAGGGAGGTCCGGCGGCGGCACTCGACCATCTTGATCTGCAGGTGAGCTTCACCGATGTGGATGCGGCCAGCGCCGGCGATTACTACCCGGTCGGCATCATGAAGCCCAAGCTCCGAAACTGGCTCGAGCGGGCGGTGGTTGCCGGCACCGTGCCCTCCGGCGTAATGGTGTTTCGTGGACGGCCCCGGGAGTTCCCGTTTCGCGATGACGAGGGGAGGCTTCTGGTGCGCTTCGGCGTAGAGGACGGCATCCTCGATTTCGATCCCAAGTGGCCGCGCTTGGAGCAGCTCGTTGGGGAGCTGACCTTCAGCTCCGAAGGGTTCGAGGCCCAGGTGTCCGATGCCCGCCTGCTCGATGTCGAAGTGGCATCTGCAACAATCGTCATCGACAGTTACCGAGACGCCACCTTGCAGATCGACGCCATCTCCCGCTCGGATTTGCCGGCCCTGGTGGACTTCCTTCAGGCCACCCCCTTGGCGGACTCGGTGGAAAGGTCGCTGGCCGACCTAGAGGTCCTGGGTGGCGCCGAGCTCGATCTGCAGATTGGCTTGCCACTCAAGGACCCCAGGGCAACTGTGGATGGCACGGTGGAGCTGCAGGAGGCGGCCCTGAGCATGCCGGACTGGGGCCTCAGCCTGTCGGCCCTGGAGGGCAAGGTCGCCTTCACCCAGGACGGGTTGCAGGCGCAGGACGTGGCAGCCCAGTGGCAAGGGCAGGCGGTAAGGCTCGCGGCTGACATCTCCAAGCAAGGCGAAGGCCTTGGCGGCAGCTTCGAGATGCGCGGTGAGTCGGCGTTGGTAAGTATGCTGCCGGGGACTTTGGCCGGGCTTGGCGAGCGGCTGCGGGGACAGGCCCCATGGCGAGCGGTGGCGACCATGGCGGCGGGTGGTCTGTCGGCATTGCGGTGGTCCAGCTCGCTCCAGGGCATCGCGGTGGATTTGC
>CAZLYT010000270.1:0-3974 GCA_964563515.1 uncultured Candidatus Competibacteraceae bacterium | reverse complement strand
GGTCCCCAACACCGGATCACCCCAACCGGCGAATCCATTCCTCGCGTTGATTCCGTAACCGCTGGAAACAGACCTGCAGTTGTCTTGCAGGAAGGCCACTCCGACACGGCGGAACAAAGATGCGCACACCGACCTCGCTCGCCACTAAGCTCCTCGTCGTCTCGCTGTCGGCTGTGCTGCTGCCACCAGTTGGAGCCCAAGACGGCTCTCCAATACACCCGGCGGCGGCCTTGGAGTCCGAGTCGTGCAGGATCGTCCTGGTCTCGCCCAGCGGGCAAGCAGACCGGAACCAGGCGATCGCCCGCTGGCAAGCCCTGGTCCGCGAGGGCACCAACGTGGTGGCCTATCTGGAGCGGCTCGGCTGGGCGTACGTGGCGCAGGCGCGTGCCACCCTGGATCCGGGCTACTACACCCTTGCCGGCAAGACGGCAGAGTGCATGGACCGGGTCGGTATGGAGACCCCCGCGGCATTGCTGCTTCGCGGACACGTGCTCCACAACCAGCACCAGTTCGCCGCGGCCGAAAAGGTGGCCCGAAAGCTGGTGGTCCGGCGCGGACTCTCCTACGACTACGGGCTGCTGGGTGATGTGGCGTTGGAACAGGGCGAGCTCGGGGCTGCGCGGGCAGCCTATGAGCGGATGATGGCGCTTCGCCCCGGCCCCGAAGCCTACGCCCGGGCAGCCCAGCTGCGCTGGCTCCACGGCGATCTGCAAGGGGCCATTCAGGTCCTGGAGCTGGCCCTTCGAGCCGCAGATGCCCGGACGCCGGAAGCGGCCGCCTGGTACACGGTGCAGCTCGGACGCTACGTCTGGCAGTCGGGTGAATTCGACCGCGCCCGAGCCTTGGCAGAGCGCGCTCTGGCATTGCGGCCAGACTATGCCCCCGCGCTGCTGCTGCAAGGCCACCTGCTGCTTGGACACAATCGACCTCAGGAGGCGTTGGATCCCCTGCAACGGGCGGTGCAAGCGGTCCCACTGCCCGAGTACCGTTGGGCGCTGGCCGAATGCCTGCGAGTGCTGGGCCGCGGCCCCGAAGCCGCGAACGCGGAGCGGGAGCTCATCGCCCGCGGCGCGGTCGAGGACCCCCGAACCCTGTCCCTGTTCCTAGCGACCACGACCGGCGATGCGGCCACGGCATTGGCGCTGGCTCGCCGGGAGCTTGCCAAGCGCCGCGACGCCCGCACCTTGGACGCCATGGCCTGGGCGCTATTCGCCGCTGGTGAGACCGAGGCCGCGCGGCGCCACCTGAGCGCAGCCCTGGCCCACGGTATCGTCGATCCCCGTCTCCATTTTCACGCCGTCGCCATGGCCGAGTCCGACACCGAAGCTCGCGCCTGGCTGAATCGAATCGGAGCCCAGGCGGCGCTTCTGCTACCCAGCGAGCGGGCCCGTCTCGCAGCGCTGGGCAAGGCTATGGGCGTTGCCATCACCCCGGCGGCATCGGGCAACTCGGTCGCTGGGACCGTTGCCCGGCACCGCCCTCGTTGACCCTACCTGGGAGAAGCCATGACCACCGAACTCAGCCAAAAGGCCGCCACCGCGGCCGCTGCCACCATGCTGGCGTGGGCCGCAACTGCTGGCGCCTCGAGCCACATGGACGCGCCCCTGATCACCCTCGATCCAGCCGCCAACACCACCGATGTCTATGCCTTCGTAAGCGAGGGCCAGAAAGGCAAGAACCTGGTGGTTGGCCTGAGCGTTTATCCCTTCCAAGAGCCCGGCATTGGGCCGAACGCGTACAACTTCGACGACAACGTTCGCTACCAGCTGCACATCGCATTGGGCAACGATCTGGCAGCCGGCAAGGATTCCATCTCCTATACCTTCTCCTTCGATACCCGCTACCAGAAGCAGACCACGATCCTGCCCTCCTACTTTGGTGTAATCAATAACGTGGGCGATGCAGGCCAGAATCTGCGTCAGCGCTATACCGTGACCAAGCACGACCACCGCACCAACCAGCGCACCGTGCTCGGCTCCGGCATGGTGCCACCCAACAACCAGGGCATTGCCATCCCCTTCTACAACCGCCGCAACGACGGCAACCGCCCAGCCAGGGATGGCGTCGCCAATGCCAGTGCGCTCGATCGTTACACTGCCCAGAGCATCGCCAACTTGCGGCGTGGTTACCGCGCATTCGCCGGCCAGCGTGACGACGGCTTCTACGGCGATATCCAGGCCATCTTCGACCTGGTGCAGCTGCGCTCCCCGGGGGTCGACGCCCAGGCCGGCTTCAATACGCACTTCATCGGGCTTCAGGTCCCCGTGGCGGAGCTGGGTGGAGACCAGCAGCTCGCCGGCGTATACGCCACCACCGAACGACGGCGGATCAACGTGCTGGCAAACGGCGGGGCGGGGCGGTCGTATCAGCTCGGACAGTTCGTGCAGGTGGCTCGACAGGGCAATCCACTCTTCAACGAAGGCTTGGTGGCCATCGCCGACAAGGACCTGTACAACCGCACGAGTCCCGACCAGGACGACCGCTTGTTTCGCAAGTACGCCGAAAATCCTGAGCTGGCGCGGCTGCTGAACCTCGTCGTGGTGCCCGGCAGCGGCCTCAACCCGGCCATCGAGAACGATCGCAGCGACATCGCCGCGATCTTCATCCCGGACCTGATCAAGGTGGATCTCTCCACGGCCGGGGCTCGCCTCGCCGGGGGTGGCTCGGGGCACCCGACCAATCCAGACGACGAGGGCTTCTCCCGGCTCGGGATCTTCGGCCGCGACGTTCTGAAGAGCCAGGTCCCGGTGGGCTTCGGTGACGGTACCATTCCCGGCGGCTGGCCCAATGGCCGACGCTTCGGTGACGACGTGGTGGACATCGCCATCACTGCCCTGCTGAGCGACCTTAGGTCCCTGCCAGCGGTGATCCAGGGTCCGGTGGGCGACAACGTCGATCACAACGACATGGCCTTCAACAAGGTCTTCCCCTACGAGCCCACCCCTCAGAACGGGCGTGTCCACCGCCACCACTGAACCACGAACCCGGTTCCGTCGCCCCCAGGGCGGCGGAACCGAACCACCTCCAGCAAGCTTTGCGTTAAAGAGAAAACGCTCATGCTCAGGGCCATCACGCTGCTGTGGCTCATCGCCGCCTCACCCGCGGTGATGGCACATGATCCCGGCATCAGCCGCCTCGACATCACCCTCGGCGGAGATTCCATCACCACCGAGGCGAGGTTCGCCCGCTCCGACCTGGAGCCCCTGGTGGCCATGGATCGGGACTACGACGGCCTGGTGTCGGGGTCGGAGTGGAGCCAAGCGCAACCAGCTCTCGAGTCGCTCGCCGCCAGTTTGGTCAGCATCGAGGCGAACGGCAGGCTACTGTCTCCGATCAAGGCGTCCGCAGAGCTAGACGGCCAAGACGGTGTTCACCTGCGCCAGCGCCTGGAGGCCACAGCGGCTGCCAGCCGACTCAGCGTTACGGTGCCGGTCATGGTGCGTCTCTCCCCCGGACATCGACAGTTCCTGGAGCTGCGGGACAGCCGGGCCGGGCTGCTTTCCAACGCCCTGCTGAGCGCCCACCAGGCGACACACGAGATCTTGTTGGCGCCAGTCAAGCCTGGGTCGTTGGGGATCTTCGCGGCCTATGTGGCGCTCGGCGCGGAACACATCTGGCTTGGCCTCGACCACCTGCTGTTTCTGGTGACCCTCCTACTACCGGCGGTGCTCGTCTATCACGCACGAAGGTGGGAGCCAGTGACTACCCTGCGGCCGGCATTGGTCGCCGTTGTGAAGCTGGTAACGGCATTCACGGTGGCCCACTCTTTGACCCTGACCGCGGCGGTCATGGGCTGGGCGGTTCCTCCCTCGCGGCTGGTGGAGCCGGCCATTGCCCTGTCGGTGATCCTGGTGGCCCTGAACAACCTGCGCCCGGTGTCCGCCGGCTCGCGTTGGCCAATGGCCTTTGGCTTCGGACTGCTACACGGATTCGGTTTTGCCAGCGTGCTCCAGCAGCTTGGGTTGTCCCCAGCA
>CAZLYT010000269.1:0-6341 GCA_964563515.1 uncultured Candidatus Competibacteraceae bacterium | reverse complement strand
GCCACTCATGGTGACCGGTCTTCAAGTGTGGCTGGCATCATGGGCTAGGGAGCTTCCCTCGCGCGCTATTGCCCGTCCCGGCGCTGGATCGGTGGGACCGGCGCCTGGATGCTACAGCGTAGACCTTCGCCCGCGGTTGGGGAGATTAGAAAAGTCCCCAGCTGATGGTCCCTTGGCACCGCGCCGGACACGCTCTCGCTGATTTCTCACACAAGCGGTCTGAGCCGTACTAGAGCGCCGACAAGGCGCGCGACCCAGAATTCCCGACTAGCCGCCGTCTGCGCGATTTCCGCCACGGGCCCGCCCGGCGGAGCCTTCAGCCCTCCTCGCACAGAAGACCGGTCCGCCTGCGTCCCTCTCAGGCCGCACCATTAACAGGATGCCGAGCGATGCACAGCGTCACACTCGAGGGTGTCTCGCAACCCCGGTCTCGCCCCCGGGAGCGCGCCCGTGCGCCGGGACGGGGGGGATGGCTGGTCGTCGGCAGCCTGGTTCTCGGTGCCACCTTCGCCTTCGCATCCTGGGAGACCCGCAGCTCGCGAATTCAAGCCCGAGTTCTGGCCAGCCTGACGGAGCAAATCGAGTTTGAGGTGACGCCTGGCGGAGGAAAGCGCCACGGCCGCACCTCCGACGGCCCCTACGATCGTCGCCTGGGCTACAGCCGAATGGACGATTTCCTGCGGCGGCTGGACCAGTCAGGCTTCGAGGTCGAAGCCCAGGCCCGGTGGTCCGATGGCCTGTCACGAGTCTCGCGGCTCGAGCTCAACCTGCCCTATCCGGAAAAGGACCAGGCGGGTCTGCGAATTCGTGATCGCCATGGCGACATCCTGTTCGAGTCGCTCTATCCCAAACGGGTGTATCCGGACTTCGAGGCGGTGCCACCTTTGGTGGCGATGGCGCTCAGCTACATCGAGGATCGGGAGTTGCTGGACTCCCGGTACCCACGGCGCAATCCCGCTTTGGAGTGGGACCGCCTCGCGAAGGCGCTCGCCACCTACCCGCTGCGAATGGCGCTGGCGGACTATCGCAGCCCGGGCGCCAGCACCCTGGCGACCCAACTGGAGAAGGTGCGCCACAGCCCCGACGGTGTCACCCGCACACCCGTCGACAAGTTGCGGCAGATCGCATCGGCCAGCTTGCGCGCCTACCTGGATGGCGAAGACACCACCGGAGCACGACAACGCATCCTGGTGAGCTACTTGAACGCATTGCCGCTCGCCGCCCGCCCTGGCGTGGGTGAGATCATAGGACTGGGAAGCGGCCTGGAAGCGTGGTACGGGGCCGACTTCGAGCGCCTCAACCGACTGCTGCGCTCCGCCGACAGCGCCAACCATGGTGCCCGGGCGACCGCGTTTCGGCAGGTGCTGAGCCTGCTGCTGGCCCAGCGCCGACCGAGCTACTACCTGATCGAAGACCCCGACGCATTGGTACGGCAGACCGACGCCTACTTGCGGCTGCTGGCCCGGGACGCGGTGATCGACGAGCGTTTGCGCGATTCGGCGCTGGCCATTGGGCTGCAGCTGCGGCCGGCCCATGCCGGCGAGCCTGGCAACGGACGGCTCACCCAGCACGCCGCCAAAGTGGTGCGTGCACCGCTGGCGAACCTCCTCGGCACCAGCCTGTACGAACTGGAGCGCCTCGACCTCAGCGTGGAGAGCAGCGTGGATGGACGGGCGCAGGAGGCCATCACCGACCAGCTGCGGGCGTTGGCCGACCCGGAAACTGTCCGCGCGCTGGGTCTCGGCGCACCCCGCATGCTCGATCGCGGCGATCCCGGAGCCGTGGTCTATAGCCTGTCCCTGTATCAGCGCGGTGAGGGCGTAAATTGGCTGCGGGTGCGGGCCGACAACCTGGATCAACCCCTCAACGTGGGCGAGGGCGTCAAGCTCGACCTGGGCTCCACGGCCAAGCTCAGGACGCTGGTGCACTACCTGCAGGTCATCGGCGAGCTGCACCGCCAGTATGCGGGCACACCTCCCGAGTCGCTGCGCAGCCTCCCCCTTCACCCCAAGGACCGGCTGAGCACCTGGGTCGTCCAGCGCTTGCTGGAAACGCCGACCCTGGGAGCACAGGGGCTGCTCGAGAAAGCCATGCAGCGAAGCTATTCGGCCAATCCCGCTGAGCGCTTCTTCACCGGTGAGGGCTTGCACGTCTTCCACAACTTCGATGACGCCGACGACCACCGGATACTCTCGGTGGCGGAGGCTTTCCGGCGTTCGGTCAACCTGGTGTTCATTCGAATGATGCGGGATCTTGTGCAGCACTACGGCTACCGCGATCCCCAAGGCAGCGCGCGGGTGCTGGAGGACGCCGAGAACCCACTGCGCCGGGTTTATCTGGAGCGCTTCGCCGACGGCGAAGGCAAGACCTATCTGCAACGCTTCTACAACAAGTACCGCGGCTTGAACGAGGATGAGCGGCTCGATGCGCTGCTGATCGGAGTCAAGCTTGCCCCCAAACAGGTGGTGACGGTGCTGCGCTCGGTGAGGCCCGAACTCACGGTGACGGAGCTGGTAGATGTGGTACGGCAGCGTCTTTCCGCTGCCAGCGCATCGATTTCGAACCTGGAAAAGCTCTACGAGAGCTACGGGCCGGAGCGCTTCGACCTGGTGGATCGTGCCTACCTGGCGGGCATCCACCCCCTGGAGCTGTGGCTGGTGAGTTACCTGCACCATCAGCCCACCGCGAGTCTGGACCAGGTGCTCGGTGCCAGTGCCAGTGAGCGCCTCGAGGTCTATCGCTGGCTCTTCAAGACCCACCGTAAACACGCACAGGATCGGAGAATCGGCAGCCTGCTGGAGCGCGAAGTGTTCCAGGAAATCCACGCCGAATGGCAGCACCTGGGCTATCCCTTCCAGTATCTGGTGCCCTCTTATGCGACCGCCATCGGTGCGTCCGCCGACCGCCCAGCGGCGCTGGCCGAGCTCATGGGCGTCATCGTGAATGATGGCGTGCGCTACCCCACTCGCCGCGTGTCACGGCTGCGCTTCGGCGCCGGCACGCCCCATGAGGCGGTGCTGGCTCCGGACCGCGACCGGGGCGTTCAGGTGCTGCTCCCGGAGGTGGCGCGGGTGCTGCGCACGTCCTTGGTCGACACGGTGGAGAATGGCACCGGCACCCGCGCCCGCGGGCTACAGACTGCCGGCGGAAAGCCATTGGTAGTGGGCGGGAAGACCGGTACTGGCGACCACCGGCAGAAGCTATTCGACCACCGCGGCCATCTCAGCGGCGAACGCTTCGTGAGCCGCAGCGCGACCTTTGTGTTTTTCATTGACGAGCGCTACTTCGGCGTCATCACCGCTCACGTGCAAGGCGCTGCCGCTGGCGACTACGGATTCACCAGCTCCCTCGCTACACGGCTGTTTCAGGTCTTGCTGCCGCAACTGCTGGCGACCTTGGAAAGAGATCCCCCGCTCGGCCGTGGTGGGCACGCGTTGCGGAAGTGAAATGATCTTCGCTAGCGGGGGTGACGACCTCGATTGCCGGGAGATGTTACCGTTCGAGCTCAAGCCCCTGCCATGAAGATTGTCTCTAGTTGTGAAAATCGTCGATTCGCTGCCCCGTCCAGTTCGGGAAATATTCAACACTTGGATTCCCATGCCCGACGGCTGCCGGCTCGCAGCCCGAATCTGGCTACCCGAGGACGCCGAGCACGATCCCGTCCCGGCCGTCTTGGAGTACATCCCCTACCGCAAGAACGACCTGACCGCCCAGCGCGACGTCCAACATCACCGCTATGTGGCGGGACACGGCTACGCCTGCGTGCGAGTGGATCTGCGGGGCAGCGGCGAGTCGGACGGTGTGCTCCTGGACGAGTACCTGCAGCAAGAGCTCGACGATGGCATGGAGGTCGTTCGATGGCTCTGCGACCAGCCCTGGTGCAGCGGGCGGGTCGGGATGATTGGCATCTCCTGGGGCGGCTTCAATGGCCTGCAGATCGCCGCCCTGCAGCCACCCGCGCTGAAGGCAGTCATCACCCTTTGCTCCACTGACGATCGCTACGCCGACGACGTGCATCACATGGGTGGCTGCTTGCTCGGCGACAATCTGTCCTGGGCCTCCAACATGCTGTCCCAGAATAGCTGCCCGCCGGACCCGCAGGTGGTGGGCGAGCGCTGGCGCGACATGTGGCTGCAGCGCTTGGAGGGCAGCGGGCTATGGTTGGCGAAGTGGCTGCGACACCAACGCCGCGACGGCTATTGGCGGCACGGTTCGATTTGCGAGGACTACGCCGCCATCCGCTGCCCGGTAATGGCGGTCAGCGGCTGGGCAGACGGGTACTCCAATGCGGTCTTCCGCCTGGTCTCGAACCTCCGGGTGCCGCGCCACGGCCTCATTGGCCCCTGGAGCCACCTCTATCCACACCTGGGGCAGCCAGGGCCCGCCAGCGGTTTTCTTCAAGAGGTCGTGAGATGGTGGGATCAGTGGCTAAAGGACAAGCAAACGGAAATCCCGGACCAACCGGTGCTGCGGGTGTGGATGCAGGACAGCGTTCCTCCCACCACCCGCTACGACCACCGTCCGGGCCGCTGGGTGGTGGAGGACGAATGGCCATCGCCGAGGATTGATCACCAGCGCTATCAGCTCGACTCCGCCCGGCTCGGACCTGAAGGAACCGTGACGGATCAGAGGCCGCTGTGGGTTCAGTCCCCGCTGAGCTGTGGCCTGTTCGCCGGCAAGTGGTGCTCTTACGGCGCTCCGCCCGACCTGCCCCACGACCAGCGCGAGGACGACGGCGGCGCGTTGATCTTTGACACCGATCGGTTGGAACAGGATCTGGAGATCCTGGGTGCCCCCATCGTGGAGCTCGATCTGGAAGCCAACCGCCCCATCGCCATGGTTGCAGCACGGCTGTCGGACGTGCGACCCGACGGCAAGGCCACGCGAGTGACCTACGGCCTGCTCAACTTGACCCATCGCAGCAGTCGTGAGTATCCCGAGCCGCTAGAGCCGGGCCAGCGGTACTCGGTGCAGCTGCGAATGAATGAGATCGCGCAACGATTTCCGGCGGGACACCGCATCCGCCTGTCGCTCTCGACCGTCTACTGGCCGCTGGCGTGGCCACCGCCCGAACCGGTGCAGCTCAGCGTCTATCGGGGCAGTAGCCGGCTGGCTCTGCCGGTGCGTTCTCCGGCGGCGGCGGCGGATGCGGACATTTGCGACTTCGATCCCCCCGAGGCCGCACCACCGCTGAAGAAGACCCTAATTCGGCCGACCCAGCAGTCCTGGACGGTGATTCGGGACCTGGTTCGGGATGAGTCCCGGCTCGAGGTGGTCAACGACGAAGGCACCTACCGGATCGAGGACATCGACCTGGAGATCGAGACCCGGGCCACCGAGACCTACTTCTTCCGCGCCGACGAGTACGATTCGGTGCGTGGCGAGACCCTGTGGTTGAGGCGGTTCCAGCGTGGCTCCTGGGAGGTTCGCACCGTCGCCCGCACGGTCCTGACCTCCAGTGTCAGCGAGTTCCGCGTCCGTGCGGAGCTCGACGCCTACGAGGGCGACACCCGGGTCTACAGCAGGAGCTGGGACGAGCGAATCGAGCGCGACCACGTGTGAAGCAGCCCTAACGTCTCGCGCTCGCTCTGGTCAACGGCTACCAGACCCAGCTCCGGAGGAGCTGCTGATCTACGTGCTCAGGGCTGAATAAACGAGTCCACAAAACAGAGACGATGACCCAACAGACCAATCATGCGGATGAGACCGGTCTGTCTCTCAGCCGCTATTACAATGCCTCTCAGCTTCGCATTGACACCTGGCAACGGCTGGGGGATTACAGCGCACGGCTGGCGGAGAATCACACCAGCGCTGGTACCGCGGCCATCCGATTGGCAATCAACGAGGCCTTGACAATCCTTGAGCCGGTGGTCATGTACTGGGCGTTTCCAGGAAAGGATCGGCAGCTCCAGGTTCGTCGATTGTTCAAGGCCGGCGACCACGCTGCCCTCGCCGTTCTGGTTGCACGCATCCTACGCGCCCCATTCAACGAGAGCTTCCGCCGTGAGCGCGTCGAGTTCCCACCGGTCGCATCCTCGGATGAAAACGAGGACACCGAAGCCGAGGACGAGTCACCGGAGAGCCCGGACGCGGCCGGCGACTACTACACGCGCCCCTACTTCGAGGTGCTGATCGTCGACCAGCTTGGCACCGCGCGCGAACAGGCGCTGCGCAACAACCTGGGCTCACTGCGCCGTGCGGAGGGCCGGTTCATCTACGAGCCAGTGATCGTTCCGACCTTCGAGGACGCGCTGATTGCGGTGCTCTTGAACTACAACATCCAAGCCTGCGTGATCCGTTATTACTTCCCTTTCAAGTCCAAGATCCGACTGGAGCCGGTG
>CAZLYT010000268.1:0-5663 GCA_964563515.1 uncultured Candidatus Competibacteraceae bacterium | reverse complement strand
AAATTCGCGCCGAATATCAGTCTGTTTCGCAGGCCCAAATCCGTCCTCACACCTTGTGCGGCCCGAGCCGCGGAATCAACGCGAAAGAGCCACCGGTTCAGATCGAGGCAGTCAGCGCTTCAATGTGCTCGATTCCCAGACCACAGCATCCGCCGATGACCTGCACCCCGGCGGCAACCCACTTCCGGTTGTAAGCGACGAAGTCGTCGACTGCAATGATGTCGACGAATTGCCAGTGCGGCATCTTGAAGTAACCACTGTCCGGATAAGCCATCAGCGTGCTGGACCAGCGCGCCTTGAGCAGCTCGATCGTTGGCGCGATGGTATCCACCTTGCTGTGCATCACTCCCGCCACCCGTACCCCGTCCAGGGAGATCCCGTCGAGCATTTGGGCCGCGCCCAGCTCCGGTCGGGCGTAGGCAACTGGTGCTCCTGAATCTCCGGCACTCACCGAAAACCCCACCCACACCGGCAAACCCGTCGCTATTGCGGCGGCAATCGCGGCATTGGCCAACTCCGGGTCAGACATCATCTCCATCAAGATCAGATCGACGCCGCTCGCCGCCAGCAAGTCGGCCATCTCACGAAAGTTGGACTCGGCGACCTCGGGAGCGGGCAGGACGCGCGCATCGCGCTGGTCGGCGCCGGCCAGTATCGGCAACTGGTGCGACATCGAGCCCGCCACCGCAACTCGCTCGACCATGCCCGTGCGCTCGCATGCCTGGCGGGCGAGCTCCACCGCTCGTCGGTTGAGTTCCTCGAAGCGTGATCCCAAGCCGGCCGGCTGGAGCATGTTTCGATTGGTGGAGAAGGTGTTGGCGGTGATCACGCGCGCCCCAGCGCCAATGTAATCCTCGTGTATCCCCCGAAGCAGCTCAGGGGCAGTCAGTGTTGCCATTGCGCACCAAGCCTTCTCGTGCATCGCGGCACCGCGGCGCTCGAGCTCGGTGCCCGTCGCGCCGTCGATGACGATGATCTTGCCGGCCGCGAGGTCTCGCTCGATCGCTTCCACGGGAGATGTAGTCATGGTGGTCGTGGTCCTTGTGTCGTGCGCCGTATGGGAGTCGCATCTGGGCCTGCTGATCTCACAATCCACCTCAACGGGCTGAAATTGGACAACGGCAATGCCCGTCGGGCGGCCAGGCCTCGCACTGCCCTCTCCTCAGCCCACTGGAGGGGTCGGGCGATGTGTTGTAGTTCCGAGTCAAACGTAGCAGAGAGCCCTGCGACCCGGGTGCCCTGGAGATGGCTCAGGAGACCGAGGTCGGAAGCGGCAAAGGCTGGGAGCGGCTGCTGGTCACGGTCGCTTGCGGGCAGTAGAGCCGATTTCGAGGAGCGCAATTGAGGACATACCATGAATAGACCGACCTGCGAATCTCCAGACCACGGCAATCGATCGGCGCCGCTACCGTGTCGCTCTGACTGCGCCAGCTTTCGACTACCATGCAGACCGTTGCAGTTGCCGATCGTGAGGGCGTCTTAACGTGACCACGGCGATCGACGCACCCAGCAGTGCCATGAACATGTCCGACTGGGTATCCCACACATAGCCTTGGGTGCCGAGGAAGGCATCCGCCGCCTGCTCGCTCAGCAGCGCCACCCACCATTCCACGAGCTCGTAGAGGGCGCTGAAGGCCAGGCAGAAGGACACCACGAAGAGCTTCAGCCAACCCTCGCCGTTGACCGCCTGGTTGCGCACCAGGATCTCCCGCGCCACCAGCGCGGGTACGAAGCCTTGCACGAAGTGCGCGAGCTTATCGTAGTTGTTCCGGCTCCAACCGAGTTGCTGCGAGATCTGGTCGAACAGCGGCACCTCCGCGTAGGTGTAGTGGCCGCCGACCATCAAGATCAGGCAGTGCCCCAGAATCAGCCAATTCGCCAATGGCGTCAGCGGATAGCGCCGATAGCTGAAAGCAAGCACCAGCAAAGCGCCGAGGGCGGGCGCCACCTCCAAAAACCAAACCGTTCGGTCCTTGGGGGCGATACTCGACCACAGCAGTACGGCAAAGAAGATAGCGAGCCAGAGGAGCTCGGGTGGGTTGATCCTTCGGGCGCCCGCCATGTGGATTCAGGTCCTGATTGGTGTTGGTTGCTCGGCACAGTGTCGGCGAGGGGGGCGCTTTAGGAAAGCGGGGCGGCAGTCCGAACCGCACATGGAAGACAGCGGGTTACGCTTCGCTAATCCGCTGTCTCGGGCGACGGGGCTTGGCGGCGGGGCTGGCCAGGGAACGGCAGGTGGCGAACTTTGGCCGCCCCGCACTAGGCTGTAGTGGCATGAACTTGCCTGCCAGCTGCCATTGCCTGGAGTCCGAACCGTGTATAGGTCGCCGAGGGGTATGGATTGCCAGCCGCGCCGGCGGGAGCGGCAATTGAGGTCTGCGGATCGCGCGCTGGGTATCACCCGCTCGCTTCTGCTGTACTACGGCATTCCGTTTCGCCGGCGGCGACTGGCTCGGCTCTACCGTCCGTTCATTGGCCCGGGCTCGGTTTGCTTCGACGTCGGGGCCCACGTCGGCAATCGAGTGCGCTGCTGGCGGGGGCTGGGCGCGCGAGTGGTGGCAGTGGAGCCCCAGGGCGACCTTGTGCGGGTGTTGAGATTCCTTTTCCGGCGCGACCCTGAGGTGAGAATCGTGGCGTCGGCCCTCGGCGCAGCACCGGGCTCGGCCACACTCCTGGTGAGCGAACGTACCCCCACGGTCAGCAGCCTGTCCCGTAGCTGGACCGCGCGGGTCGGCGCCAGCCGCCCATTTCGCGGCGTCAGCTGGAAGCCAGGCGCTCAAGTTGAGGTCACCACCCTGGACGCTCTAATCGATCGTTTCGGCCTACCAAGTTTTGTCAAAATCGACGTGGAGGGCTACGAGGCCGAGGTGCTGGCGGGGCTCAGCCAGCCGGTGCCGGCCCTCTCTTTCGAGTATCTGCCCGCAGCCCGCGAGGTCGGCCTGCAGTGCATCGATCGCCTCGGCACCCTTGGCGATTACCGCTTCAACTGGTCCCCCGGCGAAAGCCACCGCCTGACGGAGTCAGCCTGGCTGGAGCCCGACCAAATGCGGGCTCGACTCGCATCGATGCCCGCCGAGGGCGATTCCGGGGATGTCTACGCGCTGCTCTCTGAGCGCGGTTGAGCTACGGACCGGCACTATCAAACACCCGCAGCAGCAGTTCGTTGAGCTCGTGCATCGCTCCCAAGGAGGGTCGTGCCGGCCGCAGGCCCTCGCTGAACCCGGCTGTCAGCAGCCGATCGATGATTTGCCCTCGATTGCTGATGACATGCACCGGCACCTCCCAGACCGCGCCCTGGCCGCTCACGCTGGCCGCCGGCTGATGGTCGCCCAGGACGATCAGCACCTGATCCGCGGAGGGGTGTTGGCCCAGGAAGCCGGCCAGCACCTGGAAGTCATAGCTCAGCACGTCCACGTAGGCGGGACCGAGATGCGTCAGATCGGGCGTCAGCGCCATGGCTGTGAGGTAGGAGGCGCTGTCATAGGGATCGGCGCCCAGCAGCCGGGTCCAATCGGACTGATAGGGTGGTGTTGGCCGGAACGGAAGATGGCTGGAGATGGTCGGGAAGAACACGATTCGGGGCACCCGCACCGCCTCGGCAAGCTCCTCCTGATAGATCTTGGCCAGAGCATACTGGTCGGGAATGCGCCAGAAACCGAAGTCCGGGCCGGCGTAGCCGATTCCGTCGGCGTCGTAGATCCGGTCGAAGCCATAGAAGGCCCCCTCGGGCCAGTGCTGGCGCAAGCCGGGCATGACTGCGATCGCTCGATAACCATGGCGGGCGAAGCGCTGCAGCAGGGTCTCCCGCGGCTGCGTCAGCAACAGCGCGTAGCTGGCCGGATCGGCCACCTCGATACCGGCGAGAAAGCTGGAGTGGGCCAACCAGGAGGCGCCACCGAAGGTGGGCGACTCAACGAAGGCGGAGGCGACACGGCGCCCGCCATGCGTCACCGCCTCGGCCAGCCGTCGGCGACTCGCACCGAGTGCCGCGGCATAGTCGGGATTGTCGAAGCTGGTGGCGCCATAGGACTCCAGGAACATCACCAGCACATCGGCCCCGGTCACCGCACCCAGATCGGATACGACCGGCGGCGAAGGTGGCAGCGTGCTGGCATTGGCGCGCTCCAGCACTGCATCCGCGATGAATCCCGCTTGGCGGACATATAGGGGCGTGACCGGAAGCGAGAACCAGTACTCGGTGGGTAGCCGAGGACTGGCGAGCCCAGCGAAGTAGAGGACGCTGACAACGCCGCCGACGCCGGCGATGACCCGCCGCTCCGAGGGATGCTCCAACCCGCGGGCCAGTCGCCTCAATGCCCAGTGCAGCATCCAGTAGATGGTGACAATCAGCACCAACAGGGCGGCGACTACCGTCACCACCTGCCAAACAGGGATCGACCGGGCCAGCATCACCAACACAGTCGGAACGTGTTGACTGTCCCAGTAAATGTTCAGCGGCCGGCCGTACAGCGCCGGCGCCGTCACGTCCGCGTAGCGGCCCAGCGCCAACATCGCAACCAGCACCGAGAAGGTAACCACCAAGCGGCGGGACGGCGGTCCCAGTAGCCGCCAGTATGCGGCCAGCCCTAGCAGCAACAGGGCGATCTCGATGGAAAGCTGGTTGCGGTTGGTGACCCACAGCGTGGGCCAAACGTTGTGGAAGGTGAGCGCGAGGTCCAGGAGCACCAGCGCTGCAGCGAGGCTCCCCCAACGCAGGGCGGTAAGCAGTCCTGGGTAGCGGACGTGAATGTTTCCCACGGCCGGCTATTGGCGCTGTGCCTCGAACTCGATGATGAGCTCCACTTCGTCCCCGACCAATCCGTTGTCCACGCCGTAGGTCATGCCAAACTCGCTGCGCTTGAAGCTGCCCCGTATGGAAACACCCATGGCGTAGGGGGGCTCGCCGAGCAAGCCGCCGCCGAAGGGATAGCGGCCGCTCTTGTTCCAAGTGGCCTGCAGAGGCACTGGGCGCTTGCTGCCGAGGAGCTCCAGCTCGCCGTCGATTTGATACTCTCGATCGCTGGATGAGCTCGCCCCCGCCGCGGTGTAGACCATCTCGGGAAACTCGGCGGCGTTGAGGAAATCCGGGCTGCGCAAATGCTCATCGCGCTTCTCGTGGTCGGTGAAGACGCTATCCGTAGAGATCGCCATTCGCAGGTCGGAGAGCTCGCCGGTCTCTTCGTCGAAGGTGAAGGAGCCCTCGACCTCCTGGAACATGCCGAGCACCCTCGCATAATCGATATGGGAGACCAGAAATCCCACCGACAAGTGCTCCGGGTCGATTTCGTAGCGCTCGGGCTCGGCACTGGCAACGCCGGAGACGGCGACCAGGGCGCTCGCCAGCACCCAGCTCCACCGAGCAGGCATCGTCGGAATTCGGTCATCAGGCTTCTTGATTTGCATCGGCATCCATCCTCGAGGTCATTTATTGCGTTGACGGGCCAGCCAGGCGATGTCGGAGGCGAAGGAGTAGGCCAGCAACGCGGCGCCCACACCGGCGACCGCTGCGCTCCAGGACCTGGTGATCACCGGTGCGATGCAGGCAACCAGCGTCAGCATCTGGACGACGCAGATGGTCTGTCTGCGTCGGCTCGCCGGCAACGACCGCCGCAGCCAAGGCACGAACGCGCCGGCCATAACGAAAACGTAGCGCATGAATCCCG
>CAZLYT010000267.1:0-3820 GCA_964563515.1 uncultured Candidatus Competibacteraceae bacterium | reverse complement strand
ACGGCGCTCGTGACGTGCCGGAGAAGCTGCTGGTACAGCAGGACCAGGACAATCTCGACATCGCTCTGTATCTGGAAGCTGGGGTGATCGATCGGCTCGACTGCCACAATCCCATGGAATGCCTTCACGAGGACAATCTCGAAGCATTCTTGCTGGCACTAGAGGGCGTCAGCCACTTCGTCTACCTGACCTGGAATGCCGGACGCCGTAAGGGGGTGACACTCCTGGAGTTGGAGATGCAGGCCGAGGTGGACAAGTACGTCTTGAGTGCATTGCTGCTGCGTGCGCAGAGCGAACGGCGGCTGTCGCCACGATTGCATTCGAGGCTGTTCGATCGGGTTGCCTACGATGACGCCCTGAGCGATGAGGAGCGGGCGCGTTATCACGATGCCAACCGCTACGCAGGCCGCTATTGCCGCCAGCTCGAGCACCGCTATGGCCGCAATTATGCGGGCCACGACTCGCTGGCTGAGCTGCGTCGCTTCTATCGGCTGCCACAAGGGGAAAAGATACGGCGAATCGATCGCGCGTCGTCGCCCTGATGCCCTGCCCGGAATGCCGCTGGATCTTATCGCCACCGGGTGCGTCGCCCGACTGGCATCGACCTCCCATTGAGTCGCGGTAGCCTTCGGTCCCCGACACTTGCTATCGGCCGCTACCCTGGCACCTATGCTTTGATCATGCGCGCGGACCAGGTAATAGCCGTAACCGTCGGTGGATTGGGCGCCGTCCGGCTCGATCGCGGCTGGTATGCCTACATTGGCAGCGCGCTTGGCCCAGGCGGCGTGGGGGCCCGGGTGGGTCGTCATCTGGCTGGCGGAGCGCTACGCTGGCATCTGGATTATCTACGCACACACACCCGCGTTGCCGAGGTCTGGTACTGTTTCCACCAGAGTCGACGTGAATCGCAGTGGGTTGCCACCATGACAGCGTTGCCAACTAGTGCGTCGGTGATTGATGGTTTCGGTGCATCGGACTCGGTGCATCGCTCGCACCTCTTTTATTTCCCGCTACGGCCATCCTGGAAGGTTTTCGGAACGGCATTGCTGGCGGGGGATCGAGACCATCCGGCGCTCGGACGTTGGTGCTTGTCGGCACCACCGTCGAGACGCGCGCCGCGCTGATAGCCACCGTGACAGCCCAAGGTCAGCCATGAAGATGATGCCGGACCTGATCGATCCGATACGTCGTCTGCCCGCGAACCAGGGCGGTCGCGACTGGGTGGTCGGTGACATCCACGGCTGCTTCGTCACCCTCGAGGCGTTGCTCGATGATGTGGACTTCGATCCTGGGAGGGACCGGTTGCTCTCGGTGGGGGACCTCATCGACCGAGGACCCGAGTGCGCGCGGGCGTTGGAGTACTGGTCGGCAAGCTGGTTCTACGCGATACGCGGCAACCACGAACAGATGATGCTGGACGCGGCGGGCGGTGACCCCGAGGCCGCCCGGAGCTGGATCTACAACGGGGGTGCCTGGTTCTACGACGAGCCCCCGACCACCCAGTCCGAGCTGGTTGCCGCCGCCGCACGTCTGCCGCTGGCCATAGAGGTGGATACGACCATCGGCAAAGTAGGGATCGTCCACGGTGATGTGCCCAGGGGGCAGCTCTGGGGCAACTTTGTGGCAGCGCTGGAAAGGCAGGATTTCTATGCGCTCGAAGCAGCGTTGTGGGGTCGCGATCGAGCCCTGGGGCAGGTGCGCCGGGGTGTGGAGGGCATCGCCCGGCTCTACGTCGGCCACACCCCTCAGCGCGCCGGTGTGCGGGTGGTGGGCAATGTCTACTGCATCGATACCGGCGCAGTCTATGGCCCGCGGGACGGCCTCGCGCACACGGGGCTCACGCTGATGCGCGTCGACGGCGACACCCACCACATGCGCGAGGCTCGCTACCCCGACGATCCCGCGCGTGTCCGCTACTGGTGAGGCCGAGACTCCGGCCCTCCCGGAGGCGGCTGCGCAGCCATATCCGCCCCCAGCTCTGGCCTGGTCGATCTGGGTATTAGCTGCCTCCTTCTACCTGCTGGGGTTCCTGCAACGGGTGTCCCCAGCCGTCATGACCGACGAGCTCACCATCGACTTCGGGTTGAGCGCCGCCTCACTGGGCAATCTGTCGGCCTTCTATTTCTACGCCTACGCGGCGATGCAGCTTCCCACGGGTGTGCTGGCGGACGCCTTGGGACCACGGCGGCTGCTCGCCGCCGGTGCGCTGGTGGCGGGTGCGGGTACGGTGGTGTTTGCTTTGGCGCCCGACCTGGTGTGGGCGAGCGTTGGCCGCCTGGTGATCGGAGGCGCGGTAGCGGTTGCATTCGTGGGGCTGCTCAAGCTCAGCAGTCACTGGATGCCGCCACAGCGTTTCGCGCTGGCTACGGGACTGGCGCTGCTGTTTGGGGTGGTGGGAGCGATCCTCGGTGGGGTGCCGTTGCGGCTCCTGGTCGTGGCCCATGGTTGGCGGCCGGTGATGGAGCTGTGCGCGCTGTTGACCGTGGTGGTGGGTCTGCTGGTGTGGCTGGTAGTCCGTGATGACCCGGCTGAGAAAGGCTATGCCAGCTATGCTCCCCGCCGTGCCCAAAACCTTGCCGAGGATCGCCAGCCGGCGGTCTTTGCCGGGCTGGCGACGATACTCCGCCACCGCAACGCCTGGTTGCTATTTTTGGTCCCGGGCGGCGTCGTTGGTTGCGTTACCTCATTCGCCGGCCTCTGGGGGGTGCCGTTTCTCACCAGCCAGTACCGGCTTTCGCAGACCGATGCCGCTGCCCTGTGCTCGCTCTTGCTCGCGGCTTGGGCCCTGGGCGGGCCCGTATTCGGCGGACTGTCGGACCTGCTGCGGCGGCGACGGCTGCCCTATCTAATCGGCTGCTCGTGGGCCCTGCTGTGCTGGAGCGTTGTGGTCACTGTACCGGGGCTTCCCCTGCCGCTGATGGGTGCACTGCTGGCGATGGCCGGCTTCGCCAGTGGTTGCATGGTGATCGGCTTCGCCCACATGAAGGAGTCAGTGCCCCAGTCACTGGCGGGAACCGCCACCGGCTTCTGCAACACCGGGGTCATGATCGGGCCGATGCTGCTGCAGCCGGCGGTGGGCTGGATGCTCGACCGGCGCTGGAATGGCGCCCTGATCGATGGCTTCAGGGTCTATCAGTTTGGCGACTATCGGGCCGGTTTCACGCTGATGGTCGCGTGGGTGGTGCTGGGTGTGGTGCTGCTCTTCTTCACCCGCGAGACCTATTGTCGACAGCTCGGCTAAGCCAACTCGGGGGACGACCCAGGAGCTTGCAGGTGATGCGCGCGCCACTAGACTTAGAACTCTGGGCTTCTCGTTCGAGAGCACGCTCAGTTCGCCGCGGCGTGTGGGAGAGACGTTCAGCCATCGGCGCTGGGGTCCCGCACGAACCCTCCCACTCCAGCAGCGGCATCCTAGCCCAAGCCGCGGAGACATCACTGACCTTCCCGGTCCAGGAGACGCTCATGATCTCGTTTACTGTCAACGGACGCCTGGTCGAGCTGGACGTCGACGAGCAGATGCCTCTGCTGTGGGTGCTGCGCGACCAGCTGCGGCTCTACGGCACCAAGTTCGGTTGCGGTATCGCCGCTTGCGGTGCTTGCACCATTCACCTGGACGGTCAGGCGGTGCGTTCCTGCTCGGTACCGGCAGTTGCCGCCTCGGGCCGAGAGATCGTCACCATCGAGGGCTTGTCCCAGGATCGCAGCCACGCGCTGCAGCAGGCGTGGATCGAGGAGCAGGTGCCCCAGTGTGGCTATTGCCAGTCGGGCATGATCATGGCCGCGGCGGCTCTGCTAGCCAACAACGCCGAGCCAGACGATG
>CAZLYT010000266.1:0-10180 GCA_964563515.1 uncultured Candidatus Competibacteraceae bacterium | reverse complement strand
CACGGCCTCCAAGTTCGTTCTCATGAGTCTGCATCCCGACATCAGCGAGACGCTTGCGGAGGGCCTGGTGCGGGATCCAGAGCGCGCCGAGCAAGCGTTCGCCACAAGCGAAGAATTCGTAGAGCAGGTGGGGGTGGCCGCAGGAGAGCTGCAGCCACAGGGTTTGGCGGTGACGAGCAGCTTCTTCGAAGCCAACGTGCAAGTCTCGGCCGTGTTTGGAGAGGTGCGCCTGCGCTCGGTCCTGCAGCGCGTGAACCAGGGCCCACCAATGGTGATTTCCCGCAGCCTGACGCAGCCACAATGAGCGATCTCCTGTTCCGCTTTGTCGAGCCAGGCGAAGACCATGTCGAGTGGTGCAGCGCCGAGCCCGGCGATAGCCAAGTCCGTCATGGCAGCTTGGTGGAGCTGGCGGGAGATGCCGGCGGTCAACGCCTGCTGCTGGTCGCTGATGGCACCTACCTGACGGTGACCACGGCCAATGTTCCCAGTCGGCAGCGGGCCACGATTCAGAAGGCGCTGCCCTATGCCCTGGAGGAGCAATTTGCCGACGATGTGGACAACCTGCATTTCGCCATCGGTGACCGTTTGTCCAATGGTGAGCTGGGGGTGGTGGCGTGTCGCCATGCCGACATTCGGCACTGGTTGGAACGCTGCTCTGCAGTGGGCCTCTCCCCGGCCGGCATCTTGCCGGAGCCACTGCTGATTCCCTGGCAAGAGGGCGAGTGGACCATGATCGGGGACGGCGCCCGGGCGCTGGTGCGTCTCGACGCCTGGCGCGCCTTGGTGGTCGATCGAGGCGCGCTGCCGACATTGCTGGCGCAGGTTAGCCCCACCGAGGAAACGAGACTGCCGCCCGTTCGGCTGTTCGGTGATCTCGGCGCCGGCGACGTGCCCGATGCCGACCAGCGGGAGATCCACGAGAACCCGGAGTCGCTCCCCACCTTGGCGTTGCTTGCTACCCAGTATCGTCCTGGGCGGAGCTTCAATCTGCTGCAGGGTCCATACAGCCCCCGGGCCCGTGTGGGCCGCTATCTCAGGCCGTGGCGATGGGCGGCGGCTTTGCTGTTGGCCCTGCTGGTGGTTCAGGCCGGAAGCCTGCTACTGACGCGCGCGCGGCTGCAAGCCGAGAACCGGAAGCTGGTTCAGGAGAGTGAGCGCATCTACCGTGAGACCTTCCCGGAGGCCCGCACGGTGGTGGACGCGCGACTACAGATGGAGCGTCAGCTACAGGCTCTCCGCCGCGAGGCGGGCAGTGATGGCAGCGGGCTGCTGGACCTGTTGGAGCGTAGCGGCAGCGTGCTCACCAGCGAACGTGGCCTGCAGGTGACCGGCCTAAATTACCGTAGCGGCGAGCTCAGCCTCAGCATCTCGGCCAGCAGCCTGGCGACAGTGGATGCGGTGCGGCAGAAGCTTGGGGAGGGAGCCGGTCTCGCCGTCGAGATTCAGTCCGCCTCATCCCGCGACGGGCGTGTTGAGGGCCGACTGCTGATCAGGAACAGCGCCTGATGCGTGGATGGTTCGAGAACTTGCAGCCGCGCGAGCGGCTGATCCTGGTGGTGGGTGTGGTGGTCAGCGTGCTGGTGCTGCTTTACGCGGGCGTCTGGTATCCGTTGCAGCGCGATCTGCAACGGCTGGAGCGATCGGTCGCCGAGCAAAACCAGAACGTGACCTGGTTGCGCACAGCCGCCCAGGAGGTGAGACAGCTGCGCAGCAGCAGCACTCGGCGCCAGGTCAGTAGCGCCCCGCTGCTGACCTTGGTGGAGCAGAGCGCGCGCCAGGCGGGGCTGGGCGCGACTTTGAGTCGGGTCGAGCCGCAGGGAAACAGTCAGGCGCGGGTGTGGCTCGAAGCTGCGCCATTCGACGCCATGGTTGTCTGGCTCGGTCAGCTGCGGGCTTCCCAAGGCATCACCGTCGAGAGCGTAGTGCTGGATCCCCAGAAGGATCGTGGCGTGGTCAATGCCCGACTGGTGTTGGAGCGCGGAGGCGCCGGTTGATGCGGGTGCGCTGGTTGGTCGCGGTAGTGGTCGGGGCATTTGTGCTTTCCCTGCTCTGGCGCACCCCGGCTGCCCTGGCCTATCAGTGGCTGGGTGCCGGCAACGAGCAGACTGTGCAATTGTTCGAGATCCAGGGCCGAGCCTTGGCGGGGGAGGCCAGGGGGCTGCTGTTCGGATCACTTCCCGTGGAGCGGGTGAGCTGGCGCTGGCGACCCGCCGGGCTGCTGTTTGGGCGTTTCACCTTGGACACGCGGGTCGAGAATCCCGCCTACCGGCTCCGTGCGCGGGTCGGGTTTGGACTTGGGGGACGGCTGACGGTGACTGATCTGGATGGGGGCGTACCCCTTGACCTGGTAGCCCAACGATTCGCCGGGTTCGATAGTCCGCTGGCGGCCACGGTGGATCCAGAACGGATGGATCTGCATTGGCGACATGGCATCCTGACGCAGCTACAGGGGCCGGTCTATCTGCGAGCGCTGCGCCTGCAGGGGCAGGCCGTGCCCCAGTTGGGTGATGTGCTGGTGTCTTTCCCAGGCGGTGATCCACCATGGCGTGGTGAGATTCAGGACCAAGGGGGTCCGGTGCGTGTGACAGGCGAGTTAACCGTGTCGCCGGATGGGGCGTACACCGTCGACCTGAGCGCCAGCGCCCGGGAACCGGGCCAGGGAAGCTCCGGCCTACTGACTTTCCTGGGTGCGCCCGACGCCCAGGGCAACTACCGACTGACGCTCTCAGGTGCACTCTGAGCAAGCCCTGGCGTGCTCCGGTATGGGCACCTCCGGTGTGGGCACGCCAAGGTGCCGTCCGAGGTAGGCCGGGATACGCTGCTCCAGCCAGTAGCTGGGTCGCCAGGCCGAGCCGCCGATGAAACCCACGTGTCCCCCGTGCCGGCTCAGCTCCAGCGTCACCTGATCCGACACCTCACCCGGGCTGGGGCCGGACTCTCGCAGCATGAACGGATCATCCAGGGCATGCACGATCAGGGTGGGCACCCGGACCCCGTGCAGATAACCCCGGCAGCTGGCACGGCGGTAGTACTCGTCCACACCGGAGTAGCCATGCAGGGGTGCGGTAACCTGGTCGTCGAACTCCCAGAAGGTATTCAGCCGCGCCACCTGACCCAGCGTTAGCGGCGCATCGTCGCGATCTCGGAACTTTTCGGCATAGGCGTGCTGCAGCCGGCGTAGGAGGTGACGCTGGTAGAGACGGGACCAGCCGCGATTCATTCGGTTGGCCGCATCCGCCAGTCGGAATGGCACCGACACCGCGGCCGCCGCCTGCAGTAGGCGGTGCTCACCGGTCTCACCCAGCCACTTCAACAGCACACTGCCGCCCAGCGAATAGCCCACGGCGAACATGGGGCCCTTGGCGTGGCGCGCCCGCAATAGGCCTAGCACGACGGCCAGGTCGTCGGTGTCACCGGCGCAGTAGCTCTTCGCCTGTCGGTTGGGCTCTCCGCTGCAACCTCGGAAGTGCATGACTACGCCTTGCCAATCCCGGCATACGGCAGCCCGCAACATGCCGCCGGCGTAGTTGGAGCGGCTGCAGCCCGCCAGCCCGTGCAGCACCACCACCAGGGGCCCGCCGGCTCGCCTGGGTCCCCAGTCCAGATCCAGGAAGTCGCCGTCGGGGAGCTCGACGCGCTCGCGCTGCAGCGGCGGGCCCGGATATCGCCTGATAATGGCTGCCCCGAGAGTCTGGTAGTGGGGATCTGACAGGGCCGGGGCGGGTCGGAACGGTGCAACGTCTCCCAACTGCGCAAATCCAAAGCCAACGAGCCCGGCCTCGGTAAGGCCGGGCTCGTTGGCTACAGTCGCCAGAGGCTCTTATTTGCCGGCGCGGTGGTCGATCAAATCTCCGACCACGCCGGGATCGGCGAGCGTGCTGGTGTCGCCCAGGCTGTCCAGCTCGTTGGCCGCCACCTTGCGCAGAATTCGACGCATGATCTTGCCGGAGCGGGTCTTGGGCAGCCCGTGAGCCCATTGAATGACGTCGGGAGAGGCAATGGGCCCGATTTCCGAGCGCACGTGCATCACCAGCTCCCGCTTGAGCTCGTCACTGGCCTCGATGCCGGACATCAGGGTGACGTAGGCGTAGATGCCTTGACCCTTGAGATCGTGCGGATAGCCCACCACCGCGGCTTCTGCCACCGCCTCGTGAAGCACCAGCGCACTTTCGATCTCGGCGGTTCCCATGCGGTGACCCGAGACGTTGATGACGTCATCCACCCGCCCGGTGATCCAGTAATAGCCATCCTCATCGCGACGGGCACCATCACCCGAGAAGTAGTAGCCCGGGTACATGGCGAAGTAGGTCTCCTTGAAGCGCTGGTGATCCCCGTACACGGTCCGCATGATCCCGGGCCAGGGCCGACTGATGGCCAATGCGCCATCGGTGGCACCCTCGAGCTCGTTGCCTTCCGAATCCAGCACCACCGGAACCACGCCGAAGAACGGCTGGGTAGCTGAGCCGGGCTTGAGCGCAGTGGCCCCTGGCAGCGGTGTAATGAGGATGCCGCCAGTCTCCGTCTGCCACCAAGTGTCGACGATCGGGCAGCGTCCCTCACCGACCACGCGGTGATACCACTCCCAGGCCTCGGGATTGATGGGCTCTCCCACCGAGCCGAGGATACGCAGTGACTTGCGGCTGGTTTTCTTGACCGGGTCCTCGCCTTCGCGCATCAAGGTGCGGATGGCCGTGGGCGCGGTGTAGAAGATGTTCACCTTCCACTTGTCCACCACGTCCCAGAAGCGGCTGATGGTCGGGTAGTTGGGCACACCTTCGAACATCAGGCTGACGGCGCCGTTTGCCAGCGGACCATAGACGATGTAGGTGTGGCCCGTCACCCAGCCCACGTCCGCCGTGCACCAGTAAATGTCTCCATCGTGGTAGTCGAAGACATACTTGTGGGTCATGGCCGCATAGACCAGGTAGCCGCCGGTGGTATGCAGCACGCCTTTCGGCATGCCGGTGGAACCGGAGGTGTAGAGGATGAAGAGCGGATCTTCGGCGTCCATCTCCTCTGCTGGGCAGTCGGAAGAGGCCGCTTGTACCAGGTCGTGATACCAGAGGTCGCGATCCTCGGTCCAAGCAACGTTGCCACCAGTGCGCTTGACTACCACCACTTTCTCAATGCTCGGCGTGTTCTCGCAGGCCTTGTCCGCGTTCTTCTTCAGCGGCACACGCCGTCCACCACGAAGACTTTCGTCGGAGGTGACGAGCACTCGGCAGGACGAGTCGTTGATGCGGTCACGCAGGGCGTCGGGGGAGAATCCGCCGAAGACGATGGAATGGATCGCGCCGATGCGGGTACAGGCCAGCATTGCCACCGCTGCCTCTGGGATCATCGGTAGATAGATGCAGACTCGATCACCCTTGCTGATGCCCAGGGACTTGAGGCCGTTGGCGAAGCGGCAGACCTCCTCGTGCAGCTGGCGGTAGGTGATCTGGCGATCCTCGTTGGGTGCGTCGCCCTCCCAGATGATCGCTACCTGATCTCCACGGCTATCAAGATGACGGTCTAGACAGTTGTAACTGACATTGACCTTGGCACCCTCGTAGTACTTGATCTCCGGCTTGTGGAAATCCCATTCTGAGACTTTGTCCCACTTCTTGAACCAAGTCACGAACTCGTCCGCCTGTTCGGCCCAGAATCCCTCGGGGTCATTCACCGAGCGCTCGTACATGGCCGAATATTTGTCGTTATCGATGTGAGCCTTGGACGCTGCCTCGGGTGGAACAGGGTAGACCTTGTGTTCGGACATCTTTGCTACTCCTTCAAGTCGTCGTGACGGCGTTGATTTGTCGTTGCCGAGAGTCGCCCGTCGGGGCGATCAATTAGAGACTTCGCGGCTGGCCGCGACTGCGCAGCGTTCGGCGGTCGAGCATGGTCTTGCAGTTGAGTACGACGGCACTGGTCGACCTCGATGGCAGGTCACTTTCCAATATTGCCAAATCCGTTGCAGCTTGTGCCGGGGGCACAGGCGACTGGTACCAGCACCAGCTACTCCCAGGCTCCAGGGCTGCCACGTCGGGCTGGCCAACTGGCTTGACAGGCGACAGTCTCGGACATCAGACCGTCAACCGCCATTCCCGTGTTGTGTGGATTGTCTGCCGCATGATTGTGCCGATCCCTCTCCGTCGCCGAGCGGAGAAAGACCCTATGCGTTGCGGTGCATTGCTTGGATGACTGCTGATTCTTGTATTCGAGACCTGGTATGTCAATGGCGCCGCACGACGTAGCTAACCGCCACCAAATCAGGACCATATGCGTGAATGCGCTTTTACCCGCAGTAACCGCCGTGCGAGCCCTCGGGCTACCGTTGCCGCGGCTGAGTCAGAACAGTGAGGCCGAGGCCCGTCCAGCATCCCACACCGAGCACCGCAGTTTCGACTGGGTTGCCTGGCATCTTCTCTGCTTGTTGGCAAGGTCAGCCGTTTTCCTCGCCGCCCGCACCGGGGGTGGATCTCGGACAACGGTACGAATCATCTTACAAAACCCATTGTAGTCAGTGCGTTGTGGATCAGAACAGCCCCCCTGATACTGTGGTCGGGGTAATCCCCTGTCGGCGAACCGGGCTCCAGACTCGGCGCTGGCCGAGGCGGACAAGCCAAAGAAGAGCAGCATGAAAGGCTTTGAATTCCAACCAGGCCCGGGCGTGAATCGCCGCCAAAGCGGCTTCACCCTGATCGAGCTGATGATCGCGGTGACGCTCAGTGCCATCGTGCTGAGCTTGGCGGTGCCTAGCTTTCGCACCATCGTTCAGGACAATCGCCAGGTCACCCGGCTGAATGACCTGATCACCGATCTCGCTTATGCCCGCAGCGAGGCCGTGCGGGGTGGCACCACGGTCACCATTTGTCCCTACGACGCCGACGGCAATGGTACTCAGGACGTGGCTGCTGCCGGGGATGCATGTGGGGGTGGCACCGATTGGAGCTCCGGTTGGGTGGTGTTCGTCGACGACAATGGCGACGATACCCTGGCCGCCCCAGCTGACCTGCTACGGGTCGCCACCGCCGCCTCCGGCGGGCTGGACCTGAGCTTCGGCCGCACTTCCATTCGTTTCAATCCACAAGGACTAGCGCTGGGATTCACGGGGACTTTCATCCTCTGCGATGACCGTGGTTCCGCCCATGCCCGTGGCCGCGTGGTCAACAACACCGGCCGCGTGTCCGAGGTCACTGGAGGGCTCTCGTGCAGCTGATTCGTCCCCACCCCAGCTCACAGCGTGGTTTCACGCTGATCGAAGTTCTGGTTGCGGTGGTGATTCTGGCTATCGGCCTGCTTGGTCTCGCCGCGCTGCAGAACAGCGGCTTGCAGGGCAGCCAGGAAGCCTACTTGCGCAGCCAGACGACCCTGCTCGCCTCGGACCTCAGCGATCGCATGCGCGCCAATCGCGAAGCCGCTCTCAACGGGGACTATGACCACAACTACGGTGATGCCATTGGTGGCGGGACAGTGGCGGCTCAAGACGTACAGGACTGGGTGACGACCATCCAGAACGTGCTGCCCGGCGGTGACGGGCAAGTGTGTCGCTCCAGCACCGGGGACGCCTGCAATGGTGCAGGGGGGATTTTCGTCATCAGCATCCGCTGGGACGGGGCCTCGGCAGCTCGTGACGGCGACGGGACCAACGACGCCGCGCTGGTCGTGAGGGCCGAGCTGTGAGGGTCGCAACGATGGCCGGCAAGGCGCAGGCCAGACTCGGGGCCGAGCGCGGCATTACCGTGATCGAGATCCTGATCTCACTGCTCCTTGGCATGCTGGTGGTCGCGGGCGTGTTGCAGCTCTTCGTCAGCAGCAAAGTGACTTTCAACATCCAGGACGCATTCGCCCGCCTGCAGGAGAGCGGGCGGTTTGCGGCGCAGATGCTCGAAAGCGAGCTGCGCATGGCTGGCCACACCGGTTGCTCGAGCCGCATCACGGTTTACGAGTCCAACCTGAACAATTCGAACGGGTTTGCGTATCGCATCAGCAGCGCCGGCGCCAACCTTGGGATCGAGGGCTACGAGGCCAACGGCACCGGCGTTGGTGACAACTATTCGATCACCACCTTCACCCCGGCCACCAACGGAGGCGCTTGGGCGCCGACGTTACCCACGGCCGACGTCGGAACGGTGGTCGTGCCGGGAACCGACGCGGTGGTGGTGCGCTACTTCAGCCCCACCACGGCACGCCTCACGGCCTCCAACAGTGGTAGCAGCCTGGTGGTGGAAAGCGACACCACGCTGGCTGTGGGTGAAATCGGAGCGGTGACGGACTGCGTCAAGGCGTCGCTGTTCCAGGCCACCGCCGTCACCGGCGCCGGCAGCACACGCACCATCGACCATGTGGGCGGTGGAACCTCGCCAGGGAATGCGGTGCCCACCTGGGTATTGCCTCAGCAGCAGTACAGCGCCGGCGCGGAGGTCAGCACGCTGCGGACGGTCTTCTTCTTCATCGGCCAGAACCCGCGGGGCGAGCCCAGCCTGTATCGTCGGCGCTTGGTGGGCGGCACGCTATCGGATGCCGAAGAGCTGGTGGAGGGTGTCGAGAGTCTGCAGCTTGCTTACGGCGAGGATACCAACGGCGACTTGGCTGCCGACGTCTACCGCACCGCCGACACCGTCGCCGACTGGGGGGCCGTGGTGAGCGTGCGGGCGGCCATGCTGGTGCGTTCGCCCGGTACCGCCGCCAGCGACACCGACAGCGGTAGCTATGGTTTGCTCGGCGCCCAGGTGGATCCAGTGGACGACCGCCGACTGCGGCGGGTTTTCGCCACCACGATTTCCTTGCGCAACCGCTTGCTGTGATACCGATGACCGATTCGATGACCGCACACCGCGAATGCAATCCCCCAGGCCAGCGAGGAGCAACCCTGGTGGTGACACTGGTGATGCTCTTGCTGTTGACGCTTCTGGGTGTCTCGGCGGTTCAGACCACCACCATGGAAGAGCGCATCGCGGGCAACGCCCGGGACCGTGAGCTCGCGTTTCAGTCGGCCGAGGCTGCCCTACGAGACGGCGAGAGGTTGTTGGAGCCGGTAACCCTGCCGTCGTTCAACGGCACCAACGGCCACCATCCGGAGCCCACGCCCGGAACCACTCCGCTGTGGATGCTGGCCTCGACCTGGGGGCCATCCAGCACCGATGTCATCGATTACAGCTACGGCAGCGGCATCAGCGGCGTGGCGTCGCAGCCACAGTTCTATCTCGAGGAGCTGCCTGCCGTGACCGAGCCCGGTGGCAGCTTAGAGGCGGGCGTGCCGCTGACCAACAGTTACTACCGGGTTACCGCGCGGGCAGTGGGTGGTACCACTGCCGCGGTGGTCGTTCTCCAAAGCACCTACAAGCGCTAAGGAAGCGCGCCCGTCTCGAGGGACAGGGGAGGCAATCGTGCACAAGAAGGCATCAAAGCCCACACAGCTTCTCGGCGTGTTGGCCCTGGCGGCGGCCGCGGTCGGCGCCGCAAGCGCCAGCGCCGCCATCAGCATTTCGCCGGTACCACTGTTCGTGAACCAGTCGGTGGCACCGTTGGCGCTGCTGGTGATGGGGCGGGACCACAAGCTGTACTACGAGGCCTATAACGACGCCTCAGACCTCGATGGCGATGGCAGCATCGATGCTGGCTACAAGCCCGCGGACATCGACTACTACGGCTATTTCGACTCCAACAAGTGCTATCTGTATTCGAGCGGGGTGTTCACGCCGAACAGTGTTACCGCCGACAAGACCTGCGGTGGCGCCGGCGAGTGGAGCGGAGATTTTCTCAACTACGTCACCATGGCCCGCATCGACACCATGCGGAAGGTTTTCTATGGCGGCAAGCGCTCCGCCGACGGCACCAGTCAGACCATTCTCGAGCGCACCCATATTCCGCAGGATGCCCATAGCTGGGGTAAAGAATATCAGAGCGTCGCTCGGGATGGCTATGACATCCGCGACTACACCCCACTGGATCTGCCCGCCGATGGGCGCTACCACATTCTCGCCAATACCACCTTGCTGACCGGCACCGGCGAGCCGTTGTTGCGGGTGTTGAAGAACACCGGCTATCGCGTTTGGGAGTGGGTCTCAATCGAGCGACCCGTGGCGGGGGACAAATGCTTGCATGGTGGCAATGGACCCAGCTGTACCAGCCCCGGTGGCCAGTACAGTGGCCATCCCAGCAATCACTCCGAGTACGAGTCGCTGATTTCCCAGTT
>CAZLYT010000265.1:0-10590 GCA_964563515.1 uncultured Candidatus Competibacteraceae bacterium | reverse complement strand
ACGATAAGCATTGCGGCGACCGAAGTCTTTGGCTAACCTCGCCCATTCCGGTTCGGTTAGTCGTAAGGGAATTCCTTCGACTGGAATGGAGAATCCAACAAGAATCGCGGATGGACCAGATCGGGTGCATTACGCGATTGTCCCCAGAGCAGGGCACACCCCTTTCAGAAGCTATAGCGGGCTCCGAGATCAGGTATTTGCCCCGCTCCGGGCTCAAGGTGCTGGGCTTCAATGGGAGAGGGTGGGTTAGCGCAGCGTAACCCACCATCCAGCGTAGGCGGAGGGGACGGTGCATTACGCGTACGCTAATGCACCCGCAAGATAGAGCCGTGACGCCAAAATAATTGCAGAAAAAAACAAATGGGCGTGGTTCTCGAATTCCTTGTAGGTCGACACGGCCCCGTACTTTCTTGCCACCTTGCGCACGACCGATGCAGGAGTCATCCGGTCTTGGATGCCGCCCACCACCAATACGGGGCAAGTGACTTTCGACGCATCGACCCTCGCAGCCCCTCGCCTGTCAAAGAGCCAGTAACCGATCTCGAATGTTGCCCTTCCGGAATCGAAGACGAACTAGTCGTACGCTTGCTTCTGCTCCGTCTCAGGCAGCAAGTGCAGCAGCGAGTAGGCCGCCTCCGCAAAAGTCTGGCGCGTTGGCTTTCGCCACCAGCCCCACTTCGTCTGGATGCTCCAGAAACTTCGTATCACGGACGGCGTAATCGCCACGATACCGGCGGGCGATGCGGGAGTGAGCAAGACAAGCGCTTCCGCCAACCCGCGAGCGCCGAGCATCTGGGCCAGCAATCCTCCCATTGAGTGCCCCATCACAATCGGTTTATCGCGGAGTTGCTTTATTTCTCCATCTAGCACCTCCGCATAATCAAGCAGGCTGGTGGTACCGAGGCAGGCATCTGGCATGCCGCGAGGGTCCATGTCATGGTGTGGCAGCGTCATTGCCACGCAGCGGTAACCGGCCGACTCGAAAACACGCCGGTAGTTCTCCCAATACCACGGACCACCCCACATTCCGTGATCATGAAAACCGTGTCAGTCATTCCTCCACCGTCCCCTAGAGTTGACTGGCTGCCACGCTCTCCCTAAGACGGCTAACTTTTTGGGTAAGGGACCGTTAGCGAAGCGCAGGTGCAGCGACCGCAGGGAAGTCCTTCATTTGGTTGTAGGCGGTGTTGCCGATCCCTGTACGCAGCCCAGACCACTTCGAGGTTGAGCACATCTAGTGCGTAGGGCGAAATAGTGCGGCGTACTCCGCCGTCTTGCCTACCAGGCGGCTTGAGCTTGCAAGGCAGTCTGTGGGACGTCCCATATAGCTTTTGTCCCCCACAGTCTTAGAAACGGACACCAGTGCCAACTCGTGAGGGCCATGGCTCCCATGTCGGATCTGCTTCGAATGGAAATGAGCCGGCCCGCGCCAGCTTAGTTGCCGGGCACCCGTTTGGTCTACGTCGCCCACCGCGAATCGGACACGATGGAGCTCATGCTGCGGGCGCGGGAGCTGGGCAATGCCGCCGATTGGCTGCTGCGCTCCCAGCACAACCGCGCGCTGCCCGAGGGGTGCGAAGCGGTGGGCGCAGGTGCTCGAGAGCGCGCCGCTGGGCAGGGTTCGCGTTGCGCTCCCCCGAGGCAAGGGGCGCAAAGCGCGATCTGTGCGCCAGGAGCTTCGTGTGCGCCGGGTGGAGCTTGCCGATGGCGCTGGCGGGCGGCTCGAGGTCACCTGTTTGGCTGCCACGGAGATCCATGCGCCGACCGGGGGCATGCCGATCGACTGGTGCCTGCTGACCAACCGCGAGGGCGATAGCCTTGAGGCCGCCGTGGAGTTGGTCGACTGGTACCGCGTGCTGGGAAGTCGCGGTGCAGTTTTTTGGTGCTGAAGGAAGGCTGTCGGGTGGAGGCGCTGCAGCTCTCCACCATGGAGCGAGTGGAGACAGCGCCCGCGCTATTTCTGGTGGTGTCATGGCGCATTGCCCGGATAATGCGACTGGGACGCACCTTGCCGCATCTCGATGCGGGCTTGCTATTTAAGCCCGCCGATTGGCGCCCCGCCTACATCCTGGCCGAGAAACCGGTGCCGAAGTGCTCGCCACCCCTCAATACGGTGTTGCGCGTAGTCACAGGACTCGGCGGATTCCTCGGCCGCAAAGGTGACGGCAAGCCCGGTGTCAAAACCATCTGGCTTGGACTGCGACCGCGGACTTTCTTTGCGTCTGCGGCGGCATTGAAATCTATTGAGCCGCAACCCGGAACGGCTGCTCGTCGAACGCATTACAGATTCCCTTGCGGCCCAGCCGCCCGCTCATGCCGGTGTCAGTGCTTCACTGAGCGTCTTCCGGTCGGTGATGCGCAGCGCCACGCCGGCGTCACGCATAACGTATTCCGGCCCTTTACCGTGCACGTCCTCTCTAATCAGCACTGTGTCGATCTTCTGCGCCACCAGCCACTCGGCGACGCGGATCCCCTTTGCCTTCTCATGGGTCCGACGCGGGTTGCTGACGACGCGCTGCTCCTCGATTCTGCCGTCGGCGCGGCGCACCGTGACGATCGCGAAGAACGGCGCCTCGCCGAAGTGCGCGCTGACAGTTCCCGCGGGGTCGGCGAGCGGCACGGCGTAGCGGACGTTCGGTGAGACGGGAGCCTCGACGTGGAGCAGCACACGCTCGACGTGCGGAACCGCCCCGCGCACGTTCGTCTCTATACGCCGTACCGCGGCTTCGGCCTTGCTCAGCTCGCGGACGCGCAGCGCGACGCCGGCTTCGACGAAGCGAAAGCGTCCGGCGTTGCGCCCGCTAACCCATTTGAGCTCGGAGAGCGCCGGGTCGGCGTCGATCACCTGACGGATACGTAGCAGCGTCTCGGCGTCGAGCGAGGCGTCGAGCAGCACGCGCATGGCGTCGCGCTGCAGGTCCCATCCGGTCTTGACCACGGCGACGACGATGAGCAGCGCTGCGATGCGGTCCAGTGGAAGGTGCAGCCACTGGGACAGCAACGCCACGAACGCAAGGCCGGTGGTGAAGACGTGCACGCGGTACTCTTTGGCATCGGCGATCAGGACCGGTGAGTTCGCGGCGCGCCCGGCGCGGAGCTCGAAATGGCTGAAAACGAGCGGGATGCTGGCGGTGGCGAGCAGAGTAGCGAGCATCCAGGCGTCCGCCCGCACCGGCACCGACGGCGCGAGCAGCGCCTCGCGCAGGATCTCGTAGGCGCTGACGAAGATCATGCCGGCCAGCCCCGCCGCCACCAGGTTCTCCACCTTGTATAGCCCGTATGGGAACGCCTTCGACTTGCGAGTCGCAAGCTTGAGGCCGATCAACACGGCCGCGGCCGCGAAGAGGTCCACGAGGTTGTGGATCAGCTCCGCCGCCACCGCCAGGCTGCCCGAAATCGCAGCGACGGCTCCGTGCAAAGCCGCGAGCAGCACGTTGACGGCAATCGAGCACCAAGCCCAGCGCTCGAGACTCACTTGGACAGCATCTCCTTCTCTTCATCCGTGGTTGGTCTCGCGCCCAACCACGGCGGCGGCCCAACGGGCGCCGAAGGATGGTGGCACGGGCCCCACGGGAGGCCGTAGGGCCAACACAGGCGCAGCCGCCGTCTCAGTCGCATGGGCATCCATACCTCCTCGCTGTGAAGGTGTCGAGTACAGCTTCATGCTCGGTCCCCTCGCATGGGTCAAGGATGGCAGGCGCGCACCACCAGGAACGCGCCTCGGCCGGTAACTGCTCGGGCCGGCGCCATCTCCCGGAGTTTCAATAGCGGTGCGGAGATGCTTTGTACCCAGACCTGGTCGCGAAAGCCGGCCTGCCCGAGCAGCGATTCGACCTCCCCGGCGGAGAAGAAAGTCGCTTCGCGATAGAAGACGTTCTCGGCCTGATGGGCGGCATAGTCCTGCCCCAAGGGACTTTCGCGATCGATCAAGCCAATGACGAGCTCCCCTTCCGCGCGCAGCATGAGCCCCGCGTCGTTGACGAAGCAGATAGCTCGGTATCGGCTGGTCGAATTGGGCTTTGTGGGTGGCGCAGTCTGGAATAACTCGATGCATTGGCACTCTTCTAGCGAAACCTGAGTGTCTCGACTAGTAGAGAGAACGCCGGCGAAGGTTGGCGCCGGCTGGGGTAGTACAGGTGATAGCCAGGAAAGGGCGGGCACCAGTCGTCGAGCACGCGCTGCAGTCGCCCGGCGGCCACATGCGTTTCGACCATGTCTTCCGGTAGGAAGGCCAAGCCGAAGCCGGCCAGCGCGGCGTTGAGTATCTGTGGCAGGCCGTTGAGGGTGAGTTGCCCGTCCACCCGCACGCGGATCTCGCGACCGTCCTTTTCGAACTCCCAGGCGTAGAGGCCGCCGTGGGTGGGCAGGCGGACGTTGATGCAGTTGTGTTCGGTGAGGTCCTGCGGCGTTTCGATTGTCCGGTGTTTGGCGAAGTAGCGCAGTGCTCCCACCACTACCAGTCGCATCTCCGGCCCGATGCGCACGGCGATCATGTCCTTGGCGAGGCTCTCGCCGAGGCGGATGCCGGCGTCGTACCGCTGGGCGGCGATGTCGACGAGGTCGGCATCGAGGATGACTTCCACCTTGATGTCGGGATAGTCGGGCAGCAAGCGCTCCAGCGCTGGCCACAGGAGGGTGTCGGCGGCATGTTCGCCGGTGGTGATGCGGATCGTACCGCTCGGTTTGTCGCGCAGTTCGCTCAGGGCCTCCAGTCCCGCATCGATCCCCTCGAAATGCGGGCCGATGGCGCTAATCAATCGCTCCCCGGCCTGGGTGGGCGACACACTGCGGGTGGTGCGGGTCAGCAAACGCAGGCCGAGCCTGGCTTCCAAGGCGCTGACCGTATGACTCAGGGCCGATTGCGACACGCCCAGTTGGGCGGCTGCCCGGGTGAAGCTGCGCTCACGCGCGACGGCCAGAAAGGCCAGCAGGTCGTTGTAGTTCTCGCGGGCCACCTGGGCGTCCTCCCCGATTCATGAATCAGGGCGATAGGTCCATGCGGATTCTGCCAGCTAATCAAGAGGCCAGGCACTCACCAAACTAAGCCTCCACCCTTTGGCAGGCGATACGACATGAAAACGCGCAAGCTCGGCAACAGCGGCCTCGAAGTTTCGGCCATCGGCTTTGGCTGCATGGGCATGAGTTTCGGCTATGGACCGACCACGCTGAGCCGCCCGCAGCAGATCGATGTCATCCGCGCCGCTTACGAGCACGGCGTCACGTTCTTCGACACGGCCGAAGCCTACGGTCCCTACTTCAACGAGGAACTGGTCGGCGAGGCACTGGCCCCGACTCGCAAGGATGTCGTAATAGCGACCAAGTTCGGATTCGACATCCAGAACAACCAGATTGTCGGTTTGAACAGTCGCCCGGATCAGATCAAGCGGGTGGCCGAGGCGTCGCTCGAGCGGCTGAAGACCGATCGCATCGATCTGTTCTACCAGCATCGCGTCGACCCGATCGTGCCGATCGAAGACGTGGCCGGTGCGGTCAAGGAGCTGATTTCCGAGGGCAAGGTGAAGCATTTCGGCCTGTCCGAGGCCAGCGCCAACACCCTTCGCCGCGCCCATGCCGTGCAGCCGGTCAGCGTCCTGCAAAGCGAGTACTCGCTGTGGACCCGCGATCCCGAGGACGACCTCCTGCAGACAGTGGAAGAGCTCGGGATCGGCTTCGTGCCTTGGAGCCCGTTGGGGCAGGGCTACCTCACCGGCCAGGTACCCGACACGGCCACCTTCTCCGAGAGGGATCTTCGCAGCTCGTTTCCGCGCTTCACCTCCGAAGCACTGAAGGCCAACCGCGCCTTCTTGGACCTGATCGGCCAGGTCGCCGAACGGAAGGGCGCCACCCTGGCACAGATCGCACTGGCCTGGCTGCTGGCACAGAAGCCGTGGATCGTGCCCATCCCGGGCACCCGCAGTGTCGCGCGGCTGATCGAAAACCTCGGCGCTGCTGACGTGCAGTTGGACATCACGGACCTTCAAGACATCGACCAGGCGCTGTCGCGCGCGCCGGTGCGGCAGCCGCGCTTGTCCGAGGCGCACATGGGCTTCATCGATCGCTGACGGCCAAGACCCCATGACCCGCGTCTTGATCCTCGGCGCGAACGGCCAGCTCGCACGCAATACCACCCGCTACTTCCTGGAGCATAGCGATGCCCACCTCCGCCGCTACCTTCGTCGAGCAAGACGGCTCGCCAATCCCGACCCCCCGTCGAGTCGACATCGTCGAAGGCGAGGTGCTGGACCAGTCCACTCTCCAAGCCGCGATGCGAGGACAGGACGTGGTCTACGCCAACCTGGCCGGGTCCATGGCGCAGCAGGCGACATCCATCGTGGCAGCCATGCATGCCACCGGCCTTAGGCGACTGATCTTTATCAGCTCGATGGGCATCTATGGCGAAGGCCCGGGCGAGCCTTATCGCAGTGTGCTGGACCCTTATCGGGACTCGGCCGCGATCATCGAGGCGTCCGACCTGGATTACAGCATTCTCGGTCCGGGGTGGTTCACCCGGGATGAGGCCATCGACTACCGGATCACGCAAAAGAGCGAGCCGTTTCGGGGTCGCGACGTGTCCTTGAACAGTCTGTCGGATCTGACCGCCAAGCTCGCGCTCACACCCGGCTTACAGGTGCGAAGCAGCCTGGGTGTCAGTCGTGGCTGAACGGTCGCTGGTCCGTAACGATTTGAATGCTTTGAGCCCAGCCGGCGAGAGCAACCGGTCGTGATGTTCAAGCCTGCTGGGTAGGAGAAACGAGATGCAAAAGCGCAAACTTGGCAGAAGCAACCTAGAAGTCTCCGCCCTCGGCTACGGCTGCATGGGCCTCAGCTTCGGCTACGGCCCGGCGCTGGACGAGCAGAACGCCATCGCCCTGATCCGCGCCGCCGCGGAGCGCGGCGTCACCTTCTTCGACACGGCCGAAGTGTACGGGCCGTACACCAATGAGGAGGTGGTGGGCGAAGCGCTGGCGTCGATCCGCGACCAGGTGGTGATCGCCACCAAGTTCGGCTTCGACCTCGATCCGGACACCGACAAGCAGCGCGGACTCAACAGTCGGCCAGAGCACATCCGTGCGGTCGCCGAAGCCTCGCTCAAACGGCTCAGGACCGACCGCATCGATCTGTTCTATCAGCATCGCGTCGATCCCAACGTGCCGATCGAGGATGTGGCTGGTGCGGTCAAGGCGTTGATCGCCGAGGGCAAGGTCAGGCACTTCGGCTTGTCCGAAGCCGGCGTACAGACGATTCGCCGGGCACACGCCGTGCAGCCGGTGGCGGCGCTGCAGAGCGAATACTCGCTGTGGTGGCGCGAGCCGGAGGCCGCCCTTTTGCCGGCGCTCGAAGAGCTCGGCATCGGCTTGGTTCCGTTCAGCCCGTTGGGCAAGGGCTTTCTCACCGGTGCGATTGACGCGACCACGACCTTCGACAGCGGCGACTTCCGCAACGTCGTTCCGCGCTTTGCGCCGGACGCCCGTGCGGCGAACCAGATCCTGGTCGAGGTGCTGGGCCGGATCGCCGAGCGCAAGCAGGTGACGCGCGCGCAGATCGCGCTCGCCTGGCTGTTGGCGCAGAAGCCGTGGATCGTGCCCATCCCCGGAACCACCAAGCTACACCGGCTGGAGGAAAACCTCGCCGCCGCGAAGGTCACGCTCGCGCCCGAGGATCTGGAGGAGATCGAGCGCAACACCGCCGCCATCGCCATCCAGGGCGAGCGCTACCCGGAACACCTGAAACAGCTCGTCGGCCGTTGAGTCGGCGACTACTCCCGCGTCCCAATCGAACGCGTTGCGTCGCCGCGCGTGCCACAATCCATAGAAGGAGCCTGACCATGATGATTCTCGGCTACGCCGCCCAGGCGGCGGCCGTTTCGCTCGCCCCATTCCGATTCGAGCGCCGGGAAGCGCGTCCGAACGACGTGGTGATCGACATCTTGTACTGCGGCGTCTGCCACACTGACCTGCACATGGCCCGCAACGACTGGGGAATGAGCCTCTACCCGCTAGTGCCGGGGCACGAAATCATTGGCCGGGTGGTCAGTGTCGGGCGCGAGGTGACGCGCTTCAAGGCCGGCGACCATGTCGGCGTCGGTTGCATGGTCGACTCCTGCCAGCATTGCCCGGCCTGCGAACGTGGGCTGGAGCAGTACTGCGAAGGGCAGCACACGCTGACCTACAGCGATCGCGACCGTCACGACGGCCGACCGACCTATGGCGGCTACTCCGAGCGGATCGTGGTCTCGGACAAGTTTGTCGTGCGCATTCCCGACGGACTCGATCTCGCTGGCGCCGCGCCCCTGCTCTGTGCGGGCATCACCACCTGGTCTCCGCTGCGTCACTGGAACGTCGGCAAGGGCTCGAAGGTCGCGGTCGTCGGGCTCGGTGGCCTCGGTCACATGGCGCTGAAGTTCGCCAACGCCCTCGGCGCCGAGGTAACCCTGTTCACCCGCTCGCCGGGCAAGGAAGACGATGCGCGCCGTCTCGGCGCCCGCCACGTGGTGCTGTCCACCGATGCCGCACAGATGGCGACGGTCAAAGGCCACTTCGACCTCATCGTCGACACCGTGCCCTACGTGCACGACCTCAATCCCTACCTGCCGACGCTGGCGCTGGACGGCACCCTGGTGCTGGTCGGCTACCTCGGCGGGCTGGAGCCGGCGCTGAACACCGTGCCGATGCTGTTGGGCCGCCGCTCGGTGGTGGGCTCGGCGATCGGCGGCATCAAAGAGACCCAGGACATGCTCGACTTCTGTGGCGAGCACGGCATCACCTGCGACATCGAGATGATCCGGATCCAGGACGTCAACGCGGCCTACGAGCGCCTGCTCAAGAGCGACGTCAAGTACCGCTTCGTCATCGACCTGGCCTCGCTGCGGTCCTGATTCCGCCGGTGTCTCTCCTTACTGCCGCATTGGGGACTCGGGATTTCCTGGTCCGGCTCTGATCCGAGCGGGGTATTGATGCGCTCCACCGGGCAGTGGCGCTCACCGACCCTGCCGGCGCAGCCACGCGATCGCGCCGTCGAGCGAGGCGAATTCCTCGAAGGCACGGGCCGACAGCGCCGGAGTGTGCTCGCGGACCATGCGCGTCAGAGCGCTGCCGGGGCCGAGCTCGAAGAACGCGCCGGCCCCCATCTCGACCGCGACATCGAGCGCCCGCGCCCAGTCGATCGGCGTGCTGATCTGGCGCCCAAGGGTCTCGATCGCCTCGGCGGCGCTGCTCACTGGCCGGCCGTCGATACCTGCGACCACCGGCGCACCATGTGCCTGCCACGGCGCCGCGGCGAGCGCGGCCGTGAAGCACTCGCCGCCTTCGGCAAGCCAATGGCTGTGCGCGGGCACCGTGATGCGCAACGGCACAACATGGGCGCCGAGGCGCTCCAACTCCGTCGCGATGCGCGCGAGCGCCGGGTTCGGCCCGGCGAGCACGGCATGGTCGGCGCCGTTGCGGATCGCGACCACGGCGTGGGCGCTCGCGGCGAGCGCTTCGATGGTCGCCAGCCTCACTCCGCGCACCGCGAGCATGCCATGGTCGGGTGGCGCGCACGCGTCCATGCACGCGGCGCGCTCGCCGGCCAACGCGAGCACCGCGTCGGGTGCGAGGGCGCCGGCCACTGCATGCGCGGTGAGCTCGCCGACACTGTAACCGGCAACCAGCCCGGCCTCGATGCCGGCCTCCTCGAGCGCGGCGGCCACCGCCAGGCCGTACAGCACGATCAGCGGCTGGGCATGGCGATTCACGAAGCAGCGCCCCGCATCGGCACCGATCGCCAGCGCGTCGAAAGTGAGCCCGGCCGCGAGCCGCCGCAGGCGCGGCCCGACGCGCGCGTCGGCCACCAGCCTGCCAAACATTTCCGGTGACTGACTGCCCTGCCCCGGGCATAGCCAACACACACTCATCCCGGCACCTTTGCGCAGCCAAGTCGCACCGCGCCGGCAGCGCCGTCGCCAACTGCACTGCAAAGCCAGCCTTCACCCGTCGGCGCGCGCCGGGCAGCCCGTAGCGGCCGCACCTGCAGCGCGGCGATCACGCCGCCGGCCGCGGCCAAGCGCTGGCGGCTACGGGGCCGAGCCAGACGAGATTGAGGCGCCCGAGTACGCGCTCAGCCATCGCTGCGCACGCGCTCGACCACCACCGCGGCCATGGCTCGGCCGCCACGCGCAGCCCCCACCTCGATGCGCCGGTCACGGCGGCGGCTCGCCGCGTCGGTTGCCGCGAACTCGGCGAGCGCCTCGGCGAGACGGCGCGGGTAGTCATCTGTCCACACCTCGCGCAGATGCCCCATGCGATGGTAGTTCGCGACCCCCGGCGAGAACACCGGCGAATGCTGCGCGAGCGCTTCCAGCCGCTCGAGGGGAATCTTCGTGATGCGCGCCATCGCCGGCAGGTTCATGACCTTGATCTCGGCATCACCGAGCGCGTAGCAGGCGTCCGCCATCATTCCGGTGGTCAGGTAGCCACCGCTCACCGCCTCGCCGTAGACGACGCTCAGGATCACGTGGCCGCGGCCACGCGCGATCTCGACGCATTTCGCCAGATGCGCCATGTAGCCATTGAGGCCGAGCAGCTCGTCGCGCCGACGCAGGCGCTGGCCCTT
>CAZLYT010000264.1:0-3809 GCA_964563515.1 uncultured Candidatus Competibacteraceae bacterium | reverse complement strand
GGCAACACCGAAACGATGGGGCGATCCACATCGGGGAGCTCGCGCACTTCCACGGCCAGGATTGCCGCCAGACCGGCCAGGGCGATGAGCAGGTTCAACACCAGCACCAGTATCGGACGGCGTACGCCCAGTGCCGGGAGGCCTCGGGCGGTCTCTAACATGGTATTGGCCGCGGAGCGTGCGAAGAACCAGCGACGACCCTCGAATAGCCCGCAGCCCCCTTCTGTAGGAGCGGCACAGGCCGCGCTAGGACGCCAGGCGCCCGCTGCCCGCACTGGGGGTATGAAGGCGTGCTGTCGCGCGCCATCGCGACGGGCCTCGCTGCTACATCTCGAATGCTGGTTGGTGCGCGAGCTGGGGTCGAATGGCTCATGACGTGCTGTCCGAGCCAGGTTCAGGGCCAGAGGGCCTCCCGCCGCCAGTGGAGGTCTGGTCACCGCGGACGCTGACCTCAAGCCCCTCGCGCATACGCTGCACGCCTTCCACCACTACCTGCTCGCCGGCCTCGAGCGCGGCATCCACCAGCACCTGCCCAGCCTGTCGCTGCACGATGTCGACCAGCACGCTGGCGGCCTTGCCGTCGCGCACCGCCCAGACGAACGAGCCTTCGCCCCCCCACTGCACCGAGACCTCCGGCACCTTGGGGTAGCGCTCGCCCTGGAGCTCGAGGATGACCCGGAAGCTCATCCCGGGGCGGAGCCGGTCGTCGTCGTTCTCCACGTAGGCGCGGGCGAGAAAGGTGCGGCTCTCCGGGTCGATGCGACTGCCGATATCTCCCACGCGCCCTTGCAGTTGGGTATTGCGGTTGTTCCAGGGCGTGACCGAAATCGGATCGCCCACCGCCAGCCGGTCGATCAGGATCTCCGGCACGTCGAAGCTCACCAGCAACACGCTGCGGTCGTCGAGAGTTGTGATGGCGGTGTCGGGGCCGATACGATCGCCGGGATCGACCTCGGTGATGCCGACGAAGCCCTCGAAAGGCGCCTCAATGGAGCGGTCATCCAGCGCGATCTGGGCCATTTGGAGCTCGATCCGGGCCGCATCCGCGGCGGTACGGGCTTCGTCCAGGGTGGTTTCAGCCAGCGCCGCAGCGGCGCCCATCTGCTGGTAGCGTTGGTAGAGCCGCCGGGCATCCGCCAAACGAACCTGGGCCAGCTCGACGGCCAGCTCCTCGTCGCGGGCGTCGAGCTCGACCAGCACTCGGTCGGCCGCAACGTGCTCACCGGCTTCGAAACGCACCTCGACCACCTCTCCCGACGCCTCTGGAAAGATCGTCACCGATCGCCTCGCGCGAGACGTACCGACCGCTTCCAGGCGGGTGAGCTCGGTCTCGAGCTCCACCCGCTCGACGATCACCGGGGCGGTCTCAAATGCGCCCGATCCGCGGTCCTGTACCGCCGACTCGCTGTTCTCGCCGCAGCCGCTGGCGAGCACGGCAGTAGCGGTGATCAGAGGTAGCATCCAGCAGCGGACACCCGCCCCAGTTTCCCTGCCGCGAGCCTGCATCGAACGCTGGTGAAAACGAGTGGAAGCCGCGGAGGCCAAGTACCGAACCGGGTCCTTGGGTAGCGTTGATCTTGTCCCGGGGACAACAATCGAATTCGGCAAGTTTATGCCTTTTCTGGTCGAGTCAATTACTTGACCGCCCGGGGCAGCGCTAGGTTCAGCAATGCTTCGGCGACCCTTGCCCATTCCCTTGCCCATGACCATGCCCGCGCGCCATCGTCACCGGCGACGATGGCACAGCAGGCTTGGCAGCTCGGGCGTGCGGAACCTAATCTGTCGTCCTCTGACCATAACCTGGTATGCCTCGGCGCTTGGTGCCTCACCCTCGTTGGATCACTCTGCTGCTGATTGTTGTCGGCGGCTCGGTGGCATGGCTGCTGTTCGCTCGGAGCGATGATCCGCCGCAGTCGGCGTCGAATGCGAGCGGCAGATTGGATTGGGCCGCCACCCTCGCAGATCTGGGGTATGAGGAAGCCTTTGAGCCTCCTGCTGGACCGTGGCAGCTTTCTCTGCCGGCGGACCATGGCGCCCATAGCGGCACCCGCAGTGAGTCGTGGTTGCTGAGCGGCACGCTCACCACTTGGTCGCAGCAGACCATTGGCGTGCAGCTCGGCCTGCTGCGTTTCGCCCTGGCCCCGGAGGCGCCAGCAACGAGGGACTCGCCTTGGCGCACCGCGGAGGTTTATCGGGGCCATTTGACCTTCTCTAACGTGGCCACCGGCGCCGTTATCGGCGCAGAGCGCTACAGTCGTGCCGCAGTCGGGCTTGCGGGACACGACCCAGCCGCACGACGGGTCTGGCTCGAGGATTGGGCCCTTAGCTACGGCTTGGGGGAAGGCGGCCAGCAACTGCGCATCGAGGGCGAGGTCGAGAACACCAGGCTGGAGCTGCTGCTGGCGCCGCAGAAGGCGGCAGCAGCCGGCGACCAGGGCCAGGGACGAGCGCCCTTCCGGGGCTTTGCGCTCACTCGTCTCGAAGGCCTTGGAACGATTCGAAACGAAACCGGCGAGGGACCGGTCACCGCCAGCCTTTGGCTGGATCACCTTTGGGGGGAGGTACCCTTGCCCCTGGGGCCGATCGTCTGGGATCGCGTGCAGCTTCAGCTCGACGATGGCTCGGAGGTCTTCGTCCTGCGCACGCGCCGACGAGACGGGCGGGGTTTGGCCTCCGTGTCCGGTTATCGACTGGATAGCCGCGGGCGCCTCTCGGCACTGGAAACGGAGAGTACCCGTTTCGTCCCGACAGGGGACTATTGGCGGGATGGGCGCAGTGGCGCGCGCTATCCGCTGACCTGGCAACTCGCGACAGAGGAGCTGGAGCTCGAGATCGAACCTCTGCTCGAGGCCCAGGTCCATGACTTCGCGATCCCCTTGTGGAGCGGGGTGGTGAGAGCGCGCGGTCAGTCGGCGGGCGAGAGCGTCTCCGGCACGGGTTTTCTGGAGCTCACCGGCTATGAGCCGGGACCGTGAGCAAGCCACCGGCAATCTCGTCAATCGCCCCCTAACTTATGCTCAAACGGATAACGCGTTGACAGCAAGAACCCGCCTCCTCGTAGGAGCGGCACACGCCGCGATGGCGCGCAAGGCGCCTCTCTCCCGCACCGCATGCCTGTCGCCGCGCTGGCGCGAGCCATCGCGACTGCCCTCGCTCCAACAATGGGGCCCGTGGTTGCAGGTCGTCGGTGCCCAACCGGGGCTCAGGCGGCCTCCAAGAACGTTGTCACGGTGGTATTTGGTGGTTGCCGGCATGGTGCTGATGGCTACGGCCGCCTGGGCCGAGGACTCACCTTTTCGCTCCGACGTGGGGCCTGTGCCCGCCTACCCTCAGCGCTCCGGAGATCCGGAGGCCGGATACCAAGCGCTGGTCAACGAGCCCTACGTCAGCTGCGGAATTCCCTACCGTGCTTATCGGCGCGTTGCGCCCGATACACCGCCGGAACAACAGCTTCCGGGTCGCGTCGGGCGCAGCTCGGAGCTGCCCTACAGTCTGACCGCCCACCGCAATGCCGACGGTGTCGAAGTGCTCTCATCGAACTGCCTGAGCTGTCACGCGGCGCGCTTCAACGGCGAGCTGGTGGTGGGGCTGGGCAACGAGTTCTTGGACTTCACCCGTGATCCAAGGCGATTCGTCAATGAAGTGGGAGCCTATGTGCGCGGCGAGGGGGAGACCGCCGCCTGGCAGAAGTGGGCCGATAGGATCGAGGGCATCGCCCCCTACATCCGCACCGATACCGTCGGCGTCAATCCGGCGACCAATCTCACCTGGGCGCTGATGGCGCACCGAGACCCGCGCTCGCTCGCCTG
>CAZLYT010000263.1:0-2822 GCA_964563515.1 uncultured Candidatus Competibacteraceae bacterium | reverse complement strand
GCCGCTTGTCCGGTTCCGAGAGGGGCTGGGTTACAACTCAGACCACGGGTGAAATATTGTGGCACCGCCGGGCCACCAGGCGGCAAACCGAGAAAACAAACCTCACCCGACGACCTGGGGAGTTCCCAGCCTACTCGAATGAGTCAGACCCCCCGCTGCCCACAGCGGGGGGTGGTCTCGGGCAGAGCCCCGCCCGACGGCTTTCGTGAACCCAACCTGAGCCTTCAGCACGTTGTATTCCGGGCCGAACGGAAATCCGGTGATGTTCTCGGCGCCCGTCGCGCTTAGGACCAGGATGTCGTGTTCTCGGTAGCCACCGGCGCCAGGCTGTCCCTGCGGAATCATGATCATGGGTTCCATCGACACCACCATTCCGGGCTCGAGACGTGTTTCGATGTCTTCACGAAGCTCCAGCCCGGCCTCGCGACCATAGTAGTGAGACAAGACGCCAAAGGAATGCCCGTATCCAAAGGTACGGTATTGGAGCATGTCGTGGGCTCGATAGATGTCGTTGAGCTCGGTAGCGATATCACAGCACCTGGCCCCCGGGCGAATTAGCTCCAAGCCCCGCCGGTGTACCTCGCAGTTGACCTCCCATCTAGCCAAGTGCTCGTCTGAAACGTGATCCATGAACAGAGTCCGCTCCAACGCGGTGTAGTATCCGGCGATCATCGGGAAGCAGTTGAGGCTCAAAATGTCACCCCGCTCCAGTTGCCGCGTCGTCAGTGGATTGTGGGCACCGTCGGTGTTCAAGCCGGACTGAAACCAGCACCAGGTGTCGCGCACTTCGCTCTGCGGGTAGCGCTTGGCGATCTCCTTCACCATCACGTCGACGGCGTGCAGCGCTATTTCGTATTCCGCCACCTCGACCTTCGCAGCCTCGACGCAAGCTGCGCCGCCGATGTCCGCCACTTGGGCACCGTTTCGGATTAGGTCGATTTCCTCGTTAGACTTGATCATGCGTAGCCGCATGACAGCGCCGCCCACGTCAACCAACTCGGCGCCGAGACAGCAGGTGGCCATCGCCGCACGCTGTTGTACCGTCAGGTGATCGTCCTCGACGCCGAGGCGGCCGATGTTGCCTACCACCTGCCGTACCGCGCGGAAGAAATTGCCGCGCTGCCAGTCGGTGTAGGCCAGGTTGTCGCAAACGCCTCGCCTCCAGGGTTGTCCTGCGTCGATATTGGCACTGATGGTCTGCATGCAATCGTGGCTGACGACCAGGCCGTAGGGACGCCCAAAAGAGCAATAGAGAAATCCACTGAAGTAATGGATGTTGTGCATCGACGTAAACAGGACAGCATCCAGCTGATCGGCGGCCAGCAACTCGCGAAGCCCGGCCAGGCGCCGGTCCATCTCTCCCTGGGAAAAGACGGGCGCCACCTTTTCGCCATTCCGGATCTCGAGGGTCTGCCTCAACTCGTCCACGACCCAGCTCAACCGTTGTCTCGCGGCAAGCCTTCAGCCTCGGCCACCCGTGCGAGCGCCTCTTCTACCAACGCTCGTGCGCGTGCAGTGGTCAGATACAAGTAGCCATGGAGGGCCGCGTCTTGGGGATTGCGGTCGCGACATTCCTGACTGTAGCGCTCGAAGGACAAGAGGTTGCGGACCAAATCCACTAGGTGCCGCGGGCATTCACAGTGCACGGCACCAGAGGCGTCTTCGAGCCGCACCATCTCTTCCTCGCTGAAACGCCGCTTTGGCACCGGCCCTTCGACGATCCCCGACGGCTGCAGGTAGATGTGGCGCGACGCTCCCGAGCGCTGTCGTTGCGGCAGACAGGCATGCCGCAGCTCCGCAATATCGATCGGGGCCCGCAATGGGGTCACCGCATGGCTGTCCAGTCGGGCAATGGCCTGCTGTCGGCCAAATCCATACACGACGACCGCCTGCTCCGCCCCACAGTCAGTCAGCATGGCGGCGACTTCGTCGGCCGTCTCGTCGTGGACCGTTGGATACTCGAGCACCAATACGTCGGGGCGCATGAGTCGGCAGCGTTCGGTGAAGGTTTCACGGTCGCGTTCCACCACCACCACCTCGACACCCTCCATTTGAGAGCGCCGCCTGGCTAGCAGCGCTGGCAGAGCGTCCCCAAGAATGGCAATGCTGTGGGCTTCAGTGCCTGGAGCGACGTTTTGCAGGCCGACCTCGCCCCGCAGGCGCTCCTGCAACTGCTCCAGGCTCAGATTGGCGACAGTGCCGATAGCATTGCTGTCGTCGACCAGGCGCTTGATCAGCGCCAGGCGACCGATGTCTTCCCGGCTGTAGAGCCGGGCTCCGGATTCGGTGCGCCGCGGCTCCACCACGCGGTAGCGTCGCTCCCACATCCGCAACGTGACGATCTCTATGCCCGTCAAGCGGGAAACCGCACCGATCCTGTAGAGGCTCTCGGTGGGGTCGTGCTCGTTTGTCATCGGTGGTCGCTCGCTGGCTAGCTGGGGAAGGTCCATGTGCCCCAATCTCACTCCGTCGCGAAAAACAAGTGCGCTTAGCGACAGGAATTCTAGCAGGGCGCGCTCAGGGCCAGGGCAGGCCGTGGCGGCCCCCTGGCTGGAGGGCACGACGCTGTTTTCCCAACGTGACCGGGACCCGAGCGTTCCGCGGTCAGGGTGCAGGAAGCGCGGCAGGCGGGAGACGATTGGCGGAAGGCGCTGGAAGCTATCGAGCTACGCGCTTCCCTGCGAGAATCGCCAGGTTGACGCTGAATCGACTGGAGGAGTACGGCGCCGCGCTCGGCGTTGTCGGCTGTCTGCAGACTGCCGACAACGCCTCACGCACACCCAGTTGGGTGTTTTAGATCTTCACGCAGACGGCTTCGCCGA
>CAZLYT010000262.1:0-8883 GCA_964563515.1 uncultured Candidatus Competibacteraceae bacterium | reverse complement strand
TCGCGCAAGGTGGATATTAGCGAATGCGGGCTCGACGACGATGTCTTTCGCATCGAGTGGACCCGAGAGGTACCCTCCAATCCGCCAGGTTTCGCCAGGAAGTTTCTCGCGGAATGGAATCGGCTAGAGGAGATCATGGAGTGGAGCCGGCAGGCCGACGGCAGCGTGCGAGGTGATTACGAGGGCCAGGTCACAGGATTTCCGGGGAAGCTGCAGGGTGAGTTCGACATCGTGGCCGACGCTGAAGGCTGCGTCGAACGCATCCGCATGCGCGCGGTGGTTAGCATTCCCCTACTCGGCAAAAAGATCGCGAGCTTCGTCGAAGAGGACGCACGGCGTAGCCTCGAGGGTGAAAACGCTTACACCCGCGCCCAGCTAGCGCCAGGCAAGCGAAGGAAGCGCTGAGGCCATTGGTAAGATCGCGCAACTAAAGCAAGACTGCCCCTACGGAATCAGACGCAGTCGTAGCGTCTCAGGGGTGAGACGATGGCGCAGCTGGAGCAACAGAACTTTATCGACACCGCGCCCGGCCAACCACCGCAAAGCCGCGTCCAAGGACCCGGGCGCGCCGCGGATGAAATGGCGCTCGACGCGCCGCCCGCAACCAAGCTGCTCCTCGTAGCGCTCTTGGATGACCCATACCCCTTGCGGCGAAAGCCGACGCAGGCCGTAGTGCCCATCGACCATGAATACCACTGGCACCACGGAGGCGACCGTGACCGCGGCTTTGGGAGCAGGCAATGTAGTGTTAGGACGTACGCTCACCATGGGCCTCTTGGGTTCGCTGCGACTGCAACGCCAGCGGGCGCCACTGTAGCGGAGGATGGTGCAGTGCACAACAGCCCTGTAACAAGCTGACACGATGTCGGGCGGAGAGCGCACGGCGTTGCATCAGCCTCAGGGGCGAACTCGAGTGCCGCGCATTCGCCGCTGCAGCACAGAGCTCAGCAGGCGCAACTCATCGGAGTCTGCACCCCGAGCCTTGGCATCCCGATAGGCGCGCAGGGCATGGGCGTCTTTGCGGCAGCGAACGGAGTCAACTGTGGACGGCGGGCGCGATGCGCGACGATGTTCTGGCACTCCCTATTACCTCCGACGCGCGGATTTCCGGCCGCGCTTGCGTTACAAATAGGCAAGTGTCACGCCAGCTTCTGCGTAACTTTTCTAACCTGCTAATTTTATTGACTGCAAGCAGCCACGATCCGGAACCGGCGCGTCACCGGCCGCTCCAAGCAGTGTTGGACGCTTCGAGGTTGTAAAAATGGCGATTCAGCAGCCAACCCACGACGACCTGGTAGCCCGCCGGCGACGTGGTCCCGAGTACAGTCTTCGCTACGAGCACTTCAACCGTCGGGTTCTAGTGCGTCTCCACGACCTTGTGCTAGCGGAGTCCGAGCGCGCCGTGGTGCTGCACGAAACCCGCCACCGCGCCGTCTACTACCTGCCGGCGGAGGACGTTAGGACCGACCTGCTGATTGCCAGCGACCTTCACACCCACTGCCCGTTTAGGGGCAATGCCTCGTATTGGCATCTGCAGGTGGGGACTGAAATACTGGCGAACCTGGTTTGGAGCTATGCGAATGCCTACCCGGAGGCCACGGAAATCCAGGGTTATCTCGCCTTCGACCAGGATCGGGTCGAGCTGGTGGTGGAGGACACCGAGCTCGCGGCTCCGACGACTGCCGAAATCACTGCCGGGCTCGAGCAGAATCCGCTGGTCGCCTGGCTGGTTGCCGAGGCCTGGTCGGCAGACACGCCCGAAAAGCTGGTGCAGGAGCTGGCGGAGCAAATGGTGAGAAGCGGCTTTGCTGTCTCCCGCCTGTGGATTCTGGTGAGGACCCTGCACCCGCTGCTGGTGTCAACCAGCTATCGCTGGATGGCCTCTGACGGTAATGTGCGCGTGTTCGCCGATCCCCACGACATTCTGGAGTCGGAGGACTATCAGCGCAGTCCGCTACGTCCGATCTTGGAGGGGGCCGGGGGGGTTCGTCGGCGGCTCGACATTGCAGAGCCGGCGCTCGACTACCCCATCCTCACCGAGCTCCAGCACGAGGGCTATGCCGACTACGTGGCGATGCCCATGGCGTTCTCGGATGGTCAACTCAACATCATCTCGGTGGCCACGATGCGCCCGGGCGGATTCACCACCAGCGAGCTCGGGCACCTCTACGAGGTGATTCCGTTGCTCAGCCGCCTGCTCGAGGTATTCGCGCTGCGCCAGAACGCCCTCAATCTGTTGGACACCTACCTGGGGCATGCCACTGGCGGCAAGGTGCTGGAGGGATTGATCCGCCGCGGGGATTCCGAGGACATCTACGCGGTGATCTGGTTCTGCGACCTGCGAGATTCCACGACGCTCGCCGAATCCGGGTCGCGGCGACGCTTTCTGGAGCTGCTCAACGCCTTTTTCGAGGCCACAGCCGGAGCGGTCATGGATCACGGCGGAGAGGTCTTGCGCTTCATTGGCGATGCCGCCTTGTCCATTTTTCCGGTGTTACGGCCCGCCGCCCCTGACACGGCGCTGCGTGATGCTTGCGCCCGCGCGCTGGCGGCAGCCCGTGACGCCTGCGGAAGGCTGGCGGAGCTGAATCAGCAGCTAGCCGCGGATGGCTGGGATCCATTGGGTTGGGGAATCGGGTTGCACGTGGGAGAAGTCACTTTCGGCAACATAGGGACACCTACCCGGTTGGAGTTTACGGTGATTGGCAGCGCCGCCAACGAGGCCGCACGCATCGAGGGATTGACCCGCACTCTGGGGCACCAGGTGCTGACCTCCGAGGAGTTCGCCCGTCAATGCGCCGGCGAGCTGATCGATCTTGGCGTGTTCCCGCTGCGGGGCATGAACGGGCTTCGCCGCATTTTTGCGGTGCCAGTGGAATGTGCGCCACCAGTCACGGCCTGAGGGATCAGCGGCGACGAAACTGATCTTCCCCGAACAGCTTGGAGCGGCTGTCATCATCCATGCGAGCCGAAAGCTGCCGATCCGCCAGCAGCGCCAAACCGCGTTCCACCGCAGGCCGCGCCCGAAGGGTCTGATACCAGCGTCGCAGGCTGGGAAAGTCCGCCAGACGCTGGCCTTGACGCTCGTGGCGCGCGATCCATGGCAGAGTCGCAATATCGGCGATGGTGTAGCTATCACCAGCCAGGTAGGTCGCCTGCTCCAGGCGGCGATCCAACACTCGGTAGAGCCGACCCGCCTCGCCGGTATAGCGTTCCACCGCGTAGGGGATCGGCTCCGGCGCATACAACCGAAAGTGATGAGCCTGACCGAGCAGTGGACCGAGGTTCCCCACCTGGAACATGAGCCACTGCAGCACGCTGTAGCGTTCCCGAGGTGCCGTGGGCAAGAGGCGACCGGTCTTCTCCGCCAGGTACCAGAGGATGGCTCCCGATTCGAACAATGTGATGGTTTCGCCGTCAGGTCCTTCGGGATCGCGTAAGACCGGTATCTTGTTGTTGGGGCTGATGGCGAGAAAGGCGGGCTCGAATTGCTCCCCGGCACTGATATTGACCGGCGTTACCCGGTAAGGCAGCGCCAGTTCTTCCAGCATGATCGAGACTTTCCAGCCGTTGGGCGTGGCCCAGTAGTAGAGCTCGAGTGGTGCATTCATGCTGTGGGCTCCATATGACGTTGCGCCAAATCCAACCTCTATCGGTCCCGACGGCGCTAAGCGAACAATTTTATACAGCCGATCCTCGGCCCACGCGGCGTTAGAATTCGCCACCAGTATCAGAGGGGAATGTTCGGAGTGAAATGGGCAACCGCCGTCAGTACTGCACCGGAGCTCGAGAGCGCCATCGGCCGCGCTGCCTTGGAGGTGCAGGAGCAGCTCCGGGGGGCGACTCCCGATCTCGCGCTGGTCTTTATCACGGAACACTACCGAAACGCTTACCATCGGCTCCCGGAGCTGCTCGCGCCCAGGCTTGGCAAACCCGCTTTGATCGGCTGCTCGGCGGGGGGCGTCATCGGAGGCGGTCACGAGCTCGAGGGTGAGCCCGGCTTGGCCCTGACGGCTGCGGTGCTCCCAGGTGTCCAGGTGCAGCCGTTCCATCTCGCGGAATTTAATCCGGTGCCTACGCCACTGAATGCAAAGCTGGGACTACAAGTCCTTAGAGGCGGCTCCGCCTCACTGATCCTCCTCGGCGACCCCTTTACCAGCGACATGGAGCAGTTGCTCCCGGTGCTCGACCAGGAGTTTCCAGGCAGCCAAAAAGTAGGCGGCCTTGCCAGCGGCACCGCCGGACGCGGCGAAACCGCGCTGTTTCTCGGCGAGCAAGTGCTGCACGCTGGTGTGGTCGGCGTCGCCCTGTGGGGAAATCTCCAGATGGGCACTATTGTCGCCCAGGGCTGCCGCGGGGTCGGCGATCCGTTGTTCGTGACCCGCGCTGACGAGCACCGAATCCGCGAATTGGACGGCAAGGCACCGGCAGAGGTCCTCGAGGCGCTGTTCCAGAAGATGCCCCCGGGCGACCGCCAGCTCGCCCGGAGCTCGCTGTTCCTGGGTGTCGCCGCGCCCCACAGCGGCACTCGCTTGGGGGCCGGCGACTTCCTGATCCGCAACATCGTGGGCCTGGAACAGGACTCCGGGGCCTTGGTGGTCGCGGCCAACGTGCGAGAGCACATGGTGGTGCAATTCCATTTGCGCGACGCCGAGGCATCCCGTGCCGATTTGGAGACCATGCTGTCCCGATTCACCCGGGAGACCGAGGCGGAGCAACACGCTGGGGCGCTCCTGTTTTCGTGCCTAGGCCGCGGCCGCGGTCTGTACGGCGAGCCGGATCACGACAGTCGGCAGTTCCGTCGACATCTGAGTGATGTGCCACTGGCCGGATTCTTCTGTAACGGAGAGATTGGGCCGGTTCAGGGTATGACCTCGTTGCACGGCTATACCAGCGCATTCGCCCTATTCGCACCCAAACAGGAAGCATGAGGCAACCGGCGCGGAGCCCCCGGCAACGGCTACTGGCGGCGTTGATTACGCTGATGACGGGGCTGTGTGCCGTCGCGGCGGCGCAAGAGCTGCCAGCATCCGTGGCCCGGGTGTTGTCGGAGCAGCGCATTCCCGTTGCGGCCGTGGGCATCATGGTGTCTGCCAGCGAATCCCGCTCCGATCGACTCGCCGTCGATCCAGACACGCCCCGCAATCCCGCCTCTACCATCAAGCTGCTCACCACACTGGCTGGCCTGGAGACCCTAGGTCCGGACTACACCTGGCCGACCGAAGTTTACGCCACCGGCCGTGCGCGCAAGGGGCGTCTGAACGGCGATCTGATCCTCAAGGGCTATGGCGACCCATTCCTGGTCACGGAATCTTTCTGGAAGCTGCTGCGGGCGGTCCACGACCGGGGGATTCGGGAGATCGCCGGTAATCTGGTGCTGGACCGTAGCTACTTCGCGCCGGTGCCAGGCGAGCCCGGGGATTTCGACGGCGAGTCCTATCGAGCCTACAACGCCTTGCCCGATGCCCTGGCGCTAAACTTCCAAACCACGGTCCTCGAGCTGGTGCCAGAACCAGGCGCCGACGCCGTACGCTTGATCGCGAGCCCGCCCCAGGCCAACCTTCGATTGGAGAACCGGCTCCGGCTGGTACAGGGCCCTTGCAACTGGCGCCACTGGCAACCACAGATCGACTTGTCGGGGAGCGGTCTGCAGACCCTGGCCGTGGTACGCGGCGACTATTCCGTCAACTGCGAGGAGGCGGCCCTGCCGCGGCTGTTGGCCTCACCGGACGCCCTGATGGACGGTGTGTTCCGCTCGCTCTGGAACGAGTTGGGTGGCAAGCTCGAGGGGCGGCTGTCGGTGGCCGAAACGCCACCTGATGCCACTCTGGTCTATCGCTCCGAGTCGCGTCCGCTGGCGGAGCTCATCCGCGGCATGAACAAGTTCAGCAACAACCTGATGACCCGCCAACTGTTTCTGACGCTGGGCGCGGAGCGCTTCGGGGCGCCGGCCACCGAGGACAAGGGCCGCCGAGCGATGGCCGAGTGGTTAGCCAAGCACGGGCTGACCGTTCAAGGTCTGAACGTGGTCAACGGTGCGGGGCTCTCTCGCGAAACGAGGATTACCGCCCGGGACCTGGCGAGCATTCTGTCGGTGGGCGCGCAGAGTGAGCTCGCGCCCGAGTTTTTGGCCTCGCTGCCCATCGTCGCCACCGACGGCACCATGCGCAAGCGGCTGGAAGGAGAGCCTTTGGCCCGCCACGCCCGGATCAAGACGGGATCCATCGACGACGTCTCCAGCATGGCCGGCTACGTTCGAGCACGCAGCGGACGCCAGTACCTGGTGGTCATGCTGATCAACCAGCCGGGGTTGCAGGCCTGGCGGGGCAAGCTCGCCCAGGACGCACTACTACGTTGGGTTTACGATGATTGAGTAGATCGGGGCCTATGGCAGCAGCCGATGGGGATGTAGCAGCTTGTAGTAGGGACGACAGGCCTCTGCCACAGCGACAACTCGGGGCGGCAGCTCGCTTGGTGCTGAGCGGGCTGTCCCAAATCCGGTGGAACGCTCCACCGAGGCGTACCAGTATTCGGCCCAGATTCCGTCGCTATTTCTCGGTCCCGAGGGCCAGCTCAGCATCCGCTCGGAGAAGGGAATATCCAGCGCGCAGCAGAGGCGCCCGAGCACACCTTTCGGATCCCCCAGGAGGTCGTCAGCATCCACCACCAAGGGCTCGTTTCCGGTCATTTCCCGAACCACCTGGAAGATCTCCGCTTGCTGGCGGAAACCCAAGTCATCGGGTGTGAGCTCCGCCCGTGTACGCGCGTAGGAGCCTGCCACCAGCGCCGGATCACGGATTAGAAAGCAGTTGCGCAGATGCCGGAGCCAGTCAGTGCCAAGCTCCGCAAGCAGATGATGGGTCATGTGCTTCTGGTAGTAGACCCGATGCCCCCCGGGCACCGGCCCCGTCAGCCGCGAGAGGGTGGCACGCCAATCGATACCCTGGCTGGCGATTACCCGGTCGGCACCCGGGTGCGGAATGCCGGTGCGGTGCAGGTAGTAGCCATATAGCGGCTCGTCCTCGACCACGGTGTCATCACGATTCTCCCAGGCACGCATCAAGGCGGTGGAGATGTTGCGGGGGCCGGACCACATCGCGACCCGAACCGGCGTCATGGAGGAACCACGGCCGCTGCGCAGTCGCGTTCGACCAGCTCGGCGTAGCGCGCTCGCAGCAGCGCCAACAACGACCCCGGTCGACCCTCCCCGATCTGCCGTCCATCGATCTCCACCACCGGGACCAAACCGGCGAAGGTCCCGGTCACGAATGCTTCATCCGCTCCGTACACATCGGTGAGGCTGAAGTCCCGTTCGAAGATTGGAACAGCGGCTTCGCGGCAGATGCGGATGACGTTGCCTCGGGTGATACCCCCCAGACAAAAGCGGCCACTGGAGGTCCAGACCTCACCGCGGCGCACGATGAAGAAATGAGTGGAGTTGCAGGTGGCGACGAATCCAAACGGATCGAGCATCAGTGCCTCGTCGTAACCCGCCTTGGCCGCCTGAATACAGGCCAGGATGCAGTTGAGCTTGGAGTGACTGTTGAGCTTGGGGTCTTGCACGTCCGGAAAGCCCCGGCGCACGTGGACGGTGAAGAGACGGATACCACGCTCATAGGTGACCGCCGATGGGGTCTTGTGCTCGGCGATGATGACCACGGTGGCTGCGCCGATCGTAGCACGGGGGTCCTGGTAGGGGGTCGCCTTGACCCCCCGGGTGACCATCAGCCGGATGTGTACGCCGTGCTCCATCTGGTTGGCCCGGAGCGTGTCATAGAGGCGGCGGCTCAGCCCGGCTCGGGATAGCCCGATGTCCAGGTCCAGCGCCTTGGCGCCTTCGTAGAGCCGGTCCAGGTGCGCGTCGAGGAAGGCGATGCGGCCGTTGTGCGCCCGCAGCCCTTCCCACACGCCGTCCCCCAGCACGAATCCGCTGTCGAAAACCGACACCCGGGCTTGGTCGCGCCGCACCAGCTCGCCATTGACGTTGACCAGGATGTCCCGATTGCGAGGATCGTCCCGGTACTCATGGGTACCCTTGCTCACGCCTGCGGCCACCTCGCGGCTGGATTGCTAGGCTAAAGCGAGCATAGTCGGCCGAGGCCGAAGTTTACGAGGAGGAAAGTGCGTGCAGCTTCCAGGTCTACCCGAAAAGCCCAACCTCATCCTGATCCTGACCGACCAGGAGCGCGCTCCCCAACACTGGCCTCGGGGCTGGGCGGACAACCACTTGGCTGCCACGCGGCGCCTCAAATCGCGCGGTCTTAGCTTCAACCGCGCGTTCACCAATTCCTGCCAATGCTCTCCGAGCCGGGCCACCCTGCTCACCGGCCTGTATCCGGCGCAGCACCTCGTGACCACTACCTTTGGCACACCCTCCTCCCGGCACTCGGTCGCTGATCAACCTCAGGTGCTGCGACCTCTGCTGCCCAATCTCGCCACGCTATTGGGTGCTGCCGGCTATCGCGTGATCTACAAGGGAAAGTGGCATCTGAGTCGCCCGGTTGCCTACCCTGGCCATCCCGGGACCGGCTGGACCGAGGCCGATATCGCTCACCTGGCGGAGCGGTGGGGCTTCGAGCAATGGAATCCACCAGATGCGGGCAACTCCCTGAGCGACCCAAGCACCGCCGGGGCCGGTCACGGCGACAACGACCGCCGCTACGTTCACGGCAGCGCCGGGCCCCGGGCCAATTCAGGCTTCGGTGAATCCGTGCTGCAATTCCTGGAGCAGGCCGCCGACCTGCAGCCGTTCTGCCTGCTGCTGTCCCTGGTCAATCCACACGACATCTGCTTCTACCCCAATCCCTTTCGAGTCGCCGGGTTTCACGAGCGCGATTTCCGCGACCTCCCCATCGAGCTGCCGGAAAACTGGCAGGACGATCT
>CAZLYT010000261.1:0-6659 GCA_964563515.1 uncultured Candidatus Competibacteraceae bacterium | reverse complement strand
GCTACTGATCGGGAAGATCGTCGCCGAACTGAGGGAGAACCCCAGGTGAAGGAATTCGCTCCGCTTGCGCAAGCGCGCTGCCGCGAGCAATGCGGTGCCTGGTAGAAGCGATTCCAGTATCGAGGGCGCGCGCGAGCGCGCCCAATTTCGCAGCCGTCAGAAAGGGGCGCGCCGCGCCCCATCGCGGCGTATGCCGCTCCTACAAATGCCGGGCTAGGGGAATTCTGGGTGCCAAACGATTTTGGGCTAAACAACGCCTTGAATGATGTTAGATGGGAGTAAGCCCTGCCACGATGCCCGTCGCCGTCGTCCACCGCGGCCGCAATGGTTCCACGGTGGCCACGGGCGACCTTGCTGCAACGTTCTGAAGAACCTACGTGCAGCACCAATCACATGGGGAAGGCGGGGGCACGCCCTTCACAGCTTGACCATCACATGCCGGGCCACGCTGTAGTCCTCCAGCGCGTACATGGAAAGGTCCTTGCCATAGCCCGACGACTTCAGCCCGCCATGGGGCATCTCGTTGGTGAGCATGAAATGGCAGTTTACCCAGGTGCAGCCGTACTGGAGGCGGGCGGCGGTTGCCATGGCGCGAGAGACGTCACGGCTCCATACCGATGAGGCCAGCCCGTAGTCGGAGTCGTTGGCCCAGGCCACGGCCTGGTCAACATGGTCGAAGCGAGTGACGGAGACCACCGGCCCAAACACCTCCTTGCGAACGATTTCGTCGTTCTGCAAGGCGCCTGCGATGACGGTGGGTTGAAAATAGAATCCATTCCCCTCCCCTTTGGCGCCGCCGGTCACCACCTCCACGTGGTCCAAAGCCGCTGCGCGATCCACGAACCCCTGCACGCGGCTGCGTTGCCGGTCGCTGATCAAGGGTCCGATCTCGTTTTGACTGTCGTCGGCTTGGCCATAGCGCAGACTGGAGACCGCGCCGCCCAAGTCGGCCACCAACTTGTCGTAGATCTTGCTGCCAGCGTAGAGCCGACACGGGGCGGTGCAATCCTGGCCGGCGTTGTAGTAGCCGAAGGTGCGCACGCCTTCGACCACCGCCTGCAAATCGGCGTCGTCGAACACGATGACCGGCGCCTTACCGCCAAGCTCCAAGTGGGTGCGCTTCACCGTGGCAGCGGCCATCTCCAGAATCTTCCGCCCGGTCACCACGTCGCCGGTGAGGGAGACCATGCGCACCCGAGGGTTCGACACCAGCCGCGAGCCTACCGAGTCGCCCCGACCGCAGATCACGTTGATGACTCCGGCTGGAAAGATGTCGGCGGCAGCGCGGGCCAGCTTCAGGGTGGTGAGCGGCGTCTGCTCGGAGGGTTTGAGGATCACGGTATTGCCGGCAGCCAGGGCCGGACCTAGCTTCCATGCGGCCATCATCAACGGGTAGTTCCAGGGGGCGATGGAGGCGACGACACCGACGGGATCGCGACGGATCATGCTGGTGAAGCCTTCCAGGTACTCGCCCGCGGCGCTGCCAGGCTGGCAGCGCACGGCACCCGCGAAGAAGCGGAACACGTCGGCTACCGCCGGCAGCTCGTCGGCTACCACCAGGTGGCGCGGCTTGCCGCAGTTCCATGCCTCCAGCGTGGCGTACTGCTCGGCCTCGTCATCGATGCGATCGGCAAGCGCCAGCAGCAAACCGGCCCGGTGCGCGGGCGTGGTTCTCGACCAGCTCGAAAAGGCCGCGTCGGCTGCCGCCACCGCCGCGTCCACCTGCTCGGCGCTGGCTTCGGGCAGCGCCACGATCACGTCCCCCGTGCCAGGGCTCAGCACCTGATCCACCGAGCCTTCGCCAGTGACGAACTGTCCATCGATTAGCATTTCGATTTGCATGGTCGCGACCCTCCTTACGGTACGGGGTTGGGAGATTGTGCTACTTGCCGGAGCCTGTTGTGCCTTCGGTTCCCCGAGTGAGGTAGTACGCCACCAGGATTGGGACAAAAGTCACGGCGATGACGAAAACGGCGACCACATTGGTGACCGGCCGCTGTCGCGGTCGCACCAGCTCGTTCAGCATCCAGATCGGCAGCGTCGATTGCTGTCCAGCAGTAAAGGTAGTGACGATGACCTCGTCGAAGCTGAGCGCAAACGCCAGCATGCCGCCCGCCAGCAGCGCGGTGGCGATGTTCGGAAGCACCACATAGCGGAATGTTTGGAAGCCATCGGCGCCCAGGTCCATGGACGCTTCCACCAATGAGCCAGAGGTGCGGCGGAAACGGGCAATGACGTTGTTGTAAACCACCACGATGCAGAAGGTGCCGTGGCCGAGGACGATGGTCCAGAAGCTGTAGGGGATGTCCGCCAGATTGAAGGCCGCGCGCAGGGAGATGCCGGTGACGATACCCGGCAACGCAATGGGCAGAATGATTAGCAGCGACACCGCCTCGCGTCCGAAGAACTGGGTTCGGTAAAGCGCCGCCGCCGCCAGGGTGCCCAGCACCAACGCCAACACTGTGGCTACGCTGGCAACCTGCACCGACAGCCAGAGGGCATCCCAAATATCCTGCCGGTGCCAGGCCACTTCGAACCATCGCAGTGTGAGCCCCGGCGGGGGAAACTGGTAAGACTTGTCCTCGGTGGTGAAGGCGTAGACGAAGATCAGCAACAGCGGCACATGGAGAAATATCAGGCCGCCGGCGGCGGCTAGCTTGAGCCCAAGCGAGGCCGTCGGGGCGGTGACACCGATGCCCTCAGAGCGCATCGAAAGCACCCAGCCGTTTGGCGAGAGCCAGATAAAGCGCCATGATCACGATTGGCACCACCGAGACCGCTGCGGCCAGGGGGATGTTGCCGGCGGTGCCCTGTTGGATGAGCACCGCCTGACCGATAAACAGCCGCGATGCGCCGATGATCCCGGGGATGATGTAGTCACCGAGAGTCAGCGAGAAGGTGAAGATGGAGCCTGCCACCACACCCGGGAAAGCCAAAGGCAGGATCACGTTGCGAAAGCTCTGGCTCGGAGTGGCGCCGAGATCCGCGGAGGCATCCAGCATGGAACGCGGCACCCGCTCCAGCGCCGCCTGGATCGGCAGAATCATGTACGGCAACCAGATGTAGAGAAACACCAGAAACATGCCGAGATAGCTCACCGAGAGGGAAGGCCCCCCGACCACCGGCACCGCCAACACCGCGTCCAATACCCTGCTTGCTCCCACTTCACCGAAAGCCCAGCTGACGATGCCCTCCTTGGCCAGGATCAGCTTCCAGGCGTAGACGCGCACCAAGTAACTGGACCATAGCGGGAGCATCACCGCGAGATAGAACAGAGCCTTGGCCCGCGAACCCGCGTAGCGCGCCATGTAGTAGGCGATGGGGAACGCCACCAGCGCTGCGGCCACAGTCACGGAAGCCGCCATGGTGACGGTGCGCAGGATGATGTCCAGGTTCGCTTGGGACAGAAGCTGGGCGTAGGTGCTCAGGGTGAACTCGCGGCGGATGAGGCCGGAGAACTCGTCGATGCTGAAGAAGCTCTGCAGCAACAGCGAGAACAGCGAACCCAGGTAGACGATGCCTAGCCACAGCAGCGGTGGCGCCAGTAACAGCCACAGCAGCCAGGTCGGATGAATGTAGAGCCAAGCTGACACCCGGCCCCGGAGCCGGGGCAAGGTGGCGGCGGCCGCCCCATTCTGGATCATGAGGCCAGATCCCCGCTCGCGATGGGCTGGGCGTCGTCGCGACGCCAGCCGGTGCGGACCCGCTCTCCCGGGCGCGCACTCGGTGCGTGGGACACGGTACGCCAGTTCTGACGGCTGACCAGGAGCTCCACACCGCAGTCGAGTCGAACCTGATAGCGGGTGTTGGCGCCGTGGTACTGCACATCCAACACCTCGCCGGCCGCCACCACCCAATCCCCATCCCCATCAGGCGACTCATCGGCCGCTAGCAGGAGAATCTTCTCGGGTCGCACCGCGAAGGGTTTGGGCTCTCCCGAGACCCGTCGGGCGGCCGCCTCATCGAGGATATTGGAGGTGCCTACGAATCCGGCGACGAAAGGGGTTGCCGGGTGCTCGTAAACCTGTTCCGGCCGCCCGATCTGCTCGATTCGGCCCTGGTTGAAAACCGCCAGTCGGTCGCTCATGGAGAGCGCTTCGTCCTGATCGTGGGTGACGAAGATGAAAGTGATGCCCACTTGCCGCTGCAAGGCTTTGAGCTCCACCTGCATCTGCTGTCTCAGCTTCAGGTCCAGCGCACCCAATGGCTCGTCCAGCAACAGCACCCGGGGCCGATTGACCAGGGCCCGCGCCAGCGCCACCCGCTGCCGCTGCCCCCCGGACAGCTGGGCCGGCTTGCGCTCGCCGAAGCCCTCCAGCTTGACCAGCGCCAGCATCTCCTCGACCAGCCGATAGCGTTCGGCTCGGCCAACCCCCCTCACCCGGGGTCCATAGGCGACGTTGTCCAGCACCGACAAATGGGGGAACAGGGCATAGTCCTGGAACACGGTGTTGACGTTGCGCCGGAACGGCGGCACACCCTCGGCGGTCCGCCCGTGGATCTCAATGTGACCGGCGTTGGGCTGCTCGAATCCGGCAATCAGCCGCAGACAGGTGGTCTTCCCCGATCCCGAAGGCCCCAGCATGGCGAAGAACTCACCGTCGTCCACGCCGAAGCTGACATCATCGACGGCGCGCACGCTACCGAAATGACGGCTAACGCGCTGGAAGCGGACGGCAGCGATCAACGCTCACCACCGCCCGCGCCAGCGCGGCGCCAACAAGGACGATCCCGCGGGACCGCCTCCCCTCGAGCGGGCCAATCAGCGTCCGCCCAGCACCGCGATGTAGTCCGTGACCCAGCGGTAGTAGGGCACGCAACCGCCTTCCTGGGACGCGCAGTCGGTCACCGGCGTGCGCCAGAAGCTGATCTGGTCGAAGTTCCCCATACCGTTGATCTGGCAACCGTTATCACCCAGCAGCGCGTTGCCCTCGCAGGCTGCCGGCACCACCGGCACCGAACCGAACCAGGCGGCAAGATCGCCCTGTAGCTGCTTGTTCAGCGAGTGCTCCAGCCACAGATAGGCGCAGTTGGGATGCGGTGCCTCCGCATGCAGCATGGTGGTATCGGCCCAGCCTGTGGCCCCCTCTTGCGGCACGGTGCTGTCGATGGGTTCTTCCTTCGCCTTGAGCAGATTCACCTGAAACGGCCAGGCCGAGGAAGCCACCACACCTTCGTTGGTGAAGTCGTCGATCTGGATGAAGGGGTCGTGCCAGTAGCGGTTCACCAGCTCCCGTTGCCGGCGCAGCAGGGTGAGGGCGGCCTGATACTGCCCCTCGTTGAGCTCATAGGGATCGGCGATGCCGAGCTCGGGCATGCTGCTCATCAGATACAAGGCCGCATCGGCGATGTAGATCGGGCCGTCGAAGGCCTGCACCCGCCCTTTGTTGGACTTGCCGTCCGGGAGGGTGGTCTCCTCGAATACCACGCTCCAACTGGTGGGTGCCTCCTCGAACACCTCGGTGTTGAACATCAGCACGTTGGCACCCCACTGGTAGGGCACGCCGTAATGTTTGCCGTCGACGGTATGCCAAGGCGCGTTCTTCAGCCGGTCGTCGACAGTGTTCCAGCTCGGCACCAGGTCGATGTCGACCTCCTGCACACGCTTGCCCGCGATCAGCCGCAGGCTCGCATCACCGGAGGCGGTCACCAGGTCGAAGCCGCCCTCGTTCATCAGCGCGACCATCTCGTCGGAGGTGCCGGCGGTCTTGACTCGCACCTGGCAGCCGGTCCTCTCCTCGAAGCCGGTGACCCAGTCGTAAGCGGCGTCGGTCTCACCGCGCTCGATGTAGCCGGGCCAAGCGACGATGTCGACGAACCCCTCGGGCTCACCGATCTGTTGCAGCGGCGCCGGTTGTCCCGTTGTCGCGACCAATACCGAAAGCGCGCCGGCCGCGGCCGTAACGCCCGCGCTCGGGAATCTATGAGCCATGATCATCCCCCTTTGATGACTCGAAGCTGCAACCGAGCGGCCCGCCTGCGGCGGCCACCATGCCGCCAAAAGCCCCCAATCGGGCCCGATGCGGTGCTTCCCACTGAGCCTAAGCGGGCGCCCCACGCTTGGCAATTGCTGCCGAAGACCCGCTTCGATCGCCATCTCGCAAGTCGCTCCGCAGGGGAGCTCAGGCGCTATTGCCGGCGCCCGGGAATTCGGCCGCGTGGCGCTCGATCCATTCCATGGCGGCTTCCTCGGCGCTCAGAGCCCGCCCTTCCCGGCGATAGACCTCGTTGCGATAGGTTTCAATATGGCAAACCTGCTCCACCATCCGCGCCCGGAAGGCATCGTCGGCATCGAGGAACTCAACGCCCATGTCGTAGCCATCGGTGCCAGGGCTGCACCACACCACTTGGGCCCGGGTGACGAAAGGCGGCCGCACCACCGGAATCTCCAGCACCACGGTGGTTCCGGGCACGAGCTCGGCGTCGGCGCCGAAGGCGAGCCCGCCGTGGCTCACATTGCTGGCTTGCCGCTTAGCAAATGATTGCCGATCCGCTCGGCTGACGACGATCGGGACATCGGCCGGGTGACGCATGAACCGACGCAAGCGACGCCCTCCCTGGGTGCTTCACTTCTGTTACAGCATAGGTGGAGGTGGCCAAGCTGCTCCCGTCTTCAGAACAAAAAATTCATCGGCGCAGGTTTCTCGGCGGACACGAGA
>CAZLYT010000260.1:0-9156 GCA_964563515.1 uncultured Candidatus Competibacteraceae bacterium | reverse complement strand
TTCCTACAGGATATTTACCATGGGACACTCGCTGGGATACAAGTCCACGGTAGGTGCTCGAAGCACAGGGCACGTATGGTATTCCCAGCGAGGTGACCCGCTGCAATCATTGTAATCACCACTCATTTAAATGGTACAGGGTACGTTGGCGATATAGCGATTGTTCCGGATGCCCATCTGGGTCATGTTGTTCCAATCGATGCCGTCGATCTTCTCCAGAAAACCATGCACGAAGTGCGTGCGAAACTACTCGCCATCGGTGACAATATCGATTCCCGCCTTTTCCTGTTCTTTGAGCCAGACCAACGCCGCATCCTGCTGACCGCGGACTAGCTCAGCTCCCGAAAGCCGCCAAGGCGCCCAAAGTTTTTCCGGTTCCGCCAGCCAGGCGGGCTTGGGTAAACTTCCGGCTGTGGTAGTCTCTAACATTGATGAATTCCTTCAAGTGCTCACTCTCAAGCGCTACGTATCCAGCGTGTAGCCGAAAATCATGGGGCGGCCCGAAGAGCGGCTGGTGTCCTGCCCGACGGCGTTTTCGAATGCGTGCTGGACGTCTTCGGGGCTGAGGCCATGGTCGCGATGTGCTCAACATTACGACTCAGCTGCTCGTCCCAGATGAATTCAAACTCCGTCACGTCCGCTCTTCAGTATGTCCGGTTAATAACAGTATGACACAGACTGCACCCGACATCATCCCCATGAGATGTCGGGCGCGATGTCACGATCCGCCGTCGTCGAAATGATGGAGCGCACGGCGGACCTGCTGGAGTGCAACGTCAGCCCGCATCTGGTACTGGAGGAGATGATGCTCTCATTGCCAGCGGTCGCGGTCGCCGCCCACGAAGCGGCTCGTTAGCCCGGGAGGGCGCACCGTATGGCGACCGGAGCGAGAGTCTGATATATTTTGCCGGTCACAGCCCGAACACATCACTCCTGGAGACCGATCATGACGAATCCGTGCGCTTCCCTTCTGACCGCCGAGGAGCTGCTTCGGCGCGCGTCTGATATGGTTCCGATGCTCAAAGAGCGGGCGGCGCATACGGAACACCTCCGACGCCTCCCCGACGAGACGGTGCAGGACATCCTGTCCTCTGGGCTGCACCGGATAGCCGTGCCAAAGCGATACGGCGGCCTGGACGTGGGCTACCCCGTGATGCTCGATGTAGGAGCCGCGCTCGCGCGGGGCTGCGCGGCTACCGCGTGGTGCTACTCGCTCTGGTCTGCGCACGCGTGGCTGGTCGGCCACTGGCCACTGGAGGCGCAGGAAGAGTTCTTCGCCGACGGGCCTGACGTTTTGTGCTCCAGTTCGCTTAGCCCGTCAGGCGTGCAGCTGGAACCTGCTACCGGCGGATTTCGCCTGTCTGGCCGCTGGGAGTTCTCGAGTGGGTGCGACTCAGCAAGCTGGCTGATTCTCGGCGCGCTGGAATCGGACGCGCTCCGGTGGTCGCTCGTTCCCCGCTCCGACTTCGAGATTGTCGATACATGGTTCGTCTCCGGGTTGCGGGGAACTGGAAGCAAGGACATCATCGTGGACAATGCGTTCGTGCCCGCTCACCGCGTGCTGAACATGGCCCGCGCGGGTGACGGCGACTGGACCGGCTGGGAGATTCACGGGCAGGCGCGCTACCGGCTGCCCATCGCGCCGCTACTGGGCTGGGATCTGGTCAGCCCGATGGTCGGCATCGGCCAGGGGATGATCGATGCGTTCACAGCGCAGCTCACCGGCACCAGTGGGCCTGGTCGCACAGCGGAATCGGTTGCCGTGCAGATACGGCTCGCCGAGGCCTCCGCTGAGGTAGATGCCGCGCGCCTGGTGATGGGGCATGACGTTCGCGAGATGCTCGACAAGGCGAAGAAAGGCGAATCGTTAACGATGATGGAACGCACCCGCTACCGGCGCGACAAGGCCTTCGTCGTCGGCCTGTGTCTTCGCGCGGTTAACCGGCTTTTCGACCTGAGCGGCGGGCACAGCCTGTTCGACTCCGTGCCGCTGCAGCGATTTCACCGCGACGCGCAGGCGGTGGCACATCGCGAGGGGCTGATCATGGACCTGGCTGGTCAGCAGTACGGCCGGGTCGCCCTCGGCCTAGATCCCATAGCCAGCCGTGGCCTGTAGGCGAAATAACCCGTCTTGGGTCGCCACCTCAGCCCACGACTCCGATTTCCCACTTTTTCGTCATGACCCGCCGCGCTGGCGTTGAGCCCATCGCTTCAAGACATGCCTGCTCCCTATCTCCTGATGAGATCTCGATCATTGTTGTCATAGAGCGTACGGCCGAGGTCCCATTTCGTGACCTTCTTGGGGTTGGCAAGGAACGGGATGCTCGCCTCAGCAATGGGCAGGGTGGCATAATCGTGATAGAGCCAGCGGTGAATGTCGCCGAGGATTCGTTTAACATCTGCCTCTGTCTTGGCGGTTTGGGCGGCCTCGATCATGGCATCCAACTCCGGAACCTGGTGGTCAGTGAACTTGGAACTGGAGTGATGCAAGGCGTAGATGAGCGTCAGCAGATGCCCCGGATTGGAGCGATTCGGGGTGCCCAAACAGGAGATGTGGCCGGGCATCTTGTGGGTCATGCGCCGGGTTCTGGCGATCGCATACTCGGTGGCGAAGATATTGAGCTTGACCCCGATCTCAGCCATGTATCCAGCAATGGCCTCGATGAGCCGAGCCATCTCGGGTACATCCTCGCGCCCATACGAATAGATAGTGGTCTCAAAACCGTTCGCATAGCCCGCTGCGGCCAAAAGCTGTTTGGCCTTCTCCGGGTCGTAGGGGTAGGGCTGCAAGCTGGGATCCGCTCCGGCGGCCACGGCAAAAGATCCCACCGGATACATGGCCATCAGCTTTGCCTGTCCGGCAAAGATAAATTGAGCGATTTCCTCCCGGTTAATGGCCAAATTCAGCGCCTGTCTGACCCGCTTATCGGCGATCGGTACCGAGTCCCATTGCTGATGGAAGTAGCAGCCCATGACGCTGCCGCGCTCCTTCACGAAGACATTAAAGCCTTTCGTTTGAAGCTCGGGCACCCGTTCCCGGCTGGCGCTGATGATGTCGACCTCCCCGGTCTGCAGCATGGCGATGCGCGTGCTTTCCTCGGGGACCACCATATACTTGACCATCTTGTACTTAGGGACGCCTTCGGCCCAGTGCTGATCCACGGCCTCCAACTCGATAAAGGCACCGGTTAACCCTTTTACCCATTTATAGGGACCACTGCCGATGGGGTTGGCGGTGAACCCCTCAACTCCCACCTGCTCATAGTAGGCCTTGGGCAGAATCGCCATCTCGTGACCGGCGGCCATGGAGAGGTCCTGAGCCAGCCAGAGATCGGGCTTCTGGGTACGGATCACGAGGGTATAGGGGTCGACGGCCTCGACCTCTGCAATCGACCTCCGCAGCCGCACCGCAAAGCCGGCGATGGATTCCGGCTTAATCACCATCTCCAGGCTCCACTTGACATCCTCGGCGGTGAGTTTCGTCCCATCGTGGAACGTGATATCCCGGCGCAGCCAGAAAGTCCAGGTCAGGCCATCGGGGGACAGCTCCCAGCGCTCAGCGGCGCCGTTTGCCGTGGACAGGGAGCCGTCGGGGTTGGCTCCCACCAGGAAATCGTACAGCAGGGTTATATAACCCTTGCCGAAGGTCGTCTCCTGCCAGGGGACGGGGCGCATGAAGCCAATACCGGACATCGCGAGACGGAGTTCCCCTGTAGGACTGGCTCCCTCTGCTCCAGGGGTTGACGTGGCCGCAAACGCCCCCCCCGAGGTGAAAACGGCCTGCAGCACAATGATCGCAATGAGTACGGCAACCGTGAGTCCAGCACGAATCGTGGCGCATCTTCTCTTCATGTTCCTTCCTTCCTTGTGAGAGTCAACCCATACATGCTCATGGTTCCTTGAGAAAGAGACTTCACCCTACTCTCTCCTGATCCGTATGTCCAGGCCGCCATACGGATGTATTCCCATGCTATGGTAGCATTCGTGTCTACAGCCAAGACGAGCTAAGAGGTCAGCTCGGTGGATCAACCGATCTTGCAAGCCGATTCGACCCTCTGGACCATGGTCTATGAAGCGACTCCACTCATGGTGGGCGGGGTCTTGTAACCAGTACCTCGTTGAGTCAGGTCGCTGCCATCGACGTGGTGACTGGCTCCTCGATCTGGGATTACCCCGGCGAGCAGGCCATGCCGCCGGGGGATGTGCGCGGCTTTGATGTGCGTACCGGCGCTCAGCGCGGGACCTTTCACTCCGTGCCTCAGAGTGGCGAGGTGGGGAGCGAGACCTGGAAGCACGAGTCGTTAGCCCCACGGTCTCTGCTGCCGCTTCAGGAGGCAGGGCAGGACGTGGGGCTAACGACTCGTCGACTGGCGGTAGGCGTCCTCTCGCTCTACCGCTGAGAGAGGGGCAACGCCCGGCGGGTCATCGGCCCACAAGGGGGCAGACGGCTCGGCTGGGGCACTCCTGACCCAGCCTCAGGCCTCACACGCGGTGCTGTCTCAACGTCAGGTGTCACCGCCGAGGCGGTCTCGGCCAACTCTGTCACCGCGGCCACAAACCGGTAGCCACGGCGATGCAGCGTCGCAATCAGCGTGGGGCCTGACGGCGTTTGCCCAATGGCCTGACGCACCCGCCGCAGACAGCTCGTCAGGGTCGCGTCACTCACATAGCTCCCGGGCCAACACTGCGCCAAGAGCTCCTCGCGCGACACCACCCGGTCGCGGTGCTCGAGCAAGTAGCGCAGCACCATGCACGCTTGCGGCGGCGTGCGGATCAGCTCGCCTGAGCGGCGTATCTCATCGCGGGCCGTGTCCAAGGTGCAGTCGCCAAAGTGATAGATCATGCCGTCTTCCTTGCCCGCGTTGCGCCCCGATGGCTCGGCCTTCTCAGGTGGCTGCGGTCGGGGTCCACGGGTCGCCGGGTAGTCCTCGGGAAAGTAGACTCTATGGAAACCCCGCAGGCGTGTCGAGGGATACCCGGCGCCGGGCAAGTCCGGTTGGGAAGGCTGAAGGGAAGTTATTCCACGACCCACGCAAGAGGCTCAATGCTTCGACGGATCTCCTCACCGCGCTCTTGCTCGGCAAGCCGCAACTCATAGGCTTTTTGCAGATTCAGCCAAAATCCCGGCGTTGTACCCAAAAGCCGACTCAGGCGTAAGGCCGTATCGGCTGTCATACCTCGTTTGCCCGAAACGATTTGAGAGATCCGGTTAGCAGGAACGTGCAACGCCTTCGCCAACGCCAGCGCGCTCATACCTAACGCCTCTAGTTCGTCAGCAAGGATTTCGCCCGGATGAATCGGTGTGCGTGCCATGGTCTCCACCTAATGATAATCCGTAATCTCGACGTTCGAAGGGCCATCATCACCGTCTGGCCATGCAAAACAGATACGCCACTGGTCATTGATACGAACACTAAACTGCCCTTCTCGATCGCCCTTCAGGGCCTCCAAGCGGTTACTGCGCAAGCTTCTTAAGTCGTGGAGGCTCACGGCAGCATCCAATGTCTCTAAGCGCTTTTCGGCCTGCCTCGCGAAGCCTTGCAAGGCCCGTACGCGCTGGCCGTCAGCAAACCGCTGCGTCTGCCTATCACGATAGCTCTTGATCATGCCTGAAGATAGCATATTGGACGTTATACGTCCAGCGTCTAGCAGGGGAGGCTACCATATGATGCCATTCATAACCTCCAGCAAAGTCGGAGGATTGAGGGACAGTGAACCGCTCAAAGCGGTTTGGAGGCTTAGCCGCCTAAAGGCGGCATACAGCTACCAGAGTTCCATCTGATCGAGACGTTTGTCTTCCTCTTCCGGTCTCTGAATGTAGGCCCGGATCGTCGCCTCATCCCGACCGACGGTCGTGACATCATACCCCCGAGCCCAGAACCGTTGACCCCTAAAGTTCTTGCGTTTGCCCATCTACGTGCGCGCGATGTGGATCGCCGCTTTCCCTTTGATGAACCCCCTCACTTGAGACACCGAATCGTTGGGCGGGATGGAGATCAGCATAGGGACATGATCCGGCATCAGGTGTCCCTCTTCAATGTGACACTGTTTTTGCTCCGCCAAGGACCGAAACCCCTCCCCCAAATGTCGCCGCAACTCCGCGTCGAGCACTTTGCGGCGATATTTCAGGATGAACACGACATGCTACTTGCAATCCCACTTGGTATGGCTTAGGGTCTGATCATGTTGCATCGATTGACTCCCTCTTGGTTGAACAGTGAGCGGTTCACCAGAGGTAGTTTGTCGCGCCGACTCCCGGAATTGTCAAACTTTGTGAGTCCCCCGGCAAAGCCGGGGGCTTACGCTTGGGAGTTACATCGTAGTGCGATCTCTATGGGGAAGGGAATGGACACATGACCCACGTGAAGTACTTCCGATGGGGCTGCGGCGTCCTGGGGCTGCTCCTCGCGCTGACCCTGGCCGGATGCGACAATGACGGTGGCATGGACGCCGAGGTGACGGTGGCGAATCTCAACATCCTGCACGGCTTTGCCTGTGATCCTCTCGTGCCTGCTGATGGGGATCAGTGTCGCGTGGAGGACCGCATCGCCCTGCTCGTCCAGCATCTCGACGCGGCTGGCTGCCCCGATATCGTGACGTTGCAGGAGCACGTCACAGCCGAATTCATAGAGCTTGCCCCAGGGATGCGGGTCGGCCCCCTCGCCAACACTGTAACCCTGCTCACGGAGCAGTTGCCCACCCTCGCCGCGACCTGCGACTTCACCTACGAGATCGTCTTCGATCCCGAGGGCGCGACCGTGCCCCCAGCCGCGCTGGGGCGGGGTATCGACGAGGAGATGATTCTCAGTCGCTACCCGGTTCTCGACGCCGAGGTGGCGCCTCTCTACAGCCCGCTCTTCCCGGTCTTCTTCCGCCACGTGCTCTTCGCGCGGATTGACCACCCCCAGGGGCCTGTTGATGTCTTCACCACGCACTTGGCGGCCGCGGCGGACTTCGGCGATCTGCCGTGTGGCGCGCAGGTTCTGCCACCCGAGGTGGGGAGTTCACCCCCTTGTCCGGCTGAGTGCGATGCCACCCAGGATACGGTGCGCGAATGTCAGGCCAAACAGATGGCGCGCTTCATCGAGATGCGTCATGACGTGCCGAATCCGGCCTTCGTCACGGGTGACTTCAACACCGCTCCCTTCACCCAGGCATACAACGAATTCGCCGACCGCGGTTGGCTGGACAGCCACCTCGCCGCGGTCAATGCTGAGTGCGATCCGGTGTCGGGCGTAAATTGCACGGCCGGTAGAGAAGACCAGGCTCTAAGTGACCTCGAAGCCCGGGCGCTCAACCAGAACCAACGCATCGATTACATCTTTGTGGTGCCAGCGACTGCAGGAGCACGGTGTGTCGGGGACATCGAGCCGATGTCGACGGGGCTCTTCGCCGCCATGCCGAATCCCTTTGTGAATGAGTGCGGCCCTCTGCCTGACGCGGTCTGCTGGCCCTCAGACCACAGTGGCGTTCAAGCGACGCTCGTCTGCCAATAGGGGATGTTAGCGCGGTAGTGTTCCACGTGATTGAGGCGTTATTCGATGCAAAAAATCCTGGTTACCGGAGCGGCAGGACAGATCGGGTCGGAACTGGTGCCCGCCCTGCGAGCGCAACATGGCGCCGACAACGTGATTGCCGCCGGACACCATACGCCCCTGACTCATGAGGTGCGCGACGCTGGCCCCTGCATCACCCTGGATGTGACCGACCCGGTTCAGGTAGAAGCCGCCTTGCGAGACCACGAGGTCGGCGTCCTCTATCACTTGAGTTCCATCCTGTCGGCGCGGTCCGAGGCGAACCGGCCGCGTGCCCACGCCGTCAACATCAACGGCCTCTACAACGTCCTGGAGGCTGCGGTCACCAGCAGCGTGCGGCAGGTCAATGTGCCCAGCTCTATCGCCGCCTTTGGTCCAGATACTCCGCGTTTCAACACGCCCAACGACACGGTGCAGCGTCCCACTACTCTGTATGGCATCGCCAAGGTCTTCGGGGAACTGCTGGGCAACTACTACTTCGAGACGCTGGGTCTGGATGTGCGCGGGCTGCGGCTCCCGGGCATCATCAGTTGGCAGACGGAGCCCACGGCAGGCACGACAGATTATGCGGTAGCGATCTTCTACAGCGCCCTCAGGCAACGGCGCTATACCTGTTACCTGCGTCCCGACACCCGGTTGCCGATGATGTACATGCCGGACTGCATCAAGGCCATCACCGATCTGGCGGCGGCAGATGGATCGCAGCTGCACCACCACGCTGACTTCAACGTGGCCGCTATCAGTTTCACGCCGGCTGAGCTGGCGGCGGCTATACAGAGACGGCTGCCCGACTTTGAAATCGATTACGCTATCGACCCGTTGCGGCAGCGCATCGCCGACTCCTGGCCCGACTCTCTGGACGACACCGCGGCCCGGCAGGAGTGGGGTTGGAAGCCGGCCTACGATCTGGACGCCATGGTCGATGACATGCTGGACCATTTGGCGAGAAAACTCCATGGGCGGGCATGACGCTTCCATGACAACGCGCCACCTCCGGATGGATGGCCTCGATCAATGGAAACCCATGATGGGGTGTGCGGTCAAACTATCCGCATGCGTGATTCTACCAGATGTTAGAATCTTGCTTTGAGAGGACAAAATCTACGTCGGTCGCCGATGCACCGAAACCGCATAATCGCCATGTCCACCCCAAGGATCCCGATCCCAAGTCGACCAGCGGTCGGCGAGTTCCAAACCGGCTCTGGATGCGAACAGGTCGTAGCGGTCCAGGTTCATGCTGCCGGGTTGGAGTTGAAAGCCCGACACCAACAGACCGCCGGGCGCAAGATGGCGCGCCATGTTGGCCACGACCGCTTCTTCCGTGCCGGCATCGACGAAGATCATCACATTGCCGGCCATGACGATCGCCTCGAACTGGTGGGGTTGGGTGGGATCCGTAGTGTCCGGTATGACCACCCGGGCCAGATCGTCGAGGTACCAGTCGATCTGCGGCGCTTTGTCGCGTGCGGCGCGCAGCATGTCGCGATCGCGATCCACACCGGCGACCGACAATCCCCGCCGTGCCAGTTCAATCGCCACGCGGCCAGTGCCGCAGCCCGCATCCAGAACAGACGAGACATCCAGAGCCGAGATCAAGTTGGCTTCGCCATGCACATCCTGG
>CAZLYT010000259.1:0-2318 GCA_964563515.1 uncultured Candidatus Competibacteraceae bacterium | reverse complement strand
TCGACGTTCTGGTGGCGACCGACCCTGCCAACATGAACTACCTGACCGGCTACGACGGCTGGTCGTTCTATGTGCCGCAGGTGGTGTTGGTTGCCCTCGAGGACCCACAGCCGATCTGGATCGGTCGCCGCATGGATCTTCCGGGGGCCAGGGCTACCGCTTACATGAACTCGGAGAATCTCTATGCCTACTCCGACCACTACGTGCACTCGGACAAGCGTCACCCGATGGACTACGTGGCCCACGTGATGCGGGAGCGCAAGCTCGACCGGGATCAGATTGGTCTCAAGATGGACTCCTACTATTTCAGCCCCCAGGCCTACGAATGCTTGCGGCGCAATCTGCCGCACGCCCGGTTCACCGATCACGAGCGCTTGGTGCCATGGCTGCGCGCCGTCAAGTCCCCGCGCGAGATCGAGTACATGCGCCAGGCTGGCCAAATCATGGAGCGGGTTATGGAGGTGGCCGTCGAGTGGGTGCGGCCCGGCGTGAGGCAGTGCGACGCGGTGGGAGAAATCTATCGGGCGCAGATCAGTGGCACCCCCGAGTTCGGCGGCGACTATCCGGCCATCGCCCCCATGTTGCCTACCGGCAAGAACACCTCGACGCCCCACCTCACCTGGACCGACGAGCCATTCCGGGAAGGCGAGGCCACGATTCTGGAACTGGCCGCCTGCCGGCACCGCTACCATTGTCCGATGGCGCGTACCGTCTTCCTGGGCGAGCCTCCCAAGCAAATGGTGGAGATGGGGGAGATCGTGGTGGAGGGCTTGAATGCAGCATTGGAGGCCGCTAGACCCGGTGCTACCTGCGAGGAGGTGGAGGCGGCATGGCGGAGTGTCATCGCCCGCCACGGACTCGCCAAGGAATCCCGTATCGGCTATTCGATTGGTCTCAACTACCCCCCTGACTGGGGCGAGCACACTATGAGCCTGCGACCCGGTGACCGCACCGTTATCGAGCCCAACATGACCTTCCACTGCATACCTGGCATGTGGATGGACGATTGGGGAGTGGAGATCAGTGAGGCCTTCGTGGTAACCGAGAATGGCGCCGAACCGTTGGCCACGGTTCCGCGCCAGCTGTTCGTCAAGTCGTAGGGAAGCTCTGAATTTGTTCGCGCGGATCGCGTTTCGGGCCACGAGGGCGCAGATGCAAGGCGTCGGGTGCAGCGCCGCTCCTTCGGCGCTGCAGCGGGTGCTTGCTGGCGCAAGTGACTGTTCCTCAGCTCGCTGTTTCTCCCCTGAAACAATTTGACCCTAGTCTGCACTGGAAGCCTGGCTGCGGTCCGCTACCTTTGGGAGGTCGGCTTGGTGTTCGGTGGAGACGGAATGTGCGAGGAGTGGGATCATGGGGCGGCGTAACAGCGACCGACTTTGGGTTGCCACGGACGTGGAGCAGGCGGGCGACGCCATACTCGTCATGCTTTTGACGCTGCTCCTATCGATAGGCCTCACGATCTTCAGCATCTGATCTCAGTCTGGCTGCCTTTACCGGATGCCTTGCGGCGGACGTCCGCAACGGTTTGGCACGGCCTAACTTAGCTGCACCGTGGCACGGGCGTTGCTGTTTCACCGATGAAACAACTGTCGTCGGGAGATGAACGCCATGAATCCGGATGAGCCCCTTCTAGACCCCGATCTGGACTCGTATCTGCCACCACCCAAGGTCAAGCGGCACTCTTCGGCATACGCCGCACGCCGCAACGTCAAAGAGCTGGGGTTAGACCCGACTCTATCGTCGCTGGACGACAGCTGGTCCTTGGACGATTTCTCCGACCTGCTACCGGATCGGCATTGAGCTGCGGGCCCTCAGGGCCCGCTGCGTGACCTCCCCCAGTCGGCGCCGCTAGAGTCGTCGCATGTGTGCTGTTGCGGACTCTCATCCGCTCGGCGCGGCCTCGGGTCTTAGATCGGTGGGCGCGACGGCGCTCTCATTGGCGCCGCCGCCGGTGGGGCCGGCGGCCTGCTGATGCCACCGGCGACGACAATGGCGATCACGGTACACGCGTCGAAACGGATGAATGTCGGACTCATCGGCGCCATGACAATGGCCGTCATCTGGGCCACAAAAAGCAGAAATGCAAGCTAACCAAAGACATTTGGTGTGACGTGAATGCCTGATCCGGGCACTCCGCGACGCGCCGCGGCATGGCTGCTGACCGCGGCAACGTTGCGTGGACCAGGGTGGCTGATGTGCTCCCCCGGTTTCTGCGTCAGCGGCGCTAGGAATTTGCCCACGACCCGCGTATAGTGCCGCGGTCTCGCGCTGTTGCTGGTCTGTGCGCGGGGCGCGGACGGCGTACCTTCCTCGGCTCT
>CAZLYT010000258.1:0-4871 GCA_964563515.1 uncultured Candidatus Competibacteraceae bacterium | reverse complement strand
GTATGCTGCCGGGGACTTTGGCCGGGCTTGGCGAGCGGCTGCGGGGACAGGCCCCATGGCGAGCGGTGGCGACCATGGCGGCGGGTGGTCTGTCGGCATTGCGGTGGTCCAGCTCGCTCCAGGGCATCGCGGTGGATTTGCCGGCACCGCTGGGCAAGACGGCCGCCGAGGCGCTTCCCACAACCGTGGACATCGAGCCCCAGGCGATCGATGAGGCGCGGGTGTCGATTCAGGTCGGCGAGGTCGGTCGCGCCGCCTTCGGCCTCCGCGATTACCGCACGACGCCTGCTCTGCGAGCTGCCAGCGTGCAGTTCGGCACGGCGGCGGCACCTGTGCTCCCCGACCAAGGCCTTCGATTCGGTGGGCGCCTGCCCACATTGCTGGTGGCGCCCTGGCTAGAGCTGTGGCGGAGCCTTCCCGCGAGGCAGGGCGAGCGAATCGGTCCGATCCGCGGCGAGGTGACCATCGATAGGGTGTCCTGGGGCGCCTGGTCCGTGGCCCAGGTACGGGCGAGCCTGGACGACTCTGGTTGGCAGCTGTTGGCCGACGACGAGTGGGTGCGCGGTCAGATCAGCGGGGGGCGTTCTCTACAGCACACGCTGCAGGCGGATCTGGAACGGCTGTGGCTACCGGTCTCGGAGACCGCGGGCGCCGACAAGATGGCCTTGCAGCCGCAAGCATTGCCCCCGCTGCGGGTGAAGGTGGCCGATCTGCGACTCGGGGAGGCCCGGCTCGGTGCGGGCAGTTTGGAAACCGAGCGTGGTGCCGACGGCCTGATCTTGCATCAGCTCAGCCTGCGGGCACCCAGCCATCAGCTGACCGCCGCTGGCAGCTGGGCGGCGGCCGGATCTCGTGTCAGCAGCCGGTTCCGCGGCGAGGTGGTCACCACCAACCTGGGTAGGATGGTTCGCGACCTCGGCTACCGCTCCGGCATCGCCGGTGCGCCCGGCCGCGTCACCTTCGACTTGGCCTGGCCGGGCAGCTTGATCGCGCCGGACCTCGCCACTGTCGCCGGCAGGATCGACGCTGCATTCGGCGCCGGCACCTTGGAGAAGGTGGATCCCGGCGTCGGAAGACTGTTCGGCCTCATCAATCTCAATGAGCTCAGCCGGCGCCTGGCGTTGGATTTTCGGGACATCCAGGAAGCGGGATTTGCGTTCGACTCGATGACCGGTGAGTTCCGCGTGGCTGAGGGCAATGCCTTTACGCAGAATCTAAAGATCACCGGTCCAGCGGCGCGCATCGAAATCGTCGGTCGCACCGGCTTGGTGGCACGCGACTACGAGCAGGAAGCCTACGTCACGCCCGCGCTGGGTTCCGCGCTCCCCATCGCCGGGGCTTTGGCGGGTGGGCCGCTGGTAGGGGCTGCACTGTTGATCGCCGGCGAGCTACTGAAACCGGGTATCGAGCGCATCATCCGCATCGAATACCGCATCACGGGCCCCTGGGAGAAGCCGGTCATCGAGCCGCTGCAGGCAGTGGGCTTGCCCGAGGCCGGCAGCGAGGCGCGGCCCAACTGGGATCGGTGATATGCTCGTCAGCCCGGGTCGACCGCATGGCGGCGCCCGGTGAACTACCGCTGGAGGAACTAGCTTGAGCGTCGCCGCCGCAGTCCAGATGGCGAGCGGTCCAGCCGTGCACGCCAATCTCATCGAAGCCGAGCGCTTGATCGCGTTGGCGGTCAAGGCCGGCGCCAACTTGGTGGTGCTGCCTGAGAACTTCGCCCTCATGGGTATGCGGGATCATGACGTTGTCGCTGCCCGGGAACCTGACGGCCATGGCCCACTGCAGGATTTTCTCGCTGCCCAATCGGCTCGACACGGAATCTGGCTGGTGGGCGGCACCATTCCTATAGCATGCGACCACCCGGATCGGGTGCGAGCCGGTTGCCTGCTCTACGGCCCCGACGGGCGGCGGCTGGCCCGCTACGACAAGATGCACCTATTCGACGTGACGGTGGATGATGAACGCGGCACCTACCGGGAGTCGGCCACGCTGGAGCCTGGCGAGCAGCTAGTGGTGGTGGACACCCCTTTGGGCAAGATAGGGCTGGCGGTTTGCTACGACCTGCGATTCCCGGAGCAGGTTCGCGCCATGGCGCAGCGTGGTGCCCAGATTGTCGTGCTACCGGCCGCCTTCACCGCGGTCACCGGCCGCGCGCATTGGGAGGTCCTGGTACGGGCACGTTCCATCGAGAATCTGGTCTACATGGTGGCTTCCGCCCAAGGCGGCTATCACGCCAACGGCCGTGAGACCTATGGCCACTCCATGATCGTGGATCCCTGGGGACAGATCGTGGATCTGCTCCCCCGGGGCTCTGGGGTAGTGTTGGGCAACCTGGATCTGGCTCGGCAGCAGGCGACCCGGGCGCGGTTTCCTTGCCTCGAGCACCGGCGCTTGTAACTGCAACAGGCTAGGTGGGCTCTTCAAGTCGTTCTGCCCAACGGGAAATTGAATGAGCAACACAATAGACCTTGCGCGCGACCGCATCATGGCGCCAGCGGGCCTCGATACCGGTGACCTGGATCGCATCCTGGGGCGGCTGTCCGTGCACCACGTGGACGGCGGTGACATCTATTTCCAGTGCCGCCGGAGCGAATCCTGGTCGCTGGAGGATGGAGTGGTTCGGGAGGGGGCCCGCGGGATCGTGCAGGGGGCGGGGATCCGTGCCATCAGTGGTGAGCGAATCGGCTTCGCGCATTCCGATGAGGTGGCCATGCCAGCGCTGCTGGAAGCCGCCACTGCGGCCCGGGCGATTGCCCGCAGCAGCAGTGGAGAAACCGGATTGCCGGCATTACGGGGCCGCGATCTGGTGGCCCGCTACGGGCCGGATGACCCGCTGTCGAGCCTGTCGGCGGACGAAAAAGTGCGACTCTTGGAGGCCGTGGACCGGGAGGCGCGGGCTGTCGATGCCCGGGTGCGTCAAGTCATGGTGTCACTGGTGGCCAGCCACGAGACGGTATTGGTGGCGGCGACCGACGGTACGCTGGCCGCCGACAGCCGACCGCTGGTCCGGATCAGTGTCCGGGTGGTGGCGGAGCAGGGTGGACGGCGCGAGCAGGGCAGTGCCGGCGGTGGCGGGCGCCACGACCTGGGCGAGCTGTTGGTGGAGGGGCGAGCCCTTGGCTACGCCCGAGAAGCTGCGCGCCAAGCGCTGGTGAATCTCCAGGCCGAGGATGCGCCGGCGGGGACCATGACGGTGGTGCTGGGTCCTGGGTGGCCCGGCGTGCTGCTGCACGAGGCCGTGGGACACGGCTTGGAGGGCGATTTCAATCGCAAAGCGACCTCGGCCTTTGCCGGTCGCGTCGGGGAGCGGGTGGCGAACCCCCTCTGCACAGTGGTTGACGACGGTACGCTGCCGGGTAGTCGAGGCTCGCTCACGATGGATGACGAGGGGACCCCGTCCCAATGCACCGTCTTGATCGAGCAGGGCGTGCTGCGGGGCTACCTTCAGGACAAGCACAATGCCCGGCTCATGGGCGTTGCCAGCACCGGCAACGGTCGCCGGGAGTCTTTCGCCCATCTGCCGTTGCCGCGAATGACCAATACCTACATGCTGGCGGGGCCCCATGCGCCGGAGGAGATCATTGCCTCGGTGCCCAAAGGTCTGTACGCCGTCAACTTCGGCGGTGGTCAGGTGGACATCACCTCCGGGCGGTTCGTGTTTTCAGCCAGTGAGGCCTACCTCATCGAGAACGGCCGGGTGTCCCGCCCAGTGAAGGGTGCCACCCTGATCGGCAATGGCCCGGAGGTGTTGAACCGAGTAAGCATGGTGGGCAACGATCTGGCGCTCGACCCCGGCATTGGCGTGTGCGGCAAGGAGGGACAGAGTGTGCCAGTTGGTGTGGGTCAGCCCACCTTGCGGGTGGATGGTCTGACGGTGGGAGGAACGCGTGCCTGAGGCCGCCGCTCAACAACGGGAGCAGGCGACTGCGGACAGCGCCTTCCCGCCAGCCGACAAGCTGCAGGATGTGGTCGACGCGGCACTGGCTGCGGCTACTGATCTCGGCGCCCAGGGGGCCGAGGCGGCAGTCAGCTTCGCTCGAGGCCTGTCGGTGACGGTGCGCAAAGGTGAAGTGGAGACCCTGGAGCATCACCGCAGCCGAAGCCTTGCAGTGACGGTTTTCGTGGGCAATCGCCAAGGCTCCGCCCGTACCAGTGACTGGGATCACGATGCCATCGCCGAGACGGTGGCGGCGGCGGTGGATATAGCTCGCCACACCAAACAAGACCCCTGCGCTGGATTGGCGGATCCGGAGCGCTTGGCGCAGGAGGTGCCGGATCTGGAGCTGGACTGGCCGTGGGCTCTCACCCCCGAGTCGGCGATGGAGCTGGCCGTGGCCTGCGAGAGCGCGGCTTTCAAGGTATCCCCGGACGTCAGCAATTCCGAAGGGGCCGGCGTCGGCAGCGCCCGCAGCTTGGCCTGCTATGGCAACAGCCACGGCTTTCGGGGAGCTTGGAAGGGCACCCGCCACTCCGTGAGCTGTGGTGTCGTGGCCGAACGCGACGGCAGCATGCAGCGGGGCCATTGGGCTACCGTGGCCCGGGAGCCTGGTGCCCTGGAGGCCGCCGCGGCCGTGGGGAGAAAAGCCGGGGAGTGGGCGTTGTCTCGGTTGGGTAGCCGGCGCGTCGCTACCACCTCGGTGCCGATTCTGTTTGCGGCCGAAATTGCCCGCTCGTTGCTTGCGCACCTGGTGGGGGCCGTGAGTGGTGGCAGCCTGTATCGGGGCGCGTCCTTCCTGCGCGATCAGCTGGGGCAGCAGGTCTTCCCGAGCTGGGTGCGTATCCATGAAGACCCGCACCTGCCACGAGCGCTCGGCAGCGCACCCTTCGATGCCGAAGGCGTGGCTACCGCAGCCCGCGATCTGGTG
>CAZLYT010000257.1:0-26785 GCA_964563515.1 uncultured Candidatus Competibacteraceae bacterium | reverse complement strand
CATCAACTTTGATGAGACCACCTTCGAGGCGGTGGTGGGGCTGCGCATCCAGGATCAGTTCAATGAGCTACCCAAAGACACTTCGGCCAGCGTGCTGACCTCGGGTTTGCTGGGCGAGCAGTATGTTGGGCTCGAACCGGGGGGCGACACGGCGAACTTGGCCGATGGCGACACCATTATCATCACCCAATCTGCGCTGGTTCTGGAACAGGTGATCAGCCGCTTCCTTTACAGCCAGGCCAGCGAAGGAGCGTCCGACCAATGAGCGCGCGATCATTCCTGGCAGCCCCGATGCTGGCGCTGCTCCTGGTCCTGGTTTCTTGGGGACCGGCACCGGCTGCCGCGCAATCTGCCCAAGAGGTGGTGAGCGCAACCACCGACGAGATGCTGGCCGCACTGCGCCAGCACAGGGATGAGCTCGAAGCGCACCCGGAGCGGATATACGACCTGGTGTCCGAGATTGCGCTGCCCAAGTTCGATTTCGAGACCATGGCAAGGTTGGTTCTGGCGCAGCACTGGCGCAAGGCCACTTCGGAGCAACGAGATGCGTTCGTGCGTGAGTTCCAGAATCTGCTGGTGCGGACCTATGCCACTGCACTGCTCGAATACGAGGGCCAGGAGATCAGGTTCCAGCCGCAGCGTCCGTCCTCGCAACCCGACACCACCATGGTTCGCACCGAGCTGGTCCAGCCCGGGACGACGCCCATCTCGATAGACTATGCCATGCACAATCGCCAAGGCGGCTGGAAGGTCTACGACGTGGCCATCGACGGGGTCAGCCTGGTGACCAACTACCGCGGGTCTTTCGGCAGCGAGCTCCGTCAGGTGGGTCTGGAGGGCCTGATCGAGCGCTTGGCCGAGCGCAATGCGAAGGGCCAGGACAGTGGCTGAGCAAGCGCAAGCCGAGGTATGGATGCTCACCGGAAGACTTGATAAGGAGCATGTGCCTGTCATGTGGAGCGAGGGGGCCGCTCGGGTCCGGGGCGGGCCCGAGCTAACCGTTGATCTGTCGGAGGTGACCCTGTGCGACAGCGCTGGGGTGGCCATGCTGGTGGACTGGCTGCGCCTCGCGCAGGGCCAGGGAACCCGGCTACGCTATCGGGGCGCCCCCAAGCAGATGGTGGCAATAGCGCAGGTATCGGACCTGGAGTCCATGCTGTTGCAGGACGCCTGAGGATCGCGCCCAATGCCGACAGCGGGGCCAGCACTGGTGGTGCGGGCTAAAGAAATGCAACGCCTTGGCATGGCTTGTTGCCCAGATCACACCGGAGTTGGTGGGAGGACGAGATGCAGGCAATCGACATCGAGCGGCTGATCGCGGAGAACATACCCGGTGCGGCGGTAACGGTGAGCGGCGACGATGGTCGCCATTTCGAAGCGCTGGTGGTGGCGGATGCCTTCGAAGGGATGAGCCGAGTGCAGCAACACCGGCTCGTTTACCAGGCATTGGGCGGCCGCGTCGAGTCCGAGCAGATTCATGCCCTGGCGCTCAAGACCTACACTCCGGAGGGCTGGGCCAGGGCCAGAGACCAGCAATGAGCAGCAAGCTCTTGATCCGGGGCGGTAGCCCGCTGGACGGGGAAATTCGCGCTTCGGGAGCGAAGAACGCCGTGCTGCCGATATTGGCAGCGACGCTGCTGGCTGACTCGCCGGTCACCATCGGCAACGTGCCGCACCTGCACGACGTCACTACCACCATGGAGCTGCTTGGTCGGATGGGTGTCGAGCTGGTGGTGGACGAGCGCATGAACATCGAGGTCGACCCGCGTTCCGTCAACGACCTACGAGCACCCTACGAGCTGGTCAAGACCATGCGGGCATCGATCCTGGTACTGGGTCCAATGGTGGCGCGCTACGGCCGTGCCGAGGTGTCACTGCCCGGGGGCTGCGCCATCGGCTCGCGGCCGGTGAACCTGCATATCAAGGGCCTGCGGGCACTGGGCGCCGACATTCAAGTGGAGAGCGGCTACATCATCGCCCGCGCCGAACGGCTCCAGGGGGCCCGCATCGTGATGGACCAGGTCACCGTGACCGGTACCGAGAACATCATGATGGCCGCCTGTCTCGCGCGTGGTACTACGATCATCGAGAATGCGGCGCGGGAGCCCGAAGTGATCGATCTGGCGAACTGCCTGAATGCCATGGGAGCGCGGGTCACCGGCACCGGCACGGATACGCTGCTGATCGAGGGTGTGGACAACCTCACCGGCTGCAGCTATCGGGTGCTGCCGGATCGCATCGAGACCGGCACCTACCTCATTGCCGCCGCCATTTCGGGAGGGCGGGTCCGGATCAAGGATACTCGACCCGACCTGCTGGAGGCGGTGCTACTCAAGCTGGAGGAGGCGGGTGCCCGCATCGTAACCGGCGACGATTGGGTGGATCTGGACATGGAGGGGCGCCGCCCCCGGGCGGTCCAGGTGCGCACCGCCCCCTATCCCGCGTTTCCCACCGACATGCAGGCCCAATTCACCGCCCTCAACGCAGTCGCCGAGGGTGCCGGTGTGATCACCGAGACCGTGTTCGAGAATCGTTTCATGCACGTGCAAGAGCTGCAGCGCATGGGCTCGGATATCCAGGTGGAAGGCAATACGGCCTTTACCCGCGGAGTCGTTCGGCTTACCGGCGCACCGGTCATGGCCACCGACCTGAGGGCCTCGGCCAGCCTGATCCTGGCAGGACTGGTCGCAGACGGTGATACCGTAGTGGATCGTATCTACCACATCGACCGCGGCTACGAGTGTATCGAGGAGAAGCTCAGCCAGCTGGGTGCCCACATTCGCCGGATTCCTTCCTGAACCCGCAAGATGCAGGACTCGCTCACCATCGCCGTATCCAAGGGCCGGATCTATGAGCAGGCGCTGCCGCTGCTGGCCGCGGCCGGGATACACCCGGTGGAGGATCCGGAGCGCAGCCGGAAGTTGATCCTACCCACCAACGTGCCACAGATGCAGCTGGTGGTCATCCGCGCCACCGATGTCCCCACCTACGTGCAGTACGGCGCGGCGGACCTGGGCGTGGCAGGCAAAGACGTGCTGCTGGAGCACGGCAGCGAAGGCTTGTACGAGCCCCTTGACCTGGGTATCGCGCGCTGTCGCTTGATGGTGGCCGGTCGAGCGGAGCACCGCCCCATGGGGCGGCGGATCCGAGTAGCTACCAAGTTCGTGAATGTCACCCGCCGATACTTCGCCAGCCAAGGTCGCCAGGCCGACGTGATCAAGCTCTATGGATCCATGGAGCTGGCGCCGTTGGTGGGACTTGCCGACTACATTGTCGACTTGGTGGACACGGGCAACACCTTGCGCGCCAACGGACTCGAGCCCCTGGAATTGATCGCTGAGGTCAGCGCCCGGCTGGTGATCAACGAGGCGGCGGCCAAGATCAAGCACCGCGCCGTGCGCGGCCTGTTGCGGCAGCTGGAGGAAGTGGTGGCCGCACCAGCGCCGGCCTGAGCGACCGACCTGCATCGTGAGGACTCCGCAATGGTTGCCCTGAGACGGCTCACCACCCAAGACCCGGATTTTTTCGGGGCGCTCCAGGCGCTCACTGCCTGGGAGGAGCTGTCCGACCCGGGGGTGGTGGAGAGCGTGCGTGAGATCATCGCGCAGGTCCGCAGCCGCGGTGACGACGCCTTGCTGGAGTACACGCGCCGCTTCGATTGCCGGCAGCTGAGCGCCGCCAGCGAGCTGGTGATCGCCGGGCAGCGTCTGCAGGAGGCGTACGAGCGTATCGATCGTGCCCAGCGCAGCGCTCTGGAGCAGGCCGCCGCGCGCATCCGCAGCTTTCATGAGCGCCAGCGGGCGGAGTCGTGGCGCTACACGGAAAGCGATGGCACCGAGCTTGGCCAGCGCGTGAGCGCGCTGGATTCGGTGGGCATCTACGTGCCCGGGGGCAAGGCCGCTTACCCGTCGTCGGTGCTGATGAATGCGCTGCCGGCCCGAGTCGCGGGGGTCGAGCAGGTGGTGATGGTGGTGCCGCTGCCAGACGGCGTGGCCAATGATCTGGTGCTGGCTGCCGCCGCGATCGCCGGCGTCGATCTGGTCGTTGGAATCGGTGGCGCCCAGGCCGTCGCCGCTCTCACCTATGGCACCGCAACGGTTCCTCGGGTGGACAAGATCGTTGGGCCCGGAAACATCTATGTGGCTACCGCCAAGCGCCTGGTGTTCGGCGCCGTCGGCATCGATATGATTGCCGGCCCCAGCGAGATCGTGGTGGTGTGCGACGGTGGCACCGACGCCGACTGGATCGCCATGGACCTGTTTTCCCAGGCCGAGCACGACGAGGATGCGCAGCCCATCCTGATCAGTCCCGATGCGGCCATCCTGGATCGAGTTGCCGAGGCCATCGAGCGGCTGCTGCCGACACTGGAGCGCGCGGACATCATCGAGCGCTCCCTGGCAAGGCGCGGCGCCCTGATCCAGGTGCGGGACCTGGAGGAGGCGGCCAGGGTCGTGAACCTGATCGCACCCGAGCATTTGGAGCTCTCGGTAGCCGATCCCGACGCGCTGTTGTCCCTAGTCCGGCACGCGGGTGCAGTGTTCATGGGGCGCTATACCGCGGAGGCCGTGGGTGACTACTGCGCCGGCCCCAACCATGTGCTGCCAACCTCACGCACTGCAAGGTTCTCGTCACCCCTGGGGGTATACGACTTTCAGAAGCGCACCAGCCTCATCCGTTGCTCGCCTGCCGGCGCCGATGCGCTGGGCCAGATCGCCGCCGTGCTGGCGCGGGGCGAGGGGCTCACGGCCCACGCGCGCTCGGCAGAGTACCGGTCTGGTGGCTCGATGGATCACCGCGATGACTGACCAGCTGTCGCCGACACCTGAACGATTGCTGCGTCCGGAGATCCGGGGGCTGACCTCCTACCATGTGGCGGATGCCTCCGGTTTCATCAAGCTCGATGCCATGGAGAACCCCTACGCCTGGCCTGGGGAGCTCACTGAGAGCTGGCTGGAGCGCTTGCGGGGCGTGGAGATCAACCGCTATCCGGATCCTTCCTGTCGCGAGCTCAAGGCCGCGCTGACGACGGCCATGGAGGTGCCCTCCGGCGCCGAGTTGTTGGTGGGAAACGGATCCGACGAGCTGATCCAGCTGCTCACCATGGCGGTCGCCGCTAGCGGCCGTGTCGTGCTGGCGCCAGAGCCGACCTTCGTCATGTATCGAATGATCAGCACTTGGCTGGGCCTGCGATATCAGGACGTGCCCTTGGGGGCTGACTTCGGCTTGGATAGGGAGGCCATGCTGGCTGCGGTGCGCAGTACCGAGCCGGCACTGATTTGGTTGGCCTATCCCAACAACCCCACGGGCAACCTGTTCTCCCGCGAGTTGGTGGAGGAGCTGATCCACCAAGCCCCCGGCCTGGTGGTGGTGGACGAGGCCTACCATGCCTTCGCCGGCGAGAGCTTTCTGCCCGCAGTGCTGGACCATCCCAACTTGTTGGTGATGCGAACTTTGTCCAAGGCGGGGCTCGCCGGGCTCCGGCTGGGCGTGTTGATCGGGCACCCGCGATGGATTGGGGAGCTGGAGAAGCTGCGCCTGCCCTACAACGTCAATACGCTGACTCAGCTCAGCGCCCGCTTCGCCCTGGAGCATGTCGAGCGCATGGCCTCCCAGGCTGCCGTGATCCGCGAGCAACGTGAGCGTCTGTTTCGGGAGCTGGCGCGTGTTCCCGGGGTACGGGCTTTTCCCAGCGCCGCCAACTTTCTGCTGTTCAAAGTGGTCGCTCGGGCTCCCCAGGCCGTGTTCGAGGGCCTCTGCCAGCGGGGCATCCTGATCAAGGTGATGAAGGGGCCGGAGCTCGCGAGTTGCCTCCGGGTCACAGTGGGCTCACCTTCCGAGAACGCACGCTTTCTGGCGGCGCTGCACGAAGTGTGTGCAGCGGCCACGGACTGATCGATGGTGAGGCTGGAGCGCCTGGTGGCCTACTTGGACGAGCTGCTGACGCCCGCTAGCTTCAGCGACTATTGCCCCAATGGGCTGCAGGTGGAAGGCCGGGCCGAGGTGCGGCGCATCATCGGGGGAGTGACCGCCTCTCAGGCACTGTTGGAGGCTGCCGTCGAGCGCGGTTGTGACGCACTCCTGGTTCATCACGGCTACTTTTGGAAGGGTGAGGACCCGCGGGTAGTGGGCATCAAGCGACGGCGGTTGGGCACGCTGCTGTCCCATGACATCAGCTTGCTCGCTTATCATCTGCCGCTGGATGCGCATCCCGTCTACGGCAACAACGCCGAGTTCGGCCGTTTGCTGCGGGTGGCGGAGGCGGCTCCGGTCGCGACCGGGTACGCGGCGCCCCTGGTCTGGCAGGGTCGGCTGGCAGAGCCGCTGACAGGTGCCGATCTGGCGCGCCGGCTGGCAACGGTGCTGGGCCGCGAGCCCTTGTACGTGGGCCAGCCGGGCAGGCGGGTTGGGCGCATTGCCTGGTGCACCGGGGCAGCCCAAGGATTGATCGAGGCTGCGGCAGCGGTGGGTGTCGACGCCTACATTACCGGTGAGGTGTCCGAGCCTACCGTTCACATCGCTAGGGAGACCGGGCTGGAGTTCTACGCCGCCGGCCATCACGCCACGGAGCGCTACGGTGTACAGGCGCTCGGCGCGCATTTGCAGGAACAATGGGGGGTGGAATTCCACTTCATCGATATTGACAACCCGGCGTGAGCGCAGGCGCGGTTCCTTGACCGTGCTTGAAGAAATCTCTGACAATTCGGGGCCGCATGAGTCCTGACTTGCCGCGCCACAGGCGCGCCCCGCCTGGCTGACCCGCACTAATTGACCCTGATGGGCTCTGGGGTCTGAGAAGAGGACGGCTTGATGACCAGCTTTACGGTAGAAAACGTCGACGTCCGCAGGCGTCGCTTCCTCACTGCGGCTGCCACTGTAGTTGGTGGCGTGGGCGCTGCGTACGTGGCCGCACCGTTTCTGATCTCCTGGGCCCCTAGTGAACGGGCCCAGGCCGCTGGCGCACCGGCAGAAGTCGACATCAGCAAGCTGGAGGAAGGCCAGCGGGTCACGGTGGAATGGCGGGGCCAACCGGTGTGGGCAGTCCATCGCAGCGAGCGCATGCTGGAGGATCTCAGCACCTTGGAGGACGAATTGCGGGACCCCAGCTCCGAGGTCGATACGCAGCAACCGCCGTACGCGCAAAACGAGTACCGCTCGATCAAACCCCAGTACCTGGTGCTGATCGGCATTTGCACCCACCTGGGATGCTCGCCCACTTACCGTCCGGACGTGGCGCCAGACGATCTGGGACGGGACTGGAAGGGCGGCTTCTTCTGCCCCTGTCACGGCTCGAGCTTCGATCTGGCGGGGCGCGTATACGCGGGCGTACCCGCGCCCACCAATCTGGTGGTCCCACCCCACAAGTACGAGACCGACACGCGCATCGTGATCGGCGTGGACGCGGAGGCTAGCTAATGGCCAACACTCAAGGCACCACCGGCTTGATGGGATGGATCGACGACCGGTTTCCGGCCACCAAGCTGTGGCGCGAGCATCTCAGCGAGTACTACGCGCCCAAGAACTTCAACTTCTGGTACTACTTTGGATCCCTGGCAATCCTGGTGCTGGTCAATCAAATCCTGACCGGTATCTGGCTGACCATGAGCTACAAGCCCTCGGCCGCCGAGGCCTTTGCTTCGGTGGAATACATCATGCGGGACGTGCCCTGGGGCTGGCTGATCCGCTACATGCACTCGACCGGGGCGTCAGCCTTCTTCATCGTGGTCTACCTGCACATGTTTCGGGCACTGCTCTACGGCTCCTACCGGAAGCCGCGCGAGTTGGTCTGGATACTGGGTTGCTTGATTTTTCTGTGCTTGATGGCAGAGGCCTTCATGGGCTACCTGCTGCCCTGGGGCCAGATGTCCTTTTGGGGAGCCCAGGTGATCATCTCCCTGTTCGGGGCTATTCCCGGCATCGGTGACGCCCTCACCCTATGGATCCGCGGCGACTACGTAATTTCGGATGCTACCCTCAACCGCTTCTTCTCCCTGCACGTGATTGCCCTGCCGCTGGTGCTGGTTGGTCTGGTGGCTGCCCACATCATGGCGCTGCACGAAGTGGGCTCCAACAATCCCGACGGTGTCGAGATCAAGAAGAAGAAGGACGAGCGCGGCATTCCTCTCGATGGCATTCCCTTCCACCCCTATTACACGGTGAAGGATCTGGTTGGCGTCGGCGTATTCCTGATCTTCTTCTCCATCGTGTTGTTCTTCATGCCGGAGATGGGCGGCTACTTCCTCGAGCACGCCAACTTCGAACCGGCGGATCCGTTGAAGACACCGGAGCATATTGCGCCGGTGTGGTACTTCACCCCCTACTACGCGATCCTGCGGGCGGTTCCGGACAAGCTCGGCGGCGTGATTGCCATGGGAGCGTCGATCGTCGTGCTGTTCCTGCTACCCTGGCTCGATCGAAGCCCGGCGAAGTCGATACGCTACCGCGGGCTGCTATTCAAGATTGCCCTGGCGCTGTTCACGGTCTCGTTCCTGATTCTCGGCTATCTGGGGGCGTTGCCGCCATCGTCGGGCCGGACCGCAACGGCACAGCTCTGCTCGGTGCTGTACTTCGCGTTCTTCCTGCTCATGCCCCTCTACACGCGCATGGATCGAACCAAGCCGGTACCGGAAAGGGTGACACACTGATGAGGCACGCACTGCTTGCACTGGCGCTGCTGGTTTCGGCCCCGGTCGCTCTCGCCGCGGTGGGAGGCTACCCGTTGGACAGCGCCGATATCGATCTGCACAACAAGGCGTCCCTGCAGCGCGGGGCCAAGCTGTTCGTCAACTACTGCATGGGCTGCCACTCTGCGCAGTATCAGCGCTACAATCGGCTGGCCCGCGACCTCGGCCTGAGTGACGACCTGGTGGTCGAGCACCTGATCTTCACCGGCGCCAAGGTGGGCGAGTTGATGACAAACGCCATGAGCAAGGACGACGCTGCGCGCTGGTTCGGCGCACCCCCTCCGGATCTCACGGTCATCGCCCGGTCTCGTGGAGCTGACTATCTGTACACTTATCTGCGCACGTTCTATCTGGACGAGTCCAGGCCGCTCGGGGTCAATAACGCGGTGTTCCCCTTGGTGGGCATGCCCCACGCGCTATGGCAGCTGCAGGGCTGGCAAGTACCGGTGTACGAGACGGTAACCGACGCCGAGGGCAACGAGCACGAGGTCATTGAAGGCTTCGAGTTGGTGCAGCAGGGCAGCAGCTCTCCCGCCGAGTTCGACCGCGACGTGCGTGATTTGGTGAGCTTCCTGGTTTACATGGGCGAGCCCATGCAACTGGAACGCCAGTCGCTGGGTGTGAAGGTCATCTTGTTCCTCATCCTGATGACGGTCGTGTTCTACCTTCTGAAGAAGGAGTACTGGCGAGACATCCGTTGAGGGCTGCCATCCAAGGGACGCTTGTGCGTGCTGAGGCGGCCATCACTCCCAATCGGCCGCCGCGCTCGAATGCGCTGGCGCACTCGCGCAATGCCGGGTCAGCTCCCTAGCGACGATTCGGCTACCTTGGAGTCTCTATGGCCGTGGTGTCCAGCAAGCGCTCCGTGATGACCTTGTTCTCTGGACCCCTGTGCGTGCACAGCCACCGTGCTCGGATCGTGTTGGCGGAGAAGGGGATCACCCACGACGTGACGCCGGTTCCCGGTGAGCGCTTCCCGGAAGATCTGCTCGACCTGAATCCATACGGATCGGTGCCGACCCTGGTGGATCGCGACCTGGTGATCTACTACTCGCGGGTCATCATTGAATACCTGGATGAGCGCTTTCCGCACCCACCGCTGATGCCGGTGGATCCGGTGTCGCGGGCGCGGGCGCGGTTGGTGCTGACTCGGGTCGAAAGTGAGTGGTATCCGGAGGTGGAGCTCATTCAGTCCGGTGACAGCAAAGCCAACCTCGATCGGGCGCGCAAGACCTTGCGCGAAGGCGTGATCGCGAGCGCCGACGTGTTCGCCGCCAAGCCCTTCTTCCTCAGCGACGAGTTCTCACTGGTCGACTGCACCATCGCTCCGGTGCTGTGGCGTCTGCCGAAGCTGGGCGTGGAGGTGCCCCGGCAGGCGCGGGCCATTTTGGACTATGCCGAGCGCATCTTCAGCCGTGACTCGTTCCAGGCCTCTCTCAGCGACTCGGAGCATGAGCTGCGCGCTTGATCGTGCCGCCGGGACACGCTCCCAAGGGTCGTTCATGAACAAGCCGAGCCAGATGACCCCCAGCCGTCCGTATCTGTTGCGCGCGCTCTACGAGTGGATAACCGACAATGAGCTCACGCCCCATCTGCTGGTGGACGCCGCCGTTCCTGGCGTCGAGGTCCCCAAGGCGGCGGTGCAGGATGGACGGGTGGTTCTCAACGTGGACCCGGTCGCAGTGCAATCGTTGCAGCTTGGCAACGAGTGGATCCACTTCTCCGCGCGCTTCTCGGGTGTACCGCAAGATGTGGCGCTGCCGGTGTCCGCGGTGTTGGCGATCTACGCGCGGGAGAACGGCCAGGGAATGATGTTTTCAACCGAGCCCGGTGGACCGTCTCAGCCTCCCGACGCAGAGCCACCTCAGGGAGGGGCAGGGGGCCGCGGCCGTGCTGGATTGAGGGTAGTCAAGTGACAATCGATGTGGTCAAGGGAGATATCACGCAGCTTGCCGTGGATGCCATCGTGAATGCCGCCAATCGCTCGTTGCTGGGAGGAGGTGGCGTCGATGGAGCCATCCACCGAGCCGCCGGCCCGGAGCTGCGCGAATATTGCCGCCAGCTCGGTGGCTGCGACACGGGTGACGCCAAAGCCACACCCGGTTTTCGACTGCCGGCGCAGTGGGTGATCCACACAGTAGGGCCGGTCTGGCATGGCGGCGACAGTGGTGAGCCGACGCAGTTGGAAAGCTGCTATCGCCGCTGCTTCGAAATCGCCCTGGATCAAGGCGCGCGCAGCATCGCATTTCCCAGCATCAGCACGGGTGCCTACGGCTATCCCCTGGAGGCCGCCGCTGCCATCGCCGTTGCAGCCATGCGCACCCATGAGCAAGAGTTCGAGCGCATCGTCGCCTGTTGCTTCAGCGAGTCCGACGCGGAGTGCTACCGTCAGCTGTTGGAGCGCTAGCCCCAATGCAATATGCGGGCTGAAGCCTGCAGCCACGCAAGCTCCTAAGCTTGGTTGATATATTCGAACAGCCTCACGACGCGTTGCACGCCGCCCACGCGGCGGACCGTCTCAGTGACGGCATCGGCTTCGGCTTGCGTGAGGAGGCCGAACAAATAGACCACGCCACGCTCGGTCACCACCTTAACCCGCGTCGGATCGAAGCCGGATAAGCCTTCCACGCTCAGCAGCGCGGACTTGGCCTTGGTGGTGATCCAGGTGTCGCTGGAGCGGGCGCTCATGGCACTGGGCGCTGCGATCACGATTTCATTGTAGACCTGCCGAACCTTGGGGTCTTGACGCACCAGGGTCCCGGCGCGCTCGCGGAGCTCCGCGGTCGGCGCTTCGCCGGTCAGAAGCACGATTTGGTTGTAGCTGGTGACATTGATATGGCTCTGACTGGCAATTTGCGGATTGTCGCGTAACGCCTCGCCGGCCCGCAGCTCGATGGCTTGATCCTCGACGATGGTGCCAGTGGTGCGGCGGTCATGCGCGATAACAGCGCCGGCGGCGGCTCCGCCCACCACGGCAGCCGCGCAACCCCCCAGGCCGCCCAGGGTGGTGGCGAGCACCAACACCGCCAGCATCACTTGCACGAACTTCATTGATTCTCCTCCAGAACGAGCTGGTCAAGGGCATCGCAGATGCAGTGAATGGCCAGCAAGTGGATTTCTTGAATGCGCGGCGTATGCCGGGATGGTGCCCGCAGCTCCACATCCGTTGCCTGCAGACACTTGGCCAGCGCACCGCCATCGCGCCCGGTAAGTGCCAGCAGGCGCATCCCCAACGACCTGGCCGTGTGGGCCGCCGCGACCACGTTGGGGGAGTCGCCGCTGGTTGAAATGGCCAGCAGCACGTCTTGGGGACGACCGAGCGCCTCCACCTGTCGTGCAAACACGCGCTCGTAGGCGTAGTCGTTCGCCACCGAGGTCAGCACCGATGTGTCGGTGGTCAGCGCGATAGCTGCCAGGCCACGACGTTCCACCTCGAATCGGTTCACCAACTCGGCGGCAAAATGCTGGGCGTCCGCCGCCGAGCCCCCGTTGCCACAGCTCAGCACCTTGCCACCTCGAGCCAGACACTCGAACAGCGCTCGACTGGCTCGCTCCAACGGCTGCATCAGCACTCGGGCGGCTTCCCGGTGAACCTTCTCGGCGGCTTCGAAGTGGTCTTCGAATCGAGATCTTATGTCCATGCTGAAAGGTCGCCCTCAGGACGCGCGGAAAGCGTCACGGATCCAGTCCAGTTCCAGTTGTCCGCCCACGCCTCCGGTGAGTGTCACCACATCGAAGCGGCAGGGCCCGATCGCCAAGCTGGGGTTACGTTGCAGAAAGCGCTCTGCCGCCCGCATCAAACGTCTCCGCTTCGCATGATCGATGCTTTCGGCGGCGCTGCCATAGCGGCTATTGCGACGACCTCGCACTTCCACGAATACCAATTCGTCGCGGTCTTGCATCACCAAATCGAGCTCTCCCCCCGGACAGCGAAAGTTCTGACTCAGAAAGCGTAAGCCCTGCTGTTCCAGGTGCTGCCGCGCCAAGGCCTCCAGCGCCCGGCCCCGGGCGACTGCGCTCACAACCCCTCCCAGGGGCCGGCTGGCAGCGGGCTTACGTCACCGCCCCGGAACTCGGCCCAGCGCAGCGTGCGCACCAGGCGATTGTCGGCGTCGACGCGCAGACGCCCCGTCAAGCCCTCCAGCTCGCTTCCGGGTGAGGCCGCCAGGGCCTCTAGCCACGGTGCCAAGGTGTAAGCATCGGCGCCCAGAGCAAACAGCCGATCGGCCTTCGCCGATTCCGGGATCGCGTCGATCCATTGCTGGCGCTCCGCCTCGTCCAGATCCACCAGAAACGGCATCTCGACGAAGCGCAGACCGCTCAAGTCCTGATCGTTGGTGCGATCGGCTACTCCGGAGTAGACATGGGAGGTCGCCAGTACCGGCAGGTCCCCGAGACGGTAGAAGCGTAGCTGGGGGAAGAGCAAGCGTACCGGAGCGGGGAAGGACGCTAGCATGACGAAGTCTGCATCGTCACGGCGGCGGGCGTCGAACTCCAAGCGGCGGCCAAGAACGCTCTGCAGCCGCGAGCGCCGCTGTTCCGCAGCATCCATCAGGAAGAGGTGCGTGATCACCTCGCTGAAGTCCGCTTGCTCGCCATCATAAGCGGCCGCGTCCAGAATCACGCCCCCGCTTGCCTGAAAGGTCTGGGCGAAAGCCTCATGAACTCGATTCCCCCACTCATCTTCGGGATACAAGACCAAGGCCCGGCGCGCTCCCGCACGCAGCGCATCTCGGGCAATCTGCGCCGCCTCGTCCTCCGGCGCCAGGCCGAACTGGTAAAACGGCGCACCGTCCGTCACCACTTCCGGAATCCGATTGAGTGCCAATACTGGCACTCGGCGATCGCCGCTGCGGGCAATCTCTTCGACGTTCTGTTTGAGTAGCGGACCCACCACCAAACCGGCACCCTCGGCGCTGGCGCGACTCAGCCCCGACGCGGTGGGCAACGCTTCGGTGTCGTAAGTTCGTAGCAACGGCCGCGGCTCGAGGGCGCGGTTGTGAGCGGCCAGGAATCCGGCTCGGACCTGCTGCCCGGGGCCGGCGAAGTGACCGCTCTCGGGGACCATCAGCGCGAGCGCCGAGGGGACGCTGCGATTGAGCCGCGCCGCTGCCATGCGCTGGGCTTGGGGCTGTGACGGATGGCCCGGAAATCGGCGCTCCCAGGCGCGCAAATCCTCGTCGAAGCGGGCTTGCTGGTCGATGGGGATTCGGGCGACCTGAGACAGCGCTATCCAGCCCGGCATGTCTCGGTCCACCGAAAGCAGCGTTGGCAGCACCTCGTCTGGTACTCGAGGCAGCAGTCGCCACACGGCCTCCAGGTTGTCCTGTCGCTCGGGCTCGCTCAGCGTGGGTAGCCGGTCGAGCGCAAGGCGATCCAACAACTCGTCGACCGGTCGACCGGTCTGGAAAAACAAAGCGATGCGGGTATCGAGAACTGCCCGCAGCAGTTCCGGTGGCAAGTCTCCGGTGCCCGCAGGGAGCGCCGCCACCGCCCCCTCGGCGTCGTCTTTGAGCAGCAGCGCACGGGATCGCACCAGACCAAGCCGGGCCTTTTGGGCGGCGTCGAGCAGGTATGGATCGAGCGCCTCCGCGACCGCCAGCGCGCGTTCAGCATCACCTCCGCGAAGCAACGTCTCTGCGGCGCGCAGGCGCCACTCCCGCTCCTGGGCCGGCGTGCCTTTGACGCTTAGGTACAGCTCGGCCGCCGCACCGTAGTAACCGGCAGCTTCCAGCTCCCTGAGCTGTCCCGCCACGGCGTCCAACGGATCAGCGGGCCGCGGGGGCGCGGTAATGATTGGCGCACAAGCGGCGAGTAGCGCTGCCAGCGCAACCACGGGCAATGCCCGGGACCCTGCGCTACCCATGTTTCGACCGAATCGGTGAGGTCAAGCTCACGCTCCACTTGGCCAGCACGCCGGTTATCTTGCTCATGCTGCAACTTTCCCGGCCGCGTCGAGCGCCGTGATCCGCGCTTCGGCGCTCCGTGCGGCACGGGGACGCATCCGCGGTGCCGCCTGTGTCACAGTAGACTATGGAGCGTTTAACGGGGCTCACGGCGGCTTTGTCGGCACCGCTTCGTGGGGTTGAGGACTGGAGGACTCCTCCGCGGGCACGCGGGGGAAGTATCGGCGGGGGTCCAGAGTGTGTCAATCGAGCCTGGAACGCTATATATCGTGGCCACTCCCATTGGGAATCTGGGCGATATCACCCATCGCGCAGTGGCCGTCCTGGACGCCGTTGAGCTGATCGCGGCCGAGGACACACGCCACTCCCAGCGTCTGCTGACCCACCTGGGCTTGACTCGGCGCCTGCTTTCCCTGCACGAGCACAACGAAAGCGAGCGTGTGGAGGCAATCCTCGCGACCCTGGCCGAGGGTGGCTGTGTGGCGCTGATTTCGGATGCCGGCACCCCCTTGATCAGCGATCCTGGTTACCGCCTGGTGCGAGCGGCGCAGGAGCACGGGCACTCGGTGAGCCCGGTGCCGGGCCCGTGCAGTCCGATTGCAGCGCTCTGCGCGGCCGGGCTGCCCACCGATCGTTTTGCCTTCGAAGGATTCTTGCCAGCTCGCGGTAGCGCTCGTCGGTCGCGGCTCGAACAGCTGAGTGCCGATTCCAGGACCCTGGTGTTTCTGGAATCCCCGCACCGTATTGGCGCCACCTTGGCTGATATGGTCGGCGCTTTCGGAGCACACCGCGAGGCCGCCATCGCTCGCGAGCTCACCAAGCTGCACGAGCACATCCTCCGCACCACTCTGGGTGAGCTTGCGGATAGGTCCGCCACCAGCTCCGAGCTTAGCCGCGGCGAGATCGTGCTCCTGGTCCGGGGCGCGGAATCCGCAACGCAATCGTCGGACGCTGAAATTCGCCGCCTGCTCGGGCTGCTGAGCATGGAACTTCCGCCGGCGAGGGCGGCAGCCTTGGCGGCCAAGATTACTGGCCGACCGCGGCGCGAGCTCTATGCGCTAGCGCAGACCCTGGTCGACTCCCGGTAATCACCTCCGCCAGCGTAGGTCCAACTTGATCTGACAGGGTTTGGCGGCGAGACTGCCATGCGAGGGAGCCGGTTGGGCAGTCGCTGCGCCGCCGTCGGTGGCGTGGAGGAAAGTCCGGGCTCCACAGGGCAAGGTGCCAGGTAACGCCTGGGCGGCGCGAGCCGACGGATAGTGCCACAGAGAACATACCGCCGAACCCGGCGCCACGGCTGCCGGGTGGTAAGGGTGAAAAGGTGCGGTAAGAGCGCACCGCGCGGCCGGTAACGGTCGTGGCAGGGCAAACCCCACCTGGAGCAAGGCCAAATAGGGGAGCGTTAGGTGTGGCCCGCATGGCTCCCGGGTAGGCCGCTAGAGGCATCGAGCGATCGCTGCCCCAGATGAATGGCTGCTCGTGACAGAACCCGGCTTACAGGCCGGCTCCCTCACTCTTCACTGCCCAGGCGCCAGTCTCTTACGCTTATGGCTTAGCTAGATTCTTAGATAAATCCTATAACTAGCTGTAATTCGTATAATCCCTCCTAGCTGCCCGCGAGCAGATTTGCTAGTTCGTTCCCGCTCCCTAGGCCGCCGCCTAAGTCTTTGTGTCGGAAGAAAGATTAGCCCTCGAGTCGGTTGACAGTGGGGTAGGCCGTTCCTATAGTGTCGAGAAGTGGGGGAAAGTGGGGTAAAAGGGTAAGAGATGGTCCCTGTGGTGGGGGGAAATTGCTCAGGGGACTGAGCGCTCTTGCCCTCGACGGCAAGGGCCGCGTGGCGATCCCGGCGCGACACCGCGAATACCTTCGCGAGGTCTGCGGAGGTCGGTTGGTGGTCACCGTCGATCTCGACCGTTGTCTTCTCATCTATCCCCGTCCCGAGTGGCTCGATGTCGAGCAGCGTCTGGTGAGTCTCTCCAGCACCAACCGAGATGCTCGGCGACTGAAGCGATTGCTTGTGGGCTATGCCGAGGAATGCGACATGGATGGCCAAGGCCGGATCCTGGTGTCTCAGCCGTTGCGGGCATTCGCGGGGCTGGACAAGCGGCTGGTTCTGGTGGGCCAGGGCAACAAATTCGAACTCTGGGACGAAGAGCGCTGGAACGCATTGAGTGAGGAGCTGTTGGCCGATGTGGGTGACGGCGGATTGGCCGTTGACCTCGACATCTCCTTCTGATCGGGCCTCATGACGGACGACTGGGGGCATGCCCCGGTATTGCTGGAGGAGGCGGTGGACGCACTCGGCGTGAATGATGGTGGACTCTGGGTCGATGCCACCTTTGGCCGCGGTGGCCACGCGGCCGAAATTCTTCGCCGACTCGACCCGCAGGCGACGCTGTTGGCCATCGACCGCGACCCGGAAGCGGCGGTGGTGGCGTCGCTCCGCTTCGCTTCCGATACCAGGTTGAACTTTCGCAATGTCGATTTCGAATTCCTCGAGCGTGAGGTCGCGGCACTGAACGGCGTCGGCCGCGTGCTGGGCATTCTGTTCGATTTGGGCGTGTCGTCGCCTCAGGTCGATTCACCGCAACGCGGTTTCAGTTTTCTCAGGGACGGTCCCTTGGACATGCGCATGGACCCCAGCAAGGGCGAGAGTGCCGCCGAATGGTTGGCGCGGGTGGAGCAAACCGAGCTCGACCGAGTGCTGAAAGAGTTCGGTGAGGAAAGGTTTCATCGGCGTGTGGCGCGCGCCCTCGTGGCCGCCCGCACCCGGGCGCCGATCCGGCGTACCCTTCAGCTGGCGGAGCTCGTGGCCCGCGCCGTCCCCACCCGCGAGCCCGGGCAACACCCGGCGACTCGCACCTTTCAGGCGCTGCGCATTCAAGTCAACCGCGAGCTGGAACAGCTCTCGGAAGGCCTGCGCCAGGCGGTGAGGGTACTTGCCCCCGGTGCTCGTATGGTGATCATCAGCTTCCATTCCCTGGAGGACCGCATCGTCAAGCGCTTCCTGCGGGAGCAAGCCCGAGGCGTTGCTGCGCCCCGTGGAATACCGCTAACCGCCGATCAAGCCGGCACGACGTTGCGCACCGTCGCTGGCGTGATCCGACCATCGGCGGCCGAGTGTAACCGCAATCCGCGAGCCCGCAGTGCCAAGCTGCGAATCGCCGAGCGATTGACGTGAAGGGGTCATTGACGCCTTTGGTTCTGCTGGCGCTTTGTGTGGCGGCCGGCGTCGGCTCGGTCTCTGCCAGGCACGAGACCCGGCATTTGTTCATGCAGCTGCAGGAGCTGGCCGAGCAGCGCGACGAGCGGGTGGCCGAATGGGGGCGGTTGCAGCTCGAAGAGAGCACCTGGGCAGATAGCGCTTTGGTGGATCAAGCCGCCCGTGAGCGGCTTGGCTTGGTGGCACCCGACCGCGATGCCATCGTGTACGTGCAACCATGAGCAAATCGGTAGCAAGGCCTTGGCGTCGTAGCCTGCTACTCCTAATCCTTGCGCTGGGCGCGCTCGGGGTCGCTGTCAGAGCGGTCTACCTGCAAATTCTGCATCGGGACTTCTTGCAGGCGCAGGGCGAGGAACGGCACCTGCGCACGGTTTCGATGCCCGCCCATCGGGGAATGTTGCTGGATCGCAATGGCGAAGCGATGGCCGTCAGCACACCCGTGGACTCGGTGTGGGCAGATCCCGCCGCCGTCGAGGTGCCCGATGAGCACCTTGCGGAGCTCGCGACAGCTCTCGGCGTGGCACCCGATGCATTGCGTCGGCGCCTCGATGCCAACGCCGAACGCCGTTTCATCTTCCTGCGTCGTCATCTGAATCCCGCTGCAGCCCGCCGCGTCATGGCTTTGCAGGTGCCCGGCGTCGACCTGCGACGCGAGTATCGGCGGTTCTATCCCACAGGCGAGGCCAGCGCGCAGCTACTTGGGTATACCGACGTCGACGATGTGGGGCTGGAGGGTCTGGAGCTCGCCTACGAGGATTGGCTGCGGGGCGAGCCCGGCTCGAAACTCGTACTGCAGGACCTTTACGGGCGGTCGGTCAAGGATCTCAACGCCATTGCCATGCCGGAGCCGGGCCGTGACCTGCGGCTAAGTATCGACCGGCGCCTCCAGTATCTGGCTTATCGCAGCCTGAAAGCGGCGGTGCTGCGCCATCGGGCCGCGGCCGGTGCGGCGCTGGTGCTGGATCCCCATAGCGGCGAGATCCTGGCCCTGGTCAATCAGCCGGCCGGGAATCCCAACGATCGGGGCGCCAGACGCGCGGAACTGCAGCGCAATCGCGTCGTGACCGACTTGTTCGAGCCCGGCTCAACCCTGAAGCCATTTGCGGTGGCGGCCGCGCTGGAGTCGGGCACCGTCGAACCCCACACGCCAGTGGACACCTCCCCGGGTCGGCTGCGGGTGCGGCGCCAGGTGGTTCGAGACGTGCGCGACTTCGGTGTGCTGGATGTGGCCGGGGTGATCCGCAAATCGAGCAATGTGGGAATCGCCAAGCTCGCCTTGCAGCTCCCGCCGGGACGGCTGTGGGAGCTTTATCACGCCCTCGGGTTTGGCGTTCGGACGGGGGTCGCGTTGCCCGGAGAGCAATCCGGCGTGCTGGAGGATGGCCACAGCTGGGACGACTTCGAGCTTGCCACCCGAGCTTTCGGCTACGGCTTGTCAGTCACTGGATTGCAGTTGGCTCGCGCCTATGGAGTGCTGGCTACCGACGGTTTGCGGGTGCCGCCCACGGTGCTACGACGGGAAACCCCGGTGGCCGGTGAGCGTGTCCTGTCGGCGACGGCGGCGCGCGCCGTCCGCACCATGATGGAAGCCGTGGTCGCTGAGGATGGCACGGCCCCGCGCGCTCGTATTCCCGGCTACCGAGTCGCCGGCAAGACTGGGACCGTTCGCAAGCTGGCGGCTCAAGGGGGCTACCACGACGATCGTTTTCTCAGCTTGTTCGCCGGCATCGCGCCCGCCAGCGATCCGCGGCTGGTGGTTGTGGTGGTGGTGGACGATCCGCGGGGCGAAGACTACTACGGCGGGCAGGTGGCGGCGCCGGTGTTTGCGGAGATAGCCAAGGGTGCCCTGCGGTTGCTCGATGTACCGCCCGATGATCTGGACCCGGCGCGGGATGCAATGCGGGTGGCGGGCAGGAGCGCGTCCCAGTGATCGCCCCATCCTCGACCAACTGGCCGGTGCTGAGTGCGTTGCTCGAGGGCGTGGTCACGGTGCCCCCTGGATTCGATCGTCCGGTGACTGGCCTCGCCCTGGATAGCAGGCGCCTGCGGCATGGTGAGGTCTTCCTCGCCTGCGCCGGCAGCCGTGACCATGGTCTGTGCTATCTGCGCCAGGCCCGATCTGCCGGTGCGGCGGCCATCCTGTGGGAGCCCCCAGCGCCGCCCCAAGTCGAGCTGGGAGGGGCGGACTTGCTGCCCGTGCCTGAGCTCGGTCAGCAGGTCGGCCTCATTGCCGCACGGTTCCATGACCTGCCGGCTAGCGCACTGACGGTGATTGGTGTCACGGGCACCGACGGTAAGACCTCCTGCAGCCACTTCCTGGCCCAGTGCCTGAGTGAGGTTGACCGTCCCTGTGGGCTCATCGGTACCCTGGGTTTGGGGCCCTTCGGAAGCCTGCAGCCCAACCCCCACACCACCCCCGATCCGCTGACCCTACAGCAGGTGCTGGCACAGTTCCGCGACCAGGGTCTGAGCCATGTGGCCATGGAAGCCTCGTCTCATGCATTGGCCCAGGGGCGAGCGCGGGGCATCGGCTTCCGGGTTGCGGTGCTCACCAATCTCACCCGGGATCACCTGGACTATCACGGCGACCTGGAGGCCTACCGCGCCGCCAAGTCGCGGCTGTTCACCGACGCCGACCTGGGCGCCGCGGTGCTGAATGCCGACGACACCCTAGGACGTGAGTTGCTGCTCGGGCTCGGCTGCCGCCGCATCGGCTACGCGCTGGAGGATCGCGTCGTGGCGCGGGCGGGCGACGCTCACGTGCTCGGCGGGGAGCTCACCCTGGACAGCGCGGGTATCAGCTTCGACGTGCAGTCGAGCTGGGGCTCCGGTCGGGTACGAAGCGGCCTGCTCGGCCATTTCAACGCCGCCAACCTGCTGGCCGTGTTGGCCACCCTGTTGGAGCTTGGACGACCCTTCGATATTGCCTTGCAGCGGATGGGCGCCCTGCGAACGGCGCCGGGTCGCATGGAGCGGTTTGGAGGCGGCTCGCAGCCTCTGGTGGTGGTGGATTATGCCCATACGCCGCATGCGCTGGAGCAGGTGTTGCGCGCCCTGCGCGGTCACCTTGTTGGTGCCCTGACCTGCGTGTTCGGCTGCGGCGGCGACCGCGATCGGGGCAAGCGTCCGGAGATGGCGGCTGCTGCCGAACGCTGGTCGGACCGCATCGTGATCACCGACGACAACCCCCGCGCCGAGGACCCGGACCGCATCGTCGCCGATATCCGCGCCGGCTTACGCGACAGCCGCCGGGTAATGGTCGAGCGCGACCGCGGCGCCGCAATCCGGCTCGCCATGACCGCCGCCCGCGCCGGTGACGTGGTGTTGATCGCCGGCAAGGGGCACGAGGACTACCAGATCGTCGGCGACCGCCGGCTGAGCTTCAGCGATCGCGCCGTGGTCTCCTGCCTGTTGGAGCAAAGCTCGTGATCGCCGGCACTCTGGTCGAGGCCGCAGGCTGGACCGAGGGGCGCCTGCGCGGAGTTGATGCGGCCTACTCGGGGGTCGGAACCGACTCCCGCGCGATCTCGCCCGGCTCGCTATACGTCGCTCTACGTGGCGAGCGTTTCGATGCTCACGATTTCCTGCCTCAGGTGATGGCTGCCGGAGCAGCCGGCGCCGTGGTCTCACGAGGGGCCGAGCTGCGGCTGCCGCAGATTGAGGTGGAGGACACCCGACTCGCGTTGGGACGTCTGGCCGCCGCGTGGCGGGCCAAGCTCGGGGTACAGGTGATTGCCGTTACCGGCAGCAACGGCAAGACCACGGTAAAGGAGATGCTGGCTGCCATCCTCGGTGCGCAGGGGCCGGTGCTGGCGACCCGCGGCAACCTGAACAACGACGTCGGTGTGCCACTGACGCTGCTCGGGCTTGGATCCGAGCAGCGTTCGGCGATTGTCGAAATGGGGTGCAGCGCGCCCGGTGAGATCGCCTATCTGACGGCAATTGCCCGTCCGGCGGTGGCTGTGATCAACAACGCCGGACCGGCGCACTTGGATGGATTCGGAACCGTCGCCGCCGTTGCCCGGGGCAAAGGTGAGATCTTCCAGGGTCTGGCGGAGTCGGGCGTGGCGGTATTCAACGGTGACGATCCCTCCGCGTCGTTGTGGCGCTCCCTGGCCGGTGCCCGCCGCAGCCTGTCATTCGGGCTGGGAGCGAGCTGCGAGGTGCGAGGGGAGCTCCTGCAGGGGCCGGGGAACCGGTTTTTGGTACACGCCGGGCCAGATAGCGTCCAGGTCGACCTGCCGCTCCCCGGCCGCCATAACGTGATGAATGCCCTGGCCGCCGCCGCTGCTGCCTGGGCCGCTGGGCTCAGCCTGGAAGCTGTGAGCGCGGGACTGGCCCGAGTCGCGGGTGTACCGGGTCGGCTGCAGCTGCGCCCGGGTCTCGGCGGCAGTCAGCTCATCGACGACAGCTACAACGCCAATCCGGTTTCCCTGCGGGCGGCGATGCAAACCCTGGCGGGCTTGGGCGGCCGTGGCTGGTTGGTGTTGGGAGACATGGCAGAGCTGGGCGAGGACGCCATCGCGCTGCACGCGCAGGCGGGCCTCGAAGCGTGCCGGCTCGGCCTCGAGAGACTTTACGCCTTGGGACCGATGAGCGCCGAGGCGGCGCAGGCCTTCGACGGTGGCGTCCGCCGTTACGCCGAGCTCGAGCCTTTGGTGGCGTCACTTCGCGACGACCTGCAGCGGGCGGGGGCCGGCGTTCACGTGCTGGTCAAAGGCTCGCGCAGTGCGCGCATGGAGCGAGTGGTGAGCGCCCTGGCAGCGGCTGGAGGCGAGTGCTGATGCTGCTCTACCTGTCCGAATATCTGGCCGGCTTTTACAGCGGCTTCAACGTGTTCCAGTACCTCACCCTGCGCGCCATCCTGGGAGTGCTGACCGCGCTGCTGATCTCCTTCGCGGTGGGGCCCATCATGATCCGGCGGCTCAGCCTCTACCAGATCGGCCAGCAGGTACGCCAGGACGGCCCCGAAACCCACACCATCAAGGCCGGCACCCCGACCATGGGGGGCGCCCTGATACTGGTGGCGGTGGCGGTCGCTACCCTGCTGTGGGCCGATCTGGCCAACCGCTTCGTGTGGATCGTCCTGGTGTTCACCCTGCTGTTCGGCGTCATAGGCTGGGTGGACGACTACAAGAAGCTGGTGCTGCGCAACTCCGACGGCTTGGCCGCCCGCTACAAGTATCTGTGGCAGTCGGTGCTGGGTCTGCTGGTGGCATTGGCGCTGTTTCTCAGCGCCCAGGTGCCCGCAGAAACCCAGCTCATCGTGCCGGTGTTCAAGAACGTCGCCATCGACCTTGGCTGGTGGTATCTGCCAGTGGTCTACCTGGTGGTAGTGGGGTCCAGCAACGCGGTCAACCTGACCGACGGCCTGGACGGTCTCGCGATCATGCCCACGGTCATGGTGAGCGGCGCGCTGGCGGTATTCGCCTACGCCACCGGCAATGTGGTGTTTGCCCAGTACCTGGGCATTCCCTATATCCCGGGTGTCGGCGAGATGGTGGTGTTCTGCGGCGCCATGGTCGGCGCTGGCCTCGGCTTCCTCTGGTTCAACGCCTATCCGGCGCAGGTGTTCATGGGCGATGTGGGGGCCCTCGCGCTGGGCGCAGCTCTGGGCATGCTGGCGGTGGTGGTGCGCCAGGAGCTGGTGCTGTGCGTGATGGGTGGCGTCTTCGTGGTAGAGACGGTCTCGGTCATCCTTCAAGTGGCGTCGTTCAAGCTCACCGGCCGCCGGATCTTTCGCATGGCGCCGCTGCACCACCACTTCGAGCTCAAGGGCTGGCCGGAGCCCCGGGTCATTGTCCGCTTCTGGATCATCACCGTGATGCTGGTGCTGGTCGGTCTCGCCACCCTGAAGATCCGGTAGGCCGAGTGATGCAGACCGACACCGACACCAGGCTGCCAACACTCCCGGAGCTGTCCGGGCACGTTCTGGTGGTGGGGCTTGGTGCCACCGGGCAATCGTGTATCCGCACGCTGCGCAGTCTCGGTGTGAATGTGGCGGCCACCGATACCCGCGAGCAGCCCCCGGCCTTGGAACAGGTCCGTCACACCTGGCCAGACCTGCCGCTATTCACCGGTGAGCTGCGCCCACAGGCCTTCCGTGGCGCCGAGTTGGTGTTGCTCAGCCCTGGCGTGGCACCAGCCGATCCGGCGCTTGCGGAAGTGCGGGCCCGGGGAATTCCAGTGTGGGGTGACATCGAGCTATTCGCCAGGTTGGCGCGGGCACCGGTGGCGGCGGTGACCGGCACCAACGGTAAGAGTACGGTGACCGCGCTGTTCGGGCAGATGTGCGAGCGCGCGGGCTTACAGGTGCGCGTTGGGGGCAATCTGGGACCACCGGCGCTGGCGCTACTGGATGCGGAGGCGGAGCTCTATGTGCTCGAGCTTTCCAGCTTCCAGCTCGATACCACTGCCAGCTTGAACGCCAAGGCCGCGGCGGTGCTGAACATCAGCGCCGACCACCTGGACCGCTACCCCTCGCTGCAGGCGTACGCCGCATCCAAGGCGAGGATCTTCCGCGGCAGCGGTACCCAGGTGCTCAATCTGGACGATCCTGCAGTGGTGGCCATGGCCGATCCCCCGCGGCGCCAGATCGGCTACACCCTGGGTACGCCCAGGGGCAACGAGCTGGGACGGCGCAGCATCGGGGACAAGACATGGCTGTGTCGTGGCGGCGAACGCGTGCTGGCTGCCGACGAGCTGCGTGTGACCGGCACCCACAATCAGACCAACGTGCTGGCCGCCCTCGGTTTGGCCATCGCCCTGGACCTCCCCCTCGATCCCTGCCTGCAGGCCGCCCGGGAGTTTCCCGGGTTGCCTCATCGCTCCCAGATGGTGCGCCACCGCCGCGGCGTGCGCTTCTTGGATGACTCCAAGGGCACCAATGTGGGAGCCACAGTGGCCGCCGTGGCCGGTGTGGAAGGGAAACTGGTCTTGATCGCCGGTGGGCTCGGTAAAGGGCAGGATTTTTCGCCATTACGGGATGCTCTGCACGGCCGTACCCGTGGTGTGGTCGTGATCGGCCAGGACGGGCCGACTATCGCGCGGACGCTGGCGGACCAGCACCAGGTGTACGCGGCCCAAGATATGACCGCCGCGGTAGTGCGCGCGGCCGAGCTGGCTCGCCCCGGCGACACGGTGCTGCTGTCACCGGCGTGCGCCAGCATGGATATGTTTCGCGACTACGCCGAACGCGGCGGCGTGTTCGCGGCGGCCGTCAAGGAGCTTCCGCAATGACTGCCGGCACGCGTCGTGATCCGGCGCCGCCGCGGCTTCCGGTGGACGCCGCCCTGGTGTGGTCGGCGCTGCTGCTGGCGGCTTTCGGGCTAGTGATGGTGAGCTCGGCGTCGATGCCACTCGCCGACCAGCGCTACGGGCAGCCGCTCTTCTACTTCTACCGCCAGTTGGCCTTCGTGGGAGTCGGTGTGGTGGCGGGATATGCCGCCTACCGGATCGCTCCCCTGGACCTGTGGCGCAAGCTCAGCCCCTTGGCGTGGCCCCTGGCCGCCTTGCTCCTGGTGCTGGTGCTGGTACCGGGAGTCGGGCGCGAAGTCAACGGCAGCAGCCGTTGGCTGGTGCTGGGTTCTGTGACCGTGCAGGCCTCGGAGCTGGTCAAGCTGTTGGCCGTGGTATACCTCGCTGGGCTGCTGCACCGCCAGCAGCAGGCCGTGGCCAGCACCACCTGGGGGGGCATCCGTCCGTTCGTCCCCCTGGCGCCCCTGGTGGTGCTGATCCTGGTCGAGCCGGATCTGGGTGCCGCTGGCGTGGTAGGTGCCACCGCCGCGGCGATGGTGTTTCTGGCCGGCATGCGGCTACTGCCCGTGCTCGTTACTTTGAGCGCGGCGGCCTCCACCCTGGCGCTCGCGCTCTACCTCTCGCCCTATCGCCTGGCTCGTCTGGCGGCCTTTCGCGATCCCTGGCAAGACCCCTTTGGTGGCGGCTTCCAGCTGGTGCAGTCGTTGATCGCTATCGGACGTGGCGGCGTCGCCGGGGTTGGGCTCGGTGATAGCGTGCAGAAGCTGTTCTACCTGCCGGAGGCCCATACCGACTTCATTCTGGCCGTGCTCGCCGAGGAGCTCGGTCTGCTCGGGGTCGTGGCCTTGATCTTTCTGTACGGCGTACTGGTGTGGCGCTGCTTCGCCATCGCGGCACGCTGCGAGGCGGCCAGGAACATTTTCGCCGCCCAGCTCTGCTATGGCATCGGCATCTGGTTCGGATTGCAGGCGCTCATCAACGTGGGCGTCAACATGGGCCTGTTGCCCACCAAAGGCCTGACCTTGCCTCTGGTGAGCTACGGCGGTAGCAGCGTTACAGTGATGGCCATGGCCGTGGGCTTGGTGGCACGGGTGGATGCAGAGCTGAAGGCCACCCAAGCTTCGCGCCGGCGGGCGTCGCGGCCGGCGTCCCGCAACAGCAACCAGGCGCCGGCTCGAGATGCAGCCGAAGCGCGTCGGGAGGCGGCGTGAGCAGCGCTCGCGAACGCCCGGTCCTGATCATGGCGGGAGGCACCGGCGGGCACGTGTTTCCGGGATTGGCGGTGGCCGAGGCGCTGCGCCAGCGTGGAATTCCCGTGGTCTGGTTGGGCTCCAGGGCCGGGCTTGAGGCGCGTCTGGTACCACCCAGGGCTATCCCGATGGAGTGGGTGGAGGTCACCGGCATGCGCGGCAAGGGGCTGCTCCGGTTGGTGTTGGCGCCGCTGATGTTGTCCCGCGCCCTATGGCAGTCGCTGGCCGTGCTGCGCCGCGTGCACCCGCGCCTGGCCATCGGCTTGGGCGGCTTCGTCAGCGGGCCGGGCGGGTTGATGGCGGCCCTGTGCGGTATCCCGCTGCTGGTGCACGAGCAGAATGCGATCGCCGGTTGGACCAATCGTTTGCTGGCGCGCTTCGCCTGCGTGGTGTTCGAGGCATTCCCGGGCAGCTTCCCGCAGCGGCTGAAGCCGGTTGTGGTGGGCAATCCGGTGCGTGCTGACATC
>CAZLYT010000256.1:0-4396 GCA_964563515.1 uncultured Candidatus Competibacteraceae bacterium | reverse complement strand
GCGCCGGCGTGAATGTTGTTCTCCAGGGTCGAAATGTCGGTTATGCCCACATTGGGATCCGCGGCCGTGCTGGGCAACAACTGCATGACGCCCACCGCGCCTGCCGCGCTGCGTTTGTCTTGATCCAGCCCCGACTCCTGGTAGCCGATTGCCGCCAGCATGGTCCAGTCAAAGTCGTAACGCTCGCCGTACTCCCGAAACAGCTCCAAAGTGCTCTCGAATTGCTGATCCTGTTGATCGGGGATCGGATTGGTGACCCAGGGATTGGCTTCCAGGTAGCGCTGGTACAACACGTTGCCGAGCAGGGTGCCTCTGCGAGCTGTCGCGACGAAACCGTTGATGGCGCCAGCGAGCTTCGGGCTGTTGGGGCGAAAGGCCCAGGCGATCGAGCCGTCCTCGCGCAACGCCAGGTCCGGATGCAGCTCGACGTAGTCCAGCAAAGGCCCCCAGAAGTTCGCCTTGTGCTCGTCCACCACCAGCAGCGAGATCAGCCCCGCATTGACCAGCTCGAGCAGATCCTCGTCCTCGAGCGCCTCGTTGGCCTCCACGATGTCAATCGGCGCCAGCCCGGCGCGGGTCAGGCGCCGATTGAGCTCGAGCAGGCTCTCGTAATAGCTGCTGGAGCGGCGTACGTGTACCGTCAGGCCGGACAGATCCTTCAGCGACTCCAGCTCGGGGGCGCTGGAGCCGCTCACCACGATCTCGCGAACCTTGGTCAGGAAGGGTTCGCTGAAATCCACTTGGCGCTCGCGCTGCTCGGTGATGGTGAGATTGCCGGCGGCAATGTCTCCCCGACCCTCCACCAGCCCGCGCAGGAGCTCGTCCCGCGGTGTGGGTATCACCACGACGCGAACCGGCAGCTCGCCCCCACCATGTTGCTCGTTGAGCCAATCCTCGAAGCCGCGCAGCAACTCGTAGGTCATGCCACGGGCGGTGCCCTCATCGACGAAGTAATAGGTCTTGCTGTAGGGCACTAACGCTCGTACCAGCTTGCGCTCCAGCATGCCGTCCAGGTCGCCGGTCCAGTCGGCAAGCCGTTCCTCGGCAAGCAGTGGATCCAGATCCTCCACCGTCTCGCTCACTGCCTCGGCGGTGGCCTGGGCGCCGCCGGCCCAGACGGCGACCAGAAAGCAGAAGCACTGTGGGCGCATGTTGGGACCTCGACGATTCAACGGTGCAGCCTGTCGTTGGCAGCCCTTATGGAGCTTAGCCGCTTCGGAGTGGCCGGCGGCCTCAAAGTCACCACGTCGTCCGCGGGATCTGCCACAATTCCGGCCTGGAGATTTATGTTTTCCATCAGTTCTGGCGCCTCCATCGCGGCTGCCGATGCAATTATGAGGAGACCAATCATGGGGTTGTTCAGTTTCATCAAAGATGCCGGCAAGAGCTTGTTCGGCGGCGGGGAAGCGGACGCCGCCGAGGCCATTCTCAAGGAGGTGGATTCGATGGGGCTTGGGGGACAGGTGGATGTGTCCGTAGAAGGTGACAAGGTGGTCTTGCAGGGAAAAGCGCCGAGCCAGGAGATCAAAGAAAAGATCGTGCTGGCGGCTGGCAACGTAGTAGGTGTCGCGACCGTCGAGGAGTCCATCGCGACACCTGCCGAGGAGCCGGCCGCGGTGTTCCACACCGTGGCGAAAGGCGACACGCTCTGGGCCATTGCCAAGAAGCACTATGGCGACGGCAACAAGTACCCGGCCATCTTTGAAGCCAACAAGCCCATGCTGAGCGACCCGGACAAGGTCTATCCGGGCCAGGTCCTGAGGATACCGCCCGCCGGCTAACCAGTCCCGGCTGATGCTGGGAGCCCGCGTGCTGGGTGATGCTCGAGCAGCAGGTGGGCGCACCCTAACCCCAGCTTCAGGGCCACGGGGCGCAGTGCGGCAACGTCGTGTGGGACGGGCGTGAAGTAGCGCGTGGACGCCTACGACCTCTTCATCAGCTATCACTGGCGCGACCACAGCGCGGTGGAGAAGCTGGCCCGGGCCCTGCGTCAGCGCGGCCTTTCGGTCTTTCTCGACCGCTGGTATCTGGCGCCGGGCCAGGCCTGGCAGCAACGCCTCGAGGAGGTCTTGGGTTCGGCTGCTGCCGTTGCGGTTTGTGTCGGGCCCGAGGGGCTAGGGTCGTGGCAACAGCGTGAGCGCCAGCTTGCCCTCGACCGTCAGGCCACGGAGCCGACATTCCCCGTCATTCCCGTGCTGCTGCCTGGCGCCGATCCACCGCTCGGCTTCCTGCGACTCAACACCTGGGTGGACCTGCGCGAGGGACCCGATAGCCGCCACCTGGACCTGCTCGCCGCCGCCGTGCGCGGCGTTTCCCCGGTCGAGCTGGTGGTCGCCGAGAGTCACGGCGCTCGGGCCAGCGTTTGTCCCTACCGCGGGCTGCTGCCATTCCGGGAGGAGGACAGCGCTTTCTTTCGCGGGCGGGCGGCGGCCGTGGAGGAGCTTCTCGAAACCGTCCGCGGGCGGCCCCTGATCGCGCTGGTAGGGGCGTCGGGCAGCGGCAAATCCTCGGTGGTACGGGCAGGCCTGGTGCCTGCGCTGCGCAGCGAATCCTCACCCACCTGGGACGTGGTTACCCTGGTTCCCGCCGACCGACCATCTAGGGCACTAGCCGAGGCTCTGCTGCCGCTAGTGGAACCGATGGCCGTCGGCGTCGACCGTCTGACGCGCCTGGCCCAGCTTGCGGAGGGATTGCGGCAGGGCGCGCTGACCCTTGCTGACGTGGTGGCCGAGGCCCTGCGACAACAGCCGGGCACCGAGCGCCTGTTGCTGGTGGTGGACCAGTGGGAGGAGCTCTACACAGCCGGCGCCGCCCCGGAAGACCGTGAACGCTTCGTCGAGCTGTTGCTAGAGGGCAGTGCACGCTGCCCGCTGACGGTGGTCATGACCCTGCGCGGCGACTTCTATGGCCGCGCCATCGCCCAGCGCAACCTGGCGGATGCATTGCGTGACGCGGTGGTCAATCTGGGCCCGATGACGGTCGCTGAGCTGCGCCGGGCGGTGCAGGAGCCCGCCGAGCTCGCAGGGCTGAGCTTCGAACATGGGTTGGTGGAGCGAATTCTCCGCGACGTGGGGGATGAGCCGGGCAACCTGCCACTGCTCGAGTTCCTGCTCGAGGAGTTGTGGAAGGCGCGCCGGGGCTCGACCCTGCACCACGACGCCTATGACGCCCTGGGGGGCGTGCAGGGCGCGTTGACGACCCGAGCCGAGGACGTGTACAGCCGGCTTCCCGAGCCGGAGCAAGCGGTCGCCCGGCGTCTGCTGGTGCAGCTGGTTCGGCCTGGCGAGGGTAGCGACGATACCCGCCGTCGAATCTTGCTGCCGACACCCGAGGGGGCCGCACGCGACCTGCTGCACCGATTGGTCGACGCCCGGCTGCTGGTGAGCGCTCACGACGAAGGCGCCGGCAGCGAGATGCTGGAGATCGCCCATGAGGCTCTGATCCGATCCTGGCGGCGGCTGAGGGATTGGGTCGACGCCGACCGAGAGCTGCTGCGGGTCCGCGAACGGGTGGTGGCCGCGGCGCGCCAGTGGAGCACCGAGGGGCGGCCCGAGGACCGTCTCCTGTCCCCCGGGATTGCCCTGGAGGAAGCCCGCGCGCTGCTGCAAGCCCAGCGCAGCGAGCTGGAGACCGGGGCCGTCGAGTTCATAGAGGCTTCCATTCGGCGCGAGCGTGATCGGCAACGGGCGGCCGAGCGCAGCACCCGCAAGCGGTTGCGCAACCGCACCTGGGCGGTGGTGGTGGTGACAGGGCTGGCAGCGTTCGCGCTCTACGGCTGGGATCGGGCTAGCCGGGCCAACGATGCCCTACAGGCGGCTTATGCCGAGCTCGAGCGGTCACTCGACAACACCATGGGTCGCATTGAGGAAATTCAGACAGAGGGAAGCCGTGCCCAAGAAGCAGGCGCCCAGGCGGCGCAGGCGCAGAGCCGCGCACAACGAGCGAACGAGCAGCTGGCGCGCGAGCTTGCGACGCTTCAAATCGCTCAGAGGCGACTGCTCGATGCCCTCCTGGATGCCAGCGGCCCGACCGACCCGATGGTGGGCGTGGTCGTAATGGCCCTCGATGCCATTCCCTACGATCCGGATGAGCCCAGTGTTGCCTTCGGTCCCAACGTGGTTCGGGGGCTCAACCAGGTACTGATGCACCGCATCGGTGCCGAGCGGCGGGCCGGCATTGCCACGACGCCCTGGCTTGCGGCCTCCGATCCGGCTGGACAGCGGGTTGTCGCGGCCCTGGCTGGTGCCTCGGCGGTGGTGTGGGAGCGCAGTAGCGGCGACCTGATCGCTGTGCTGGAGGGGCACTCGGGCCCAGTATTGACGGCCGCTTTCGACCCCGCTGGTGAGCGGGTGGTGACCGCGTCCGCCGATGGCAGCGCCCGGGTGTGGGATGCGGC
>CAZLYT010000255.1:0-11537 GCA_964563515.1 uncultured Candidatus Competibacteraceae bacterium | reverse complement strand
ACGTTGCACCAGGCGGCCGCAGCCCTGGCAGTAAAGCGAGGCCGCACGGGCAAACAGAAGCTTCAGATGGTCGCTCAGCTCGGTCATGGTGCCGACAGTGGAGCGAGAGGTGCGCACCGGGTTGGTTTGGTCGATGGCGATCGCCGGCGGGATGCCCTCGATGCGCTCCGCCGCTGGTTTGTCCATGCGGTCCAGGAATTGGCGAGCGTAGGGCGAGAAGGTCTCCACGTAGCGCCGCTGACCCTCGGCATAGATAGTGTCCATGGCCAGTGACGACTTGCCCGAGCCGCTGACCCCGGTGACAACTATGAACTCACCGAGCGGCAGCTCCAGGTCGAAGCCTTTGAGGTTGTTCTGGCGGGCGCCGCGAACGATGATCGCGCGCTCTGTCATGGGCGAAGGATCCTTGCGGGTGGGGGCGCACATTCTGCCTGCTGATGGGCAGCGGTCAAACGCATGGACCGGGGATCCGTATCTGGGTGCCCGGTGCTAGCGCTGGCCACTGGCGCTACGCGAAATGGAGGATTGAAGCTTAGGATGGTTCCATGCGCTATCGGAGTCATGAGCTTCGGCGCGCTGGGAGCGAGGGCGGTAGAGGCGTTTAACCTGGGCGCCAAGCTCGGCGACTGCCCGGACCCAAGACGAGTGTGGAGATCGCTGAGGCGCGGGGCGTCCCCATCGAGCTCATGGCGCTTGTCTCCCGACTGCGTGAGCTCTCCGGTAGTAAGCCGGTGGCCATCAAGTTGTGGGTGGGTCATCAACGCGAAGTATCTGCGCTCTGCAAGGCGATGCTGGAAACGGGCATTGGCCCGGATTTCATCGTGGTGGACGGTGCCCAGGGCGGTACCGGAGCCGCGCCGTTGGAGTTCGTCAACCATTTGGGAACGCCTTCACCACGGATCGCATCTATCGCTTCGTGGAATTTGGTCAATACCTGCAGGGTGCGGCCAGCACCGAGTACTATGAGGAGTGGCAATTGGCCGATGCCAACGGGTTTGCCAGGGAATTCGCGCTCCAAGAGAGGTCATCGCCTTGAAAGAAGAAGTGCGAGACCTTCAACAGCAGCTCGAAGCCGTGGGATATGTTGCCGACCGGTCGCTGGCCACTGCCCTGGTGTTGCTGCGTCGATTGGCGCGGCCGCTGCTGATCGAGGGCGATGCTGGTGTGGGCAAGACCGAGGTGGCGAAGGCGCTGGCCCAGGTACTGTCGACGTCGCTGATCCGGCTGCAGTGTTACGAGGGCCTCGATACTGCGTCCGCAGTGTACGACTGGAACTACCAGCACCAGCTGCTGACTATCAAGCTGCAGGAGCAGCAAAGCCGTTCGGTGGCGGATCGGGAAGCGGAAATCTTCAGTGAGCGCTACCTGTTGGCGCGGCCACTGCTGAAGGCCATCACCCAAGAAGTCGCGCCGGTGCTGCTCATCGATGAGGTCGATCGGGCCGACGAGGAGTTCGATGCCTATCTGTTGGAGGTCCTGTCGGAATTCCAGATCAGCATTCCCGAGCTCGGCACCATGCGCGCCCGCAGCATTCCACTGGTGATCCTCACCTCCAACGCCACCCGGGAGCTCAGCGACGCCTTGCGCCGCCGCTGTCTGTACCACTTTCTCGACTATCCCTCCCGCGCCAAAGAGCTGGAGATCGTGATGCGCCGCGTGCCGGGCATCGAGCCACGACTGGGCGAGCAGGTGGTGAGTTTCGTGCAGAAGGTGCGTGGCATGGATCTGCGCAAGCGCCCAGGTATCGCGGAAACTCTGGATTGGGCGGCAGCGCTGATGAATCTCGGGTTAAATACCTTGGATGACGACCCGGAAGCCGTGCGCGATTCCCTTACCTGTTTACTGAAGACCCGCGAGGACCGCGCTCGCATCGATGACCAGGGGGTCGCCGCAGTGCTGGCCCAGGCGGCGCTCGGCGATGGTGACTGAAATTGCCGCCGCTCTGACGCCGGGGCGGCTCGTCGCCGTCCGTCTCGCGGGATTCGTGCGCTTCCTGCGTGCACAGGGCTTCGACGTGGGTGCGCGCGAGACCATCGACGGCCTGCGGCTGCTCGATCTCGCCGGCGTCGCCGCGGAGCGGGAAGTTCGGACCGGACTGCGAGCCCTGGCTTGTGGCAGCCCCGAAGATTGGCAGCGTTTCGAGCGCGCGTACGACCTGTTCTGGCATCCGCGCAAAGCCGAGCAGGCCGAGCTGGAGGCCGAGGGTCGGCGTGATCCGCGGGTGCCCCCCGGGGCTCACGTCCGCGGCGGCCACACCGGTCTCAGCCACGCCATGGACACGGAGGCCTGGGGCGCCCAACCAGAACAGGACCAAGCCCGCCGGGGTGGCGCCGGTCGGCAGATGGCCTTGTCCCACACCGACTTTCGGCTGTTGGTAGACCGAGATCAGATCCGGTTGATGGAGCACCAGGCTGAGATCCTGGCACGTCGCATCCGCCGCCAACCCACGCGACGACTACGGGACAGCAATCGAGGTCGCAGCGTTAGCTTGCGACGCACCTTGCGTCGCAGCTTGGCCTATGGCGGAACACCGCTACGGCTGGCATACCGGGCCCGCCGCCGGGAGCCACTCAAGCTGGTGTTGTTGTTGGACGTCTCCCATTCCATGGCCCAGTACAGCTTCTTTCTCGCCCGCTTTGTCCGCGGCCTGATCCGATGCTTGCCCCAGAGCGAAGCTTTCGTCTTCCACACTCGCCTGCATCGGTTAACCGATCTCTTCCGCGGCAGCGACCCGGAAGCCTTACGTCGACGTCTGCAGAGCATGAACCAGCTCTGGTTCGGCGGCACCCGCATTGCCGATTCGCTGCGCTGCTTCAACGACCAGTACGCGTCGAGGCTGCTCGACTCTCGCAGTCTGGTGGTGATCTTGAGCGATGGCTTCGATTCCGACGCGCCGGCCGAGCTCACCACCGAGCTGCAGCGGATTCGCAGCCGGGCGCGACGCATCGCCTGGCTCGACCCCATGCTGGGCCGTGACGGCTACGTCATGGACGAAGTCAATCTGCTGGCCGCTCAACCCTTGTTGGACTATCTAGGGCCTGGTCATAGCGTTGCCGCGTTGCGGTATTTCGGAGAGTATCTGGCGCGGATTTGAGGGACGGATGGTCCGTTGGCGGGCCAGCCCCGGTCGGGCACGCCATATTTGGAATCGTCTTCCAGATCTCAACAGGGCGGCAATTGATGCAAACCCTACGATTCCACCTCGTGGAGATTACGAATGCTGCGGTAGGGAGGGTTCCAGGACGCTTTGGTCTGATCGTGGTCGCCCACGACGACGCTCGGGAACTGAGGTGGGCACTGGCCTCGGCAGGATGGCACACGATCCTTGTTACGAGCTGGCATGTACTAATCAATTTACTAGTCTCTATCATGGTGACTAGAAACGCTTGATCCCAAGCGGCACCTCAGGAGTAGACACCGTGCACAAGCACAACCCGACCGTCGCGGTCACCGGGCTGTTGGTTGGCGTCTTGTCGACCGGTTCGGTACTCGCCGAGCCCCAAAGCAAGCCCAATGGCCCCTGGCCCACCGATGAACAGAACATCTCGCTGGCCGCGCTGCGCAGCTACGACCAACTTTGGAAGACTCTGGAACAGATCGACAAACGGGCCAAAGGGGCGATCGAGCTATCCGTGGCACCGCGACTGAGCAACACCGGGCGGACAATTCCGGTAGTGACGATTGGCAGCGGTGACTTGCCAGCGATGATCATCGCGCAGCAGCATGGTGACGAGTACGTGGTCAGCGAAGCCATGCTGCAGCTAATCAGCGATCTGTCGGACAATTCGAAAGAGTCGCGAGCCATCCGAGACGCGGTCACGCTGACGGTGGTTCCCAGGGTCAACGTCGACGGCTTCGACGCTGTTGTCGTCGATGCATTTGGCAACGTGCCGCCCTGGCGGCAGAACTACGATCCCTTCTGCGTCACGGGTCCTTGCCCGGCCTTCTACCAGCGCGGGCGCGGCTACGATATCAATCGATACCACTCATTCCTGGACGAGGCCGACGTCGATCCCTATGTGGGTGGCCCGAATCCAGTGCCCGAAGCGCTGGCCATGCGAATGCTTTACGACGAGCGCCAGCCCCTGATTGTGATCGATTTCCACCACCAGGGCTCGTACGTGGACGCCGAGGGTGACCTAATCACCGGGTCGACGCTCTGGCCCAATGCCACGTCGACCGCTGAAGCGCTGGGAGTCCTAGACCAGTTCGAGGAAGCCGTAAGGTTGGCGAAGAAGGTGGTCGCCGTCATGGTGTTGGAGTTGGATCCGTATGGGTACGCCAACATCACGCGCTATCCGGGTACCACGACCCCTGGGATCGCTCGCAACGCATACGGCCTGCTAGGAGCTGGCTCGGTCCTATTCGAGATGCGGGGAGGTATTGGAACCAAGTCCAACGGCTACATTACCCAGACGGCCTACAATGCAGCCAAGGCGGTCGTTGCTGCACTCGCCGACGGATCGCTGTTTGACGCCGACACCGCCATCGCCGATGCCCTCCCCGATCGGGGCCCGGGAATCGGTGCCCCCAACGAGGACGAGGAAGCGCCGGAGTAGCCGACCTGGCCTCATGGACGAGGCTTCTTTACCGCGGGTCCGAAGCCATTGATTCCGCGACGAGGCTCGGTCCACTGCGGGCGGTGGAGGACCGTGAGCCCAACATCTCTCGGCAACACGAGAGGGTCCTGGGCGCTCGGCCTGATGGCCACGCGCTCAGTCGGATGCGTCCTCCAACATCGTGGCATTTTGGGGGCGGGCCCCCAGGGTCCGATGCACCGGGCAGCGGTCGGCAATCTACAGCAGGCGCTGGCGCTGGTCGTCGGTGAGATCTCCCCGCAGCGTCAGAAATCGCGAAATCCGCTCGACCTTGCCTTCCTGCTGCGCGCAGTCCCTGGCGTGTATGCGCTCGTGGCTGAGACGCACTTCGACATCTTCCAGTGGCAGCTTCTTGCGGTTGGCGTACATGCGCAGCGTCATGGAGGTACAGGCGCCGAGTGCCGTCAGCAAAAGGTCGTAGGGCGTCGGGCCAAGGGCCTGGCCGCCAACGGACTTTGGTTCGTCCGCCATCCATTGGTGCTGACGGGTATGAAGCCCGCGCAGGAAGCGTCGGTCGAGCTCGGCCACGACGACTTCGCCTCCTCGACTTGCGGCCCGCCGCGATAGGCAGATTCGCGCTGCGCGCGCCTGATCCCCAGATAGCGACTGGCCCAGGCCAGGCCAATAGGGTTTCCGCTACATACTCGGCGTCTTCCGAGTCGCTCAGTTGATGATCGGCGCGATCCAGGGAGATGAAGCTCTTGGGGTGCAGCGCCGCCTGATAGATCTTCGCCGCCTCGGCGATGGGTACGACTTCGTCGACGGGCGAGCGGAACACCAGCAGTGCTTTCCTGAGCTCGCGGATGTGAGCGGCGTCGGCGTAGCAGTCCAGATCGTCGAGCATCTGTCGTTTGACGCGAAAGGTCCGGCGCGCTACTCGCAGCTCAGCCTCGCCCTCCCGTTTCAGTTGCTCGTTGGCGTCTCCGAACAAGTGACTGAGGTGCTTGGCGGTTGCCGGGCTTCCGATGGTGGAGAGGGCTTCCACGCGGGGAAGCTGCGCCACGGCGGCCTACACTGCCGCGCCGCCCAGGCTGTGACCAATCAGCAGGGTGGGAGCCTGATACTCCTGCTCCAGCTTGGCAGCCGCTGCCGGCAGAATCTGGATATTCGACGAGAAGTTGCTGTTGGCGAACTCGCCCTCACTACCTCCCAATCCGGTGAAATCGAATCGAAGCACCGCGATTCGGCGCCCAGCCAACGCGCGGCTGATACGGTTCGCTGCGATTACATCCTTGCCAAGGGTAAAGCAGTGCGCGATGGGTATGTTTCCCGGGGGCGTCTCCAGTGCGCCGCTGAGGGTTTGGCCGGCGGCATTGGAAAACTCCAGCTTGATTCGCGACATGGTGCGCTCCGGTTCCCGACTGATGTGCTCTGCGACTCCCGAGTTGGGTGCTGGCCGGCTCATCCCCGGTGGACTAGCGCGAGCATACGCAACTGTCGCCCATTGGAGGTAGCCGATAGTGAATTAGCCGGGACCTGAGCCGGCCTGCGGGGAGCCACGCGAGGTCGAGTTGACTGCATCCTCTTGGCCAGGAGCTGCGGGGCTGCAGACTTTGGCTGCCATCTCGAGCGGTGTCAGCCCTTACTCTTGTTCGATCCCAGTCGACGCGCATTGGCGCGTGCGCGTCGGTGTAGTGGGACCATGGATGCGCTCAGACCAGCAACCGAAACCGCCGACAGTTCCAAGCCGAGGCGGGTAACGAGCTTCATCGTACCGAGGAGCCAAGCTTGTTGCGCACCCAGCGCAGCGGTCGGACTACCAGCCTGCGCCATGGTGGCGACGAGCTGTCCGCCGAGCTTGCTCTGGTCCACAAAGTAACGCTGCCAAGGCCGCAGCAGATAGGGCGCCTTGCCTGCCAAGGCAACTGCTGCGTCGGCAAAGGCCGGTGGTTTCTCCATGATCATCCGGGTGAGCTCGGCCCGGTGGACGGTAGAGGCGGGATCGTTGAGCATCGGGGCGCGGGCTGCGATGGTGGTGGCCGCGTCCGCCCCCAGCTTGAGCACTCTACGGGCACCCGCCTCGCTCGCGCGCTGCAGTCTCCAAGCCTCACGTCTGGCCATTCGTCAACTCCCGCGGAGCCGGAGCGATGCGGCGCCGGCTGTTCATGGAACTTGTTCGACTTGTGCGCGGACCGAGGGCAGCCCGTCTTTCCGCGGCTTGAAACGCTAGCTATCTTTGTCTTCGGCAGGCTTGGGTAGCGCAGCGTGGGCCGCGCTCTGGTCGCGCACCGACTCGAGGGTTTCGAGGCGAACCAGACGTTTTTCGTGGTCGAAGACCGTATCCGCGAGCCGGTCGATCTGGTGGGTGAGCGTCGACACCTTCTCGCGCACCAGATTGATGCCGGAAAGCCGCTCGTAGAGCTCCTTGATGAGTCGGCTCACGGCGCCGCCTTCCGCAGTCGATCGATCGCCGCCAGCACCGTGGAGAGCTTGTTTATGGCTGCATCCAGCTCGCTGCACATGGCGTCGAATGCGGCCTCTGCCTCTATCGCCAGCACCTGCAACTCTTCCAGCTCAGGTTCCTCCTCCTCCGGCTCCTGCTCACGCAAGTGGTGATCGATGGCTTGACGGATCTCTGCCGCCATTGAGCGCCCGGAGCTCTCTGCCATCCGTTGCAGCGCCTCCTTCTGCTCCGGCTCGAGGTGAATTCGCTGGGCCACCATGCTCACTACGACTGCCCCCCCTGAACCGCGGCTGGGGAGGAGAAGACGTGCTCAGGACCGGGAAAATCGCGAGCCCGCACCTCGCGAGCGTAGGTGGCGACAGCCTCGCAGATGGTGCGGTTGAGATCGGCATAACGCTTCACGAACTTCGGTTTGAATTCGGTGAACAACCCAACCAGGTCGGGGGTCACCAAAATCTGGCCGTCACAGGCCGCCGAGGCGCCGATGCCGATCGTGAGCGCGTCGAGCTTGGGCGTCAGCTCCCGGGCGAGGGGCTCGATAATACCTTCGAACACGATGGCGAAGGCGCCGGCCGCGTCGATGGCGCAGGCGTCCCGGCGCAGCTTCTCACTGTCCATGGCAGTCTTGCCGCGACTGCGATAACCGTCGAGGGCGTTGAGAGATTGCGGCATGACGCCGATATGGCCGACCACTGGAATACCGCGGCGGGTGAGGAAAGCCACCGTCTCCGCCATCTCCTCGCCGCCTTCGAGCTTGATCGCGGAACAGCCGGTCTCGGCCATGATCCTGGCTGCGTTGCGGTAGGCCACTTGCGGAGATTCCTGGTAGGTGGCGAAGGGCATGTCCACCACGACGCAGGCCTCCCGGGAGCCACGTACCACGGCTGCTCCATGGGCGATCATCATGTCCAGGGTGACACTGAGCGTGGATGGCAACCCGTACACCACCATGCCCATGCTGTCTCCCACCAACAGCAGGTCCACGTGCGAATCCAGGATCTGGGCCGTCGGTGCATCGTATGCAGTCAGGCACACCAGAGGAGTCTGCCCCTTGAGGCGGGACAAATCCGCCGCGTTCTTGCGCCGCGCAATGGTCTGAGTGCTCATGAGTCCCCCGGCCACAGCCTGCAGTTTGTGCAGACGCAGCAGACTACCCGAGGCCCGTGCCAGCGCGCCAGTCCCGTGTCGCTCAGTTTGCCATGGCGGCAACGGACCCAAAGCAGACGCTGATTGGTCCGCGTCTGCTTCGCGCCCGTCCCAGTCGCCGCCAAGGGGATGCCAGTCGGCGCCCGCGGGGCCGAAGCGTGCCACCACCTGGGCCGCTCCTGCGCTATTGTGCCGACCAGGATCCACCACCGCATAGAACCCGACGCAGTTGCCGGGCATGTTGGCTGGAGTCTGCCAGTCGATACGGGCAAAGGCTTAGCCCCGGGGCGGGAATGGCGGCGGGGAAGCCACGATGGCGCCATTGACGGCGCCGAAGTTGGCGGTCAGGGCGCTGGTATCGACCACCGTCGAGCGATCCACTAACACGGTTGATTCCTCGTAGTCGCCGGTGAGGTCGAAGCCGATGCTGGTGAATCCGAAGGCCGGCGCCGGGGGCGCACCTATGGGGGAGTCCTCACCGAATAACGGCGTATCCAGGCCCCCCTGCCGCTGAAGAATCTTCAGCCCATTAGGGATGCCGGATACCCGGTTGCTGCTGGCCCGGGTGGAGGACGTCTCGGTCACCCCGGTGTCGGTAAGGGTTTTGATCGTGCGTTCCGGCGCGACACTGGCATTGGGTACTATGGTGAGCCTCGACGGCGGGCGAGCCGCCGCCGATCGCATCTCGGGGAGAAGCAGAATGATCGAACGCAATGCAGTCGCCGCCTGCCTGGCGACGCTGATTGCCGTGCCCGCCGTCGCTGAGCCGGTGAAGATCGGCATGGTCACGACGCTGTCCACCAACGGCGGCTACTTGGGGGAGGACATACGCGACGGTTTCCAATTGGCTATCGAGCAGGAGCAGGGCAAGCTCGGCGGTGTCCCAGTGGAGCTGCTGGTCGAGGACGATGAGCGTGAGCCCGAGACCGGGCGTCAGGCTGCTCAGCGGCTACTGCAGCACGAGCGGGTCGCGATCATGACCGGCATCGTGTTCTCCAACGTGGCCATGGCGGTGGTGCCCAAGGTAGTGCGCGATGGCGTGATCTACATCAGCGCCAATGCCGGTCCATCGCAGCTTGCGGGAGAGGGCTGTCACGAGAAGTACTTCAACGTGGCCTGGCAAAACGACAATCTGCACGAGGTTACCGGCCAGTACGTCAGCGACCAAGGCTTCCAGAAGGTGTACCTTCTGGCCCCCAACTACCCTGCGGGCAAGGATGCGTTGGCCGGCTTCAAGCGGTTCTATCAGGGTGGGATCAGTGGTGAGGTTTACACTCAGCTGGGGCAGACCGACTACGCGGCAGAGCTGGCCGCCCTGCGCGCCGCCCAGCCGGACGCGGTGTTCTTCTTCTTGCCCGGTGGCATGGGCATCAATTTCCTCAAGCAATATTCCCAGGCTGGTCTGGCCGGAGAGATTCCATTGTTCGGCCCTGCCTTCTCCTTCGACGACCGGCTGCTGCAGGCGGTCGGCGAGGCGGCGGTCGGCGTGGTCAATGGCTCCCAGTGGAATTGGGATCTTGAGAATGCGGCCAACCAGGCTTTCGTGAGCGATTTCCGCGATCGGTACGGACGCACCCCTACCCTCTACGCCAGCCAGGGGTATGATGCCGCGCGCCTCATCGGCAGCGCTCTGGCGGCGACGGGTGGTGAGGTGAGCGACACCGGGGCGTTTCGTGAGGCGCTGCGCAAGGCGGATTTCGACTCGGTGCGTGGTAAGGGGTCACGAGAAAATAACTTCCCTGTCTTGCCGCGCGCTCGCCTGGGTCTGAACAAGGCGTGGTTTGACGGTATAGTTCCAGTTCGGGCAGGTTTTGTGGCGGTGTATGTTGAGCTGCTGCATGTCGGCATCGGAAACGCGTTTTCCTTTTTGATAGGTGCGTGGCGAGAGAAACGCTGAGATCCGTAATCCCGACTTGGTGGTGGTGTTGCGGATCAGGTTGAGGATGGTCTGAAATGACCTCAACGGTTTCGCGGCCCAGTTGATGCTGATGAAGCTGAACAGCTTGTGCTCGATCGGATTGTACTTCGAGCATCCCGTCGGATAGTGACTGACGGTGACCGTCAAGCCCAGGCGATCGGCCACCTGCTCTTGAAGCTGCTGTTTCCAGAGCCTGGGGCGTGAGCCGTTGCTCCCTCCGGAATCGGCGAGGATCAGCAGGCGAGTGGCTTTAGGATAGTGCGCCTGCCCCTCCTGCTGCCACCACTGAACAATCGAGTCGACGGCAAACTCGGGGGTGTCGGCCGATTGCCCGATACAGACGAAGCCACGGTTGTGCTGCACATCGTAGATTCCGTAGGGAGCCGCTCGAGCCTCGGCTTGGCTGGGGAAGTCGTGGGTGTTGACCTTCTGTGGTTTGCGATTCCAGGCGCGGCCCGGGTTTTTGAAGTTCCCCACCAGCTCCTTCTTTTTGGTGTCGACGCTGATGACGGGTTGAGCGGCTTGAAGATGCTCGGCTTTCTGCTCCGCGATATACTCGAATTGCGTATTGCGGTCTTTGTGATCGCCACCCGGCTCATGCGCTTTGACGTTGCTTTTCAACGAATAGTGATTGTCCTTGAGCAGACGATGGACCGTCCATGTACTGAGCGGGCAACCTGCGGCGGCCAGCCGGTCTCGAAGGTGAACCAGGCTCAATCGCACCCAGCGCTTGTCACTCATCGGGTCACCGCCGGTGTGGTCTTCGAGTTCGGCGCGCAGCCGCTCGACGACGTCGAACGTTTTTTTTCCGTACGCGGGCGCCCACCGCCGGGCAATCGCACCCGCCCTTTCGGACGTCCTTCTAACTCGGCTTCGACCTCTTGCCGACCCCGGGCCACGGTCTTGGCGTCCAATCCAGTGATCTGCACGACTTTTCGGATGCCTCCGTAGCCCAGACGAATCGCTTCCAAACCGGCCACCCAACGCCGCTGTTGTTCGTCCATGCGGGCGAGCACCGCATTCATTTGACGATGCAGGGACTGATTGGGGTGTGAATCCGCTTGTTGACAATCCGCACACCTACACTCATGGACGGGTTTGCACATGATCGGCTCGCTCCGGGATCAGTTGACCGACTGACCCAAAGCAACCTACTGAATCCCTTCCGATATGTCCAGCCCAACGTCTCGGAAAGCACCCAATCCAATCCGGTTCGCTAACTGTTCTCGTCCCGCTTGGCTTCTCTGAAATCGGGAGGTTGTTTCCTCGTGCCCCCTTAGGGCTCGTTGTCGGGCCAGCTGCGCCATGGGCTGCTCACCAGGCTGGCATTGAAATAGCGCGGGTCATGGGTGACCTCTGTCCCTACCCAAGGCGGCAGCTCGAAATCCTGCTGCTCGCTCTCGAGCTCTAACTCGGCCACCACCAGACCCGCGTTGTCGCCACTAAAAACATCCACCTCCCAAGTGTGACC
>CAZLYT010000254.1:0-8042 GCA_964563515.1 uncultured Candidatus Competibacteraceae bacterium | reverse complement strand
CGTCTATTTCGTAGCGGTGGTGTGGCCGAACCAACGTGAGGCGGCTGCGCTGCAGACGCTGGCACAGGAGGCGGCAAGCGTTCGTGCCCGACTCGAGCAAACCGTAGACGATGCCGAGATTCGCCAGGGCGCCGAACGCATCTTCAACCGATTGCAGACCGCCCTCGACGCTGGTGACAGCGAGCAGGCCATCGCTGCTACCGAGGAGCTGGCCAGGTTCTCCCAGCTTCCGGGCGAGCTGACAGCAGCCCGCGATGGTGCACTGGCAGCAGCCGCCGTCCCGGAAGCGGCAAGCCTGGCACGCGACGCTTTCGGCGCAGGGATTGCGGCGCTGAAAGCTGGGGACCTCACCCGCGCCGCGGCTGCGCTGGATCGTCTGGAGGCAGTGCGAGCGAGGCTCAACCAGGCCTATCAGCTGCGGATCGTTTCCCGGCCAGGGGAGCCCAGCGGCGTTTGGCGAGTACCCGCCGCCAATCCAAATGCCCGTAACTACTACATCATCGTCGAGGCGGTAGGGCCGGAAGGAGCGCTGGTGGAAGCCCCCGTCACCAGCGAGGAGGACGGCTCTACCCGCAATGTCAGCCGGTGGGGGCTCAGGGTGGACGAGCGCACCTTCAACCGGATCCGGTCCGACAAGGAAGATGACGGAATCATCCAGGACGAGGTCTTCGGTTCCAAGCAACGCGGACACCTGAGCGCCGACTACCGCTACCCGACCACGGGTGGCGCGATCACTAGCTGGTGAGTCGACGATGCTGAGTGGCAGAGACACATTGGCCTCTATCGACCAGGCCTTGGCCCAGGTGCATGGGCAGATGCAGGAGGTGGATACCCAGATCCAGCAAACCAGCGAACAGATCGTGAAACTGCGTCGACAGGAGGCGCAACAGTACCAGCAGCTGGCCAATATCCGCATCAAATTGATGGCCACCGGTGAGCTGGCCTCGAGTCTCGACCACGCCCACCAGCAAGCCGTGCAGCTGCTCGAGGAGCGGACCGCCGCCATGGGTCAGCTCAAAGCCGATCTGGAGTCGAATCAGCAGGAATTGCGAGCGCTGGAATCGGAGCGGGCAGAGGCGGCAGGCACTCTGGAGTCCGCGGAGGACCGCCACGACGATGCGATCGCCCAGACCCAGTCGCGATTGGCGGAGGATGAGGCCTACCAGCAGCAACTCGCCGCCGCCCAGGCCGCCGACCGGGTGGCTGATCAAGCCGACGAGAAGACCCGGGTCGCGGAGCTCGATCGGGCCGAGAAGGGGCAGCCCTATGAGCAGGATTCCCTGTTCCGCTACTTGTGGGAGCGCGGCTATGGCACATTGCAGTATCGGGCCTGGGGGCCGACGCGGCTCCTGGACGGCTGGGTAGCACGGCTGTGCGGCTATCAGGATGCACGGGTCAACTACGCCATGCTGTTGGAGATCCCCAAGCGATTGCGGGAACACGCCGAGGCCAAGCGCGCGCTAGCTGACACGGAGCTGGCGCAGCTTCACGCCATGGAAGCGGCCGCCGCCGAAACCGACGGCGTACCGGCCCTGGAGCAGTCGGTGGCCCAGGCACGAGCCGCCTTGGACGCACTGGATCAAAAAATCGAGGCCGCCGAAACCCGGCAGCAGGAGATCCTGAAGCAGCGCAACAGCTATGCCGCCGGTGATGACGACTTCTTCCGCCGCGCCACCGAGCTGCTGAGCGCTCAGCTGGGTCGCGCCGATCTCCGGCAGCTACGCCGCGACGCGGAGCAGACGCCGCTGCCCGACGACGACGTCATCGTGCAACGGCTGGCGACGGCGGAGAGCGAGCGCCACCTGCTCGAGTCAGCCCAGGCGGAACACCGGGCGGTGCTGGTGCGCCATCAAAAGCGGTTGCAAGAGCTGGAGCAGGTACGACGGGAGTTCAAACGCCACCGCTACGACAGTCCCTACTCCACATTCCCCCAGGGCGCTCTGATCGCAATGATGCTGAACGAATTCCTGCGCGGCGTTGTGAGCTCCGACAACCTTTGGCGGGAGATCGAGCGTCACCACCGCAGCGCCCGACGCCGAGCCGATCCCAGTTTCGGCAGCGGCAGCATTGGCCGCCGTCGTCGGATCGATCCCTGGGGCGGCGGTTCCGGCGGGGGCTGGGGTGGTGGCGGATTTGGCACTGGCGGCGGCTTTGGCGGCGGCGGGGGCTTTCGAACGGGCGGCGGGTTCTAGCCCGGGCCAACCCGAATATTCCGTCAGCAACCGCCGTCCCTGATTAATTATTCGGGCCAGACCACCACGCCGCCCTCTGCCCACTCAGGCGCCGCTGCGTAGCAGCAAGGCCGGCGCCAGACGCAGACGTCGCAACAGATAGCGAGCACCCAGGCTCAGACTGATGGCGCTGATGGTGATCGCCGTCAGCGCCCCCAGCCACAGAGGGTGAGTAGCATCCAGCTCGAGGCGGTAGTGCAGCAGCAGCCAAGCAATGCCGGTCCCTAGCACGGTGGCAAAGACGGAGATCAGCAACGCCAATAAGGCGTACTCGAGCTGCAGACTTCGGCGAATCACGGCGATTCGAGCCCCCAGGGTGTGTAACACGCTGGCGTCGTACACCTGGCGCGCACGGCTGCTGGCCACCACACTCACCAGCACGAGCAGGCTCGCCAGTAGACTCACCGCGGCAACCACGCCGAGTCCTGCATTTGCCTTCGCCAACAGGGCGCGCGCCTCAGTCAGGACACCCTCGGTGCGCACCGACACCACGTTGGGGGCAACGCCAGCCACTCGACTTTGTGCCGCCACGGCGTCGCCTGGATCCAAGTACGCCGCTGCCACGTAGCGGGTGATGAAGGGCTCGAGGACGCCGTCGGAGAAGATCGCCTCGAGCCAAAAACGCGCTTGAAAGCGGCGCTGACTGTAGATTGCGACCAGTTCCGCCTCTACCGTCTCACCCAGAATCTGGAAGCTCAGCAGGTCCCCGACCTGCAGCCCCAGCTGATCCGCCTCCCGATCCTCCATGGCCACCAGCGGCGGCCCTTGATAGTCCTGGGCCCACCACCGTCCGCGGTCGATCACAACGTTGTCGAAGTTGCCGAGGCGGTAGCTCAGCTTGTGCTCGTCCCGTGCCTCCAGCACGCGTTTCTGGTCACCGCTGGCGCGCAGAGACTCACGGTTGACCTCGCTCAGGCGGCCGAGCACCATCGGTGCCGCGTCGAGGCGACGCAGACTCGGGGATTGCGCCATGAGCTCCTTGAAATCCTCGAGCTGGAACGCGGAGATGTCGTAAAAGACCAGACCGGGTGCCCGCTCCGGAATGGTGTCATTCAAGGTGCGCAGCAGCACCGTCACCACCAGCGTAGAGGCAACTACCAGGGTCAGGGCAGATCCAAGGGACAGCAGCGACGCGCGCAGCGGAGCGCCGCGCCGGTGTAGGTTTGCCAGCGCCAGACGCCAAGCAAAACGACCGACTAGGAGACCGTGGTCCTCGAATCTCAGCGCCCCTCGGCGCAGCAACCTGACCAGCACCTCCAGCAGCGCCAGCAACGCCAGCGTCACCGCCACGAAGCCGAGCCCAAACAGCGGCTCGGGCACCACGACCAGCACCAGCAACGTGACTAATCCGGCCCCCCCGGTGGCACCGAGCCAGTAGCTCGATGGCGTTCGTGTAATGGTGCCGTCGAGGCCGCGGAATAGGGCGGCTGGGGTCACCGACAAGGCCCGCCCAATTGCGGGTAGTGCGAATGTCAATGCGGTCAACACGCCAAATAACCACGCCACGACCAGCGGCATGGCCAGCTCACCCAGCGTCGGCGCCACTGGCAGACGCTCGGATGTCGCCGCGGCACCTACCAGAGCCAGGCCTCCTCCCAGCACCGCGCCCGCCAAGCTGGCGGCTCCGGCCAGCATTAGGATCTGCGCAAGGTATATCCCCGCCAATGGACGGGCGCGAAGGCCAACGGCCTGCAGCGTGGCGATGGTCGCGAGCTTGCCCTGCAAATACGCATGAACGCTGTTGAAAACGCCCAAGCCGCCGATGAAGAGCGCGCTAAAGCCAATCAGCAGCAAACCCGAAGCCACCTGCCCTAGTACGTCGGAGAGACGCTCGCTGCGCTGGGCGAAGGTTCGTATCTCCCAATCGCTGCCGGGGAACGCCCGGGTGAAGGCGGCACTCCAGGCCTCCGGATCCTGCTCCGTGCGGACCCGATAGCGATAGTTGAGCCGGCTGCCAGGCTGCACCAGACCGGTTTCGGCGAGAGCGCCCTGGGCGATCAACACCGGCGGGCCACGCCAGTCCGCACGCAGGCTTCGATCCGGTTGGCGCGCGATCAGAGAGCGCACGGCCACGACCAGATCACCCACCTGCACCCTGTCGCCGATGTCGAGGGCAAGCCGCTGAGCCAGGACCGGGTCGATGGCCACACCCCATTCGCCGCGTCGTCGACCTAGCGCCTCCGACACAGTGACCTGGGGTCGCAGCGCCACCCGACCATACAAAGGGTAGCTCTCGTCGTGACTCTGCAACTCCACCAGCTGGGGCGCAGCTCCTGTCACCGTGAGCATGGTGCGGAGTTCGACCAGCAGCGAAACCTGGCCCTGCTGGCGCATCCACTGCAGTTCCTGGGCGCTCAAGGGTGAGCGGTCCCGCACTTCCAGATCGCCGCCGAAGAGGGCGCGGGTGTCAGCCAGCAGTCCAGCGCTAACCTGGCGAAACAAGCCTCCACTGGCGGCGATGAGGGCAACACCAAGCATCAGGCAGGCACAAAATACCCACAGCGAGCGCCCGCTGGATCTAAGATCGCGCCAGGCCAGAACGAGCAGCGGAAACGGAGCCAGGCTCATGGAGACGCCGTCCAGTTCGCTACCGGAAGCGGTTGATCTACCGCAGCAAACCAATCCGCCAAGCTGCCTTCATGCAGCCGCAGCACGCGGTCGCAGCGGCGCGCGAACTCCAAATCGTGGGTTACCAGCACCAGAGTAGTGTCGGCTTCGCGGTTGAGCTCCAGCAGCAGATGCCCGACGCTCGCCCCAGTGTGCTCATCCAGATTTCCTGTGGGCTCGTCTGCCAAGACCAGCTTCGGAGTGTGAACGAGCGCTCGAGCAATGGCCACACGCTGCTGCTCGCCGCCCGATAGCTGACTGGGATAGTGGCGTCGACGATGATCCAGTCCGACTCTGGCCAACAGCTCCGCAGCCGCTGCTCGGGCATTGCGGCGCCCGGCAATCTCGAGCGGCAGCGCGACGTTGTCGAGAGCGGACAGACTGGGCACCAGATGGAAGGACTGGAAAACGATGCCGATGTGATCGCGGCGCAAATCCGCCAGCCCATCGCGGTCGAGTCCGCCCAGGTCCACGCCATCGAGCATCACCGACCCGGCGCTAGGCCGCTCCAGGCCCGCCAGCAGCAACAACAATGACGTTTTGCCTGAACCAGACGGCCCGGCGATAGCCACGCGCTCGCCCCGAGCGACCTCCAAGTCGAGCTCGTGGAGCACCGGTATTCGCACCCCGCCCAGCGCGTAGTGCAGGGAAACTCCTGAAAGTCGAATCATGTTCAAACCGCGGGCCGCCTCGACATCCTAAGCATCATCCTTCGATGCACGACCCAGATGTGACAGCGGAAGCCGGCATCAGTTTAGCGCCAAACAGCGCCAAGCCTCCGGTGGGCCTGCCCGGCGTGCCTCTGCTAGGCTTTAAGTCCTGGTCGTCGTGCTGGTGATCGTTTTCTTCGTCACCTCGTCCGACTCCGGCTCTCTGGTGATCGACACCAACACCGCCGGCGGCAAGGTCGACGCACCGGTGGCGCAGCGCATCTTCTGGTGCACCTTCGAGGGCCTGGTTGCCATTGCGCTTTTGCTGGGGGGAGGCTTGGCCTCGCTACAAGCGGCCGCCATCGCCACCGGCTTCCCCTTCGCCATCGTGCTGGTGGCGATGGTCTACAGCACCTACCGAGGCCTACGGACGGAGCCCACATGACCCGCTAGCGGGTGTGCCAGCGCCGGTGCCGCCGGCGCTGGCAGGGAACCGCATGCCGGCGGCATTGACTAAGACTGCAACAGGTCCACCCCAAGCCGTCCGGCTAGCGCTGGCGCGACGCCTTGTCGGCAAACGCTCCCCGCGGACAGTGGGGCTGAGTGAAGCGGGCAAGTGTAGCTCGGTCTGTTGGTAAGGCGGCGTCGAGCCACATCGATCAACCAGCAGAGTGGAGGAGGAGGCGTGCGGCGACGAGATATGCTGTCGACTCTCGGGTTTCTGATGGTGCTAACGGTGATGCCCAAAGCCATGGCGACGCATGCGCAGCAGATTGAGAAGCTACGTCGAAGCGAGGCCGAGTGGCGTAAGTTGTTGACGCCCGAGCAGTTCGAGATTCTGCGCGAGGAGGGCACGGAGCCCGCCGGCAGCAGTGAGCTGTTGGGCGACAAAGGCAAGGGTAGCTACGTGTGTGCGGGATGCGAGCTGGCGCTGTTCGACTCGGAAACCAAGTACGACAGCGGCACCGGCTGGCCCAGCTTCTATGACGCCATCTCCGGGCACGTGGAAACCAAGCGCGACTGGAAGCTGATCATCCCTCGCACCGAGTACCATTGCGCGCGCTGCGGCGGTCACCAGGGACATGTGTTCGAAGACGGGCCGCCGCCCACCGGGCTGCGCTACTGCAACAACGGGCTGGCGCTCGAGTTCGTTCCGAGCTCCGCGTGATAGCGCGCGCCCTGGCACCTGCTGGACGCGCCCAACTCCGCCCTCAACGCGAACCGGACTTGGCCGCGCGATAGGCCGCGTCCAGGCCGGCAGCAATGCCCCGGGCTACCCCAGCGTCCTCCAGTGCGCGCAAACCGGATGCGGTGGTTCCTCGATAATCGAGAAAAGTCTGAACGGCCTCCGCTGGCGACTGCCCCGAGGCCTGCAAGAGGCTGATGCCGCCACGAAACAGCTGGCTGACAGCGCGCTCTGCCAGCGTGGCGTCTATTCCGGCCGCCCTGGATGCAGCAATCATTGCGTCCGCATAGAACGCGATGAACGCCGGACCGGAACCGGTGAGACCGGTGAAGTAGTCGATCTGATCCTCGTCGGGTACTTGGTCGGCCAGGCCACAGGCCTCGAATAGGCGGCCGACCAGGTCGCGGCCATTGTCATCGACAGCAGCCGAAGCGAACCATGGCGTGTAGGACTGCGCGATCTCGGCCGCTGCGTTGGGCAGAGCCCGAACGATCTCCCGCGCACCGGTGTGTTCGGCAATCTGGTCGATGGATATCTGGGCCATCACCGAGATCACCAGCTTGCCTTTGGCCGCGACGGCAATGGCAGGAAAGTCCTCCGGGCGCACCGATAGCAGCACGGTGTCGCAATGTTCGACCAGGGTCTGGTTGTCCGTCGTGAAATGCACCCCCGGCCAGCCCTCCAGGGCATGGCGACGGCCGGATCGATTGGAGATCCACAGATCCTCCGGCGCTAATACCGAGGCGGCGAGCATGGCGCGCGCAATCGCCCGACCCATCCATCCGCAGCCGCCGACGATGCCGACTCCATCCGATAGCGTTCTTACCCGCATGACACCTGTCCCGCCTTATATTGGACTAGCCGACTCGTAGCCCCACGATGACTAGGTCGCGCTCGACTCCGTCCAGCTCGGCCACCCGCGGCAAAAATCCCCAGCGCACGAAGCCCAATCGCTCCAGCAGACGCAAGCTCGGCGCATTGTGGGCGAATACCAGGCCCACCAGCGTTCTGACGCCCAGCCCGGGACAGGCGCCAATAGCCTCTTGCACCAGTCCCCGCCCAATCCCCAGGCGCTCGAAGCCGGGGCTCACGTAGACGCTCAACTCGACAGTGGCATTGTAAGCTGGCCTGCTATTGAATGCTTCCAAGCTGCACCAGCCCGCCATCGCCTCTTCGACCTCGGCAATCCATAGCGGCCGGCGGGCGGCATCGTGGGCTTCGAACCATTGTCGCTTCGAATCGACGGTAACGGGCGCCGTATCCGCTGTCGCGAGCCTTCCGGGGACAGCAGCGTTGTAGATTGCCACCACCTCATCCAGATCATCGGGTCTCGCCAAACGGATCTCCATCGCGCCTCCATGCCCTCAC
>CAZLYT010000253.1:0-4306 GCA_964563515.1 uncultured Candidatus Competibacteraceae bacterium | reverse complement strand
CCAAGTCCGCTCCCGCGGCGTCACCGTGCTGCCATCGGAAGTCTTCGCCGTGGGCCGGGCCGAGATCCCCCACGCGGTGCGTATCAACGTGGGTGCCGCTCATTCCCGCGAAGAGCTGGCGCGTGGACTGCGGGTAATTGCATCGACCTTGAGCGACCGGCCCAAGGTGGTGCACGTCCACGCTTTGCCATAGCGGGGCGGCTAGCCCAGATATTTCAGTGAGCCGGATGCTGGCGGAATTCGCAGCCGCCTGGGCGCCGCTCTGGGCGAGCAGGAATCGATGATCCAGCGAATCATCGATTCCTTGCGAGCGGGCGCTTGCCTTCTCTTGCAAGCGCCCAGGACTGAAAGTTGTAGCCGTAGCTACAACTTGAGTGAAGAACAAGCCAGGGCGAGCGAGAAACCGCCAGGACCGGGGTAAGCCTATGGCGGCGTACACTTTGCACCCGAGCGATCGGCTCGCAAATCACGCACGCTAAGTTGCATATCAATAAGTTATCGCTGAGCCATAGGTTGCCCTGGTGAAATATCCGGGCTAGCTTTCAATGAGTTTCCAAGAAATCGCCAGCTGTCTGGCACCCGTGCCATTGGGCCTTCTCGGGACCGGAAAGTCCATCGAGCCTCGTTGCTTGTGACAAGCAACTGCCAGTGAATCTAGCGTTCTGAAAGCAAGCATAGGCCAAGCAGCGACTAATCCTTTTGCACTATGTCGGTTTACGAGATGGCCGGGCTTGAATGGTCTTCGTGAGCACAACCTTTCAATAGAACGGTGGGCACGGCTCGATCTCTACGGCTCGGGTGGGGTAAGCGCATCGCTCCGGAAATGCCTGGACGCATGACGACAATGAATTGGTGGGCAACAAGTTGCCCACCCTACTTTGCTGCCAGGTCGGTCTCGAGCTCGGGATTTACATAGAGGAATTTGCCGCTCTGCCGGCCGGCATTGGCCACCGACTGCGCGCTCTCGAGCATCTGGGCGGGCGGTGCGCTCGCTTGCAGCACGGGCTGGATGCGCCGGCGGGACCTGGAATCAGCTCGCGCACCTGACAAAGGCCTCAAGTCCACAGTAATGCCACGTCGTAGGGCTCGAACTGACGGTCATGTGTGACCAGCGTCAGCCTTTCTACCCGGGCCTGTGCCACCAGCATCCGATCGAAGGGGTCGCGGTGATGGTCTTGAAGACGCCCACTTTCCGCCGCGTGCTCGAAACCGATCGGAAGCCGTTCGAAGCCGCTCTCGCTGACGCCAGCGGCGAAATCCGCGTCCAGCTGGAGCTTGCCAAGCCGCGACTTGATGGCGACTTCCCAGGCCGACGCGGCACTAACGAAGACCAAGTCCGCGTCGGCGATGGCCGCTCGAGCTGCTGAATTCAAGCGGGCGTCGTCGACTTTCCACCACAAGAACACGTGCGTGTCCAACAGCAGACGCTGGGCGGCGGTCATGGGCCGCCTTCAAACGCATCCAGAATTTCCTCCGGCAACGCCGCATCGAAGTCCTCGGCGATACAGACCTTGCCCTCCCATCCCCCTGGCCTGCGTACCCGTCCCTTCTGCCCGAGGGGCACCAGCTTCGCCAGCGGGCGACCGGCTTTTGCGATGATGATTTCCTCGCCGGCGGCGGCACGGTCCACCAGCTTGGACAAGGAGGTCTTGGCTTCGTAGAGGTTCAGAATTATTTCACTCATCGCTGCGCTAGGGTCTGGTCAAGCCTGACCAAACTTTAGCGGATGAGCCACTCGAGTGCCATCTTGGTGGGGCAAGCGACCGTAATCCGCCGATTTTCGCCCCACGAGTCCAAGGATATGCCCGGACAACGAGTTGCCCACCCTAGTGATGCCTTAGCCGAGGGGCCCGTACGACTCGGTGGGCCGTAGGGGATGGTCGGCACTGCCTCTAGTCCCGGACCAGGCAATCCCGGTTGCGATCGGAGCGGTCGCGGGTGCACGCGCTTCATCCTCGATCGCCTCTGGCACCGGGCCCGGCCGGCGCTGCGCCGCAATCAGGGAGTAGAACACGGGCACCACAAAGAGCGTGAATAGCGTCCCCACCACCATGCCCGCCACCAGGATGGTGCCGATGCTGTTGCGCGCCTCCGCGCCGGAACCGGCGACCAGCACCAACGGCAGGTGCCCGAAGACGGTGGCCGCCGAGGTCATCATCACGGGTCGAAGCCGCGTCAATGAAGCCTCCCGGATGGCGATTGCCTTGGAGCGTCCGCGGGCCTGCAACGTGTTGGCGAACTCCACGATCAGGATTCCATTCTTGGCAATCAGTCCGGCCAGCGTGATGAGCCCGACCTGGGAGTAAATGTTGATGGTGGTGAGATCGAGGAAGCTGAACACCAGCGCGCCGGAGATCGCCAGCGGCACCGAGCCGAGCAGCACGATCAGGGGATCTCGGAAGCTCTGAAACTGTGCCGCCAGCACCAGATAGATGAGGACGACGGCAAAGCCCAGCGTCACGGTGAGCGCCGCGCCCTCACGACGGAGCTGCCGAGACACGCCGGCGTGATCGAGAATGATCCCCGGTCCCGCGACGGCCGCCGCAGCCTCCAACACCCGCAATCCCTCTTCCCTGGTCGCACCCGGCTTGACGCCACCGAACACCCGCACGGTGAGGTCTGGCTCTACCATACCGGTCTGGATGTCGCCGGCGTTCTGATCGCGCGCGCTTCGGGGAAATCGCTCGGCGCATTCTTGCGGGAACGCCTCTTCGAGCCACTGAACATGAAGGACACGGGGTTCTTCGTGCCCGAGGAAAAGCACAACCGTCTAGCCACACTTTACCGTGCAGATCACACACGTCTGGTGAGCTGAGCGTATTCGACGGGCCCAGCGGGCTGTTTTCCCGTTCGCCCATCTTCGAGTCGGGCGGTGGAGGCCTGGTTTCCACCGTCGACGACTATCTTGCTTTTTCATTGATGATGCTGGGAAAAGGCGAATATCAGGACGTCCGTGTCCTGTCGCGAAAATCGGTGGCGGAGATGACCACGAACCAGCTCACGCCGCAACAACAGCAGGGCCCAAACGCGGTCATGTTCTTCAACAACAATTCCGGCTGGGGATTGGGGATGGCCGTCGCGCTCAGGCGCAATCAGCCGTGGCTGAACCCTGGTCGCGTCGGCTGGGACGGCGGCTATGGCACTTCGGCTTACACCGATTCTCAGGCGGCGCTGATTGGCGTCTTGATGACCCAACGCCCGATGGATTCGCCAGCACCGCCCCCGACCTATACCGACTTTTGGACCGCCGCGTATCACGGGATACCGCCCCAAGCTACGCCCCACGATGCAACTATTGCGTCAATTCCGATTATGGGTACGGTCAGCTCATTCACTCCTACCTCCCTAGTCGAAACTCCGCCCAAGTTATCGACACGTCTATGCCAAATAAATCGGGTAGTGGGGATTTCGCGAGTGGCCAGTTCCCCATGGACGACTACTTGCGGCAAACCTTCGTGAGGCCACTCGAGCAAGATAAAGAGTCTTGAGGCGCGGGAAACAGAGGCTGAAGTTAGATATAGCACACTTGCCGACGTCCGCCTGCGCGCAATGATGCGAAGCCAGCGGACAGGCAAGGCGCCGTCTTCGGGCGAGCGGTGCTGCTCAGGATGTTGTATGTAGGAATTCGAAACAGATCAAAATGATTGAATGATTTCCCATTCGACCCGCCTGGTGGGGGTGTTATCCAGGACTTTCATCCGCACGTCGCCGTGAGCCAGCCCTGGGCTGTGCGCCAGGACTAGACCATCATCGGTTTGGGTCGAAGTATGTGTAGCCCACCAGCGGCCGAGTCCTTCGGTGCTGGCAAGAGCCTCGTGCACTTTTGCTACGGGTGCGTCTATCCACACTTGGTGATGGAGAGTTGCCATATATAGTCTCCATGGCGCAGCAAGTCGGCGATTCCGCTGCGCCGTCTCAGTGAAGAGGGGCTAGCAACACACCGCCAATGGCGACCGTTATCGCCGCCAGGAAATGGCCGGTCGGTCATTCACCGAATACGGCAATTGCCAGCATACCTATAACGCCTGCGCTCAGCGGCGGCGAATCCGCGAAGCGGTTTTGACGTCCGCTGCAGCGATATGTTGGGCGGCGCCTCAAACATCGGCACGATTCTCGGTACCCTCACCAGGAGTCACGAAAAGCATACGTGTTTTTACTGATGTCTTCGCCGTGTGCCACACACCCGCAGGAACAACAACGTACGCGCCTGACTGAGCCAAAGCGACACTTTCATCCTTGGCGCCCACGCGAAGAATCATTTCGGCTTTGCCTGAAAGGAGAACTACGATCTCGTCTCCGGCCGGAT
>CAZLYT010000252.1:0-1556 GCA_964563515.1 uncultured Candidatus Competibacteraceae bacterium | reverse complement strand
CCGCCCTCCACGTCGAGCTGCCCGGCTTCGTGGTGAATCCGCGGCGCCTCGACGGCGGCCTCCGTACTCATGCGAAAGTCCACCAAGTTGCTGATAACCTGAGTGATGGCGGTCCGAATCCGATTGGACCCACCCGAGCCCAGGGCGGTCACGGCACCATCGGAACCCAGTAGTAGCGAAGGCGACATCATCGACGCCATGCGGGTGTCGACGGGCCAGCGGTGGAAGCCGTGGGGATTGATGTCCTCTTCTCCCAGCATGTTGTTCAACATGAAGCCGGCGCCCGGAATCAGATAGCCGCAGCCCTCGCCATTGGATACCGTGAGGCTGGCAGCGTCGCCGCGTCCGTCGATGACGCTGATATGGGTGGTACCCGACAGGCTGGCGTATCGGCCCAAGACCAGCTTGCGGTAGCGGGCGAGCAGGTCGCCGCCTAGCAGCGCCGACTCCTGTGCGTGCGGAGCGAGATCGCGAAGCCCGCTTTCCACGCGAGCACGATTGGTGGCATTCATGACCTCCGCCAATAGTTGCAGATGCTGGGCACTGCCATGAGCGAAGTCCCAGCGGGCGACGGCCCCCAGCAAAGCAAGAGCAAATGCAATCAGGATGCCCCCGCAGGAGGGCGGCGGATTGGTGACCAGGCGATCCTCTCGATACTCCACCTGTAGTGGTGATCGCCTTTCGACCACGTAGTTGGTCAAATCCGCCAGGGTGAGATGGCCGCCGTCGGTGTCGCAGGCTCGGGCGATGCTGCGCGCGACCTCGCCTTGGTAGAATAGCCGGTCGCCCTCGCTGGCCAAGGATTCGAGCAGGTCCGCGAGCTCCGGCGACTGATAGCGATCACCGGCCCGCAGCAGCTGCCCCGGCTGACCCGGACTACCGTAGTGGCTTGCGGAATCGGCGCGGGCCTGGTAGATCGGCCCGATGACATCGAACACATAGGACTGAAACTCGTTCCAGATCACGCCTTCCCGCGCCAGTGCCACCGCCGGCTCCACCAAGCGGCGCATCGGCACGGAGCCCAGATCCCGGTGCACCTCGAAGAGACCGCGCACAGCGCCAGGAGTGGCGGCCGCACCGAGCCCGATATGGAACTCCTGGGTGGTCGAGCCGAAGTCCGCCTGGATGGGATGGAAGTCCACTTGAGCTTGAGATTTGCGCGAGCGCGGCGTGTGGGCGAAAAAATCGTAGACCCGGTGTTGTCGGCCGCGGTGCGCCAGCAGAAATCCTCCACCTCCCGGCGAGGCCAGCACCGGCTCTGCCACGAAAGCGGCGCAGAGCGCCGCGATGGCGGCATCGAAGGCATTGCCGCCCTCTCTCAAAACCAGGCTGCCCGCCTCCACCGTCGCCGGATGCCCGGCGGCGATCATTCCCTTGTGCCCCATAGATTTGTCGGCTCCCGAATGGCCCGGGCATTATAGCGGCTTGACCAACCCCAACCCGTCTGTCGTCAATCTGCTCATTGTGGCCGACACCCATGGTCAGCTAGACCCGCGCATTGCCGCTCTGGCCGGCCAGGTTGATATGGTCGTGCACGCGGGCGACGTGGGCAGCGC
>CAZLYT010000251.1:0-7929 GCA_964563515.1 uncultured Candidatus Competibacteraceae bacterium | reverse complement strand
CCGTCAGTTAGATGGGATAGTTCAGCATGACTGACTTCAAGCAGAGGACCGAGCGGGCGGCGGCACTCTTGATCGACGCCTACCATGGCCACTTTCAACTGTCGGCGCTGCCCGAGGACTGCGTCCCGCGCACACCAGCCGAGGCCTATGCCGTGCAAGATGCAGTGGCCGCAGCACTCTGGCTCGGCGAAGGTGAGCGCATCGGGGCGTGGAAAGTGGGCGCCCCCAGCCTCCAGGCGACGCCTACGGCCGCACCCATTCCCCCGCAACGGGTCCACCGCAGCCCTGCGCGGCTGCCGGCCAACGGCTTCCACGTCATCGGCATCGAGGCCGAGTTGGGCTACTACCCCCTGGCGCGAGACCTACCGGCCGCAGCGGTGGCGCCGGCGAGGACTCAGCTACCGGGCCTCATCGACGCCGTCCACCCGGTGATCGAGGTGGTGGATACCCGCCTCCGTGACTGGCAACAGGCCGACCCGTTGTGGAAGCTCGCCGACAACCAGCTCAACGGCGCGCTGGTGGTAGGGGATGCGATTCCAGCCTGGGATCAGGTCGGGGCCGCCGAGCAGAGGGTTGCGATTCATGTAAACGGTCGTCCGGTGCTGGAGCGTCGTGGTGGCCATCCCCTGGGTGATCCGCTGGCGCTGCTGCCCTGGGCGCTGCACCACGCCGCGGCGCGCAGCGACGGCCTGCGCGCGGGTGATCTCATCATTACCGGGAGCTGGACCGGCATGACCTTCGTGCAGCCTGACAGCCGGGTCCTGGTTCGCTTTCCCGGGCTCGGCGATGTCCGAGTCGAATTTCCTTTGTGAGACAGGACCAGAGGTTCCAACAGCTGGAATTGGTGACAGCGCATATCGAGAGGGCGGAAAGTCCGAAGGGGGAACTGCCGAGTGCCTTCCCTGACGCCCCCGGCATGGCGGCTGCCGCCCCGATGTCCGCCTGACACCCAGGTACGGGGTCAGCGGGTAGCTGTATATCACCCACCCCAACGGGGGCCTGCCATCGAGGGTCAGGTGACCGGTGTGAGGACGATCTCCACGCGGCGATTCTGGGCGCGTCTCTCCGGGGTGTCGTTGCTGGCGATGGGTGAGTTCTGTCCCATGCCCCGGGTGATGAGTCGCGCTGGCTCCACGCCCTGATTCTGCAAGTACGCCGCGACACTGCCAGCCCGGCGCTGCGACAGCTCCTGGTTGTACTGCTGGGAGCCGGTGCTGTCGGTGTGGCCCAGTATGTCCACGTAAGTCTGGTTGTACTTCTGCAGCACCAGAGCAACGGAGTTGAGCGTGGGGTAGAAGTTCGAGGAGATATCTGCCGAGTTGGTGGCGAAGGTAATGTTGCCGGGCATGTTCAGCACCAGCTGATCGCCGACCCGAGTCACGCTGACCCCGGTGCCCTGCAACTGTTGCCGCAGCTCCGACTCCTGACGATCCATGTAGTTGCCGGCCGCACCTCCGGCTAGGGCTCCGATACCGGCGCCGATCAACGTGGCCTCACGGTTGTCCCCGATCAGCACGCCCGCAACCGCACCGCCGAGGGCGCCGATTCCGGCTCCAGCGGCGGTTCGGCTGACCTGTTGCTCACCGGTGTAGGGGTCTGTGGTCTGGCATCCCACCAGGCCGACCGCCAGCGCCACGGCGAAGGTGACGGGCGCCCGGCGGCACGCTGTTGTCAGGGGGCTGTGCTGAATCATTCTAGGTTCCTCACGGCGGTTGTCGGCGGCCGGATTGTACACGCCCAGGGACTATTCCCAGGGACTATTCCCAGGGATTGTAGGTGCCGAAGTTCCAGAGATGGCCCTCGGGATCACGGCAGGAGTGGCCGCGCCCGCCGTAGTCCTCGTCCTGGATGTCCCGCACGACTTCTGCGCCGGCTGCGACCGCGCGGACGTATTGGGCGTCGGCGTCGTCGACCACGATGTAAGGACTTTGAGTGCCGACGCCACCCACTCGTCGAGGAGGCTGCTGCAGCCGATCGAAATCTGACTCACCCGCTGAGCCCAGCATGATCATGCCGGGCCCGTAGGTGAGCTGCGCATGAACGATGGTTCCACGCGGACCTGGCACCACCAAGTGCTGCTCGAAGCCGAAGGCCTCGCAGAGCCAACGGATGGCCTCTACGGCGTTGTCATACTTCATGGTGGGAATGATGTTGGTGTGCATGGGAGGGAGTCTCCGAATGCCAGGGGCTGGCAACCTCCTGTTGTATAAGGATCGTAAGGGTGCATTAGGCCGGAGGCCGTAGTGCACCATCTTGGTCGGATTTGATCTCAGGTAAGGCCATCGAAGGCGGCGGATTACGCGATGCCAATTGGCCCTCGGCTTCGATGTAGTTTCACCATCAGCTCAGCACCACCATCAGATCCTTGGCATCCACCTGGCTGCCCACCTCCACGTGCACCGCCTCTACGGTGCCGGCGCGCTCGGCGCGGATCACCGACTCCACCTTCATGGCCTCGATGGAGACCAGCGCGTCGCCGCGTTCCACTTTCAAACCCGCCCGCACGGCCACACTGATGACCATGCCCGGCATGGGCGCGGCCACGTGATGGGGGTTGCCATCCTCGGCCTTGGGATGAGCCTTGACCTTGGCCTCCATGCCCTTTGCCAAGACCTTCACCATCCGCTGCTCACCGTTGAGCTCGAAGAACACTCGACATGCGCCTTCGTCATCGGGTTCGCTGGCCGCCAGGTAGCGGATCACCAGGGTCTTGCCGCGCTCGATGTCGACGGCGATCTCCTCGCCGCGCTCCATGCCGTAGAAGAACACCGGTGTCGGCAACGCGCTGACCCGACCGTAGTGGCTGCGGGTCTGCGAGTAGTCGGTGAAGACCTTGGGATACATCAGGTAGGAGGCTAGGTCGCTGCCGGTGACCTCGCGACCGCACTTGTCGCGGGCCTCGCTGCGTGCCGCCTCCAGATCCGTTGGCGGCAGATCTGCGCCGGGTCGCCCCTGATGGGGCTCGGCCCCCTGCAACACTTTACGGGTCAGACCCTCGGGAAAACCGCCGGGAGGTTGACCCAGGTCGCCGCGAAACAGCTGAACAACGGATTCCGGGAAGGCGATCTCCCGCTCGGGATCCTGCACTTCGGCAGGGGTCAGGCCCTGGGTCACCATCATCAGCGCCATATCGCCCACGACTTTGGAGGTGGGCGTCACCTTGACGATGTCACCGAACAGCACATTGACCTGGGCGTAGGCTTCGGCCACCTCGGGCCAGCGGTGATCGATGCCTAGCGAGCGGGCCTGCTCGCGCAGGTTGGTGTACTGACCGCCGGGCATGGCGTGACGGTAGACATCGGAGGTGCCGGCCCGAATGTCGCTCTCGAAGCCGCTGTAGAACCGCCGCACCCCCTCCCAGTAGTGTGAGATGTCCCGCAGGGCACCCTGGTCGATGCCGGGATCGCGCTCGGTGTCGGCCACGGCGGCGAGGATGGAGCCCAAGTTGGGCTGGGAGGTCAATCCGCTCATGGCGTCCATGGCCCCGTCCACCGCGTCGCAGCCGGCCTCGACCGCCGCCAGCACGCTGGCCGCGGCGATGCCGGAGGTGTCGTGGGTGTGGAAATGCACCGGCAGGCCGGTCTCCTGGCGCAGCGCGGACACCAGCTTGCGAACCGCCGCTGGGCGGGCGACTCCCGCCATGTCCTTGATCCCCAGAATATGGGCGCCGGCCCGCTCCAGCTCCTTGGCCATCGACAGGTAGTAGCGCAGGGCATACTTGTTCGGCATCGGCCCCAGCATGTCACCGGTGTAGCAGATGGTGCCCTCGCAGAGCTTGCCGTTTTCCAGCACCGCGTCCATGGCCACCCGCATGTTCTCCACCCAGTTCAGGGAGTCGAAGACCCGGAACAGGTCCATGCCCGCATCCGCTGCCTGCTTGACGAAGTAGCGCACTACGTTGTCCGGGTAGCTGGTGTAGCCCACGGCGTTCGCGCCCCGCAGCAGCATCTGGAACAGGATGTTAGGGATCTTGTCCCGCAGCATCCACAGGCGCTCCCAAGGATCTTCCTTGAGAAAGCGCAGCGCCACGTCGAAGGTGGCCCCGCCCCAGCACTCCAGGGAAAACAGCTGCGGCAGCAGCGCCGCGTAGTAGGGGGCGATGGTCCACATGTCGGCAGAACGCATGCGGGTGGCAAGCAGGGACTGGTGGGCGTCGCGCAACGTGGTGTCAGTCAGCAGCACCCGGGGCTCGGTGCGCATCCAGCCGGCGAACGCCTCCGGCCCCAGCTCAAGCAGCTTGTCCCGGGTGCCCGGTGGTATGAACCCAGCCTCTGCCGCGGGCAATCGTGCCGGTTGGCGAGTCCGGGGCTGGTCGCGGCCTTCCACCTCGGGATGGCGGTTGACCGTCACCTCGCCGATGTAGCGCAGTAAGCGCGTGGCGCGGTCCCGGCGTCGGGAGAAATTGAACAGCTCCGGCGTCTCGTCGATGAAGCGGGTGGTGTAGTTGCCGTCGCGGAACTGTCGGTGGTTGATCACATTCTCGAGAAAGGCCAGATTGCTGGCGACGCCGCGGATGCGGAACTCGCGCAGCGCTCGATCCATGGCGCGGATGGCATCGTCGCGACGGGCGGACCAGGCGGTGACCTTCACCAACAGCGAGTCGTAGTAGGGCGTGATGACCGCGCCGCTGTAGGCGGTGCCGGCGTCCAGCCGGATGCCGAAGCCGGCGGCGCTGCGGTAAGCCTGGATCCGGCCGTAGTCAGGCGTGAAGCCGTTCTCCGGGTCCTCGGTGGTCACTCGGCACTGCAGGGCATGGCCGTTGAGCGGGATCTCGGCCTGGTCGGGCACGCCGGAGGCGGGCGTGCCGATGGCGGCGCCCTCGCAGATGCGGATCTGCGCCTTGATCAGATCGATGCCGGTGACCTGCTCGGTGACGGTGTGCTCCACCTGGATGCGCGGGTTCACCTCGATGAAGTAGAACTCGCCGCTGTCGGCGTCCATCAGGAACTCCACCGTGCCGGCGCAGCTGTAGTCAACCCGGCGTGCCAGGCGCAGTGCGGCCTCGCACAGGGCATCACGGGTCAGCGCATCCAGGTATGGCGCCGGGGCCCGCTCCACTACCTTCTGGTTGCGGCGCTGTACCGTGCAGTCGCGCTCGAACAGGTGCACCAGATTGCCGTGGAGGTCGCCGAGCAGCTGCACCTCCACGTGGCGGGCGCGGCGCACCAGCTTTTCCAGATACACCTCGTCGTTGCCGAAGGCGGCCTTGGCCTCCCGGCGCGCCACCTCGATCTGGGGCCCGAGATCGGTTTCTGTCTCGATCACCCGCATGCCGCGGCCACCCCCGCCCCAACTTGCCTTGAGCATGAACGGATAACCGATCTCCGCTGCCATCGAGCGGACCTGGTCCAGATCCTGGGGTAGCGCACCAGTGGCCGGCATCACCGGCACCCCTGCGGCGACCGCCACCTCACGGGCCGCCACTTTGTTGCCGAGGGTGCGCATCACCTCGGGGGAGGGACCGATGAAGAGGATGCCGGCGGCGGCGCAGGACTCTGCGAAGTCCGGATTCTCAGAGAGGAAACCGTAGCCTGGGTGGATGGCATGGGCCTTGGACTGGCGAGCCACGCGGAGGATGTCCTCCACGTCGAGATAGGCCTGGATGGGCTTCTTGCCTTCGCCCACCTGGTAGCTCTCATCGGCCTTGAACCGGTGCAGAGCGAATCGATCTTCCCGCGCGTAGATGGCGACGGTGCTGATGCCAAGCTCGGCGGCCGCGCGCATCGCGCGAATGGCGATCTCGCTGCGATTGGCGACCAGCATTCGTCGGATTCGGTGCTTCATGTAGTGCTCGCTCCTGGCAGAGGCGACCGGCATGGGTACGGGGCGAACTGGCCGCAGTCATGCTGCGCCCGCAGCATACCTGAACTGCCGCTGCAGCAAAGCGTAGCGGGCCGGTATCGGAGGTCGAAGAGCTGGCTGGGGTACTGGAGTGCCGAGGTCGCCGCAGGCTGAATTTTAGTCTTGCCGCTGCTTGAGCTCACTCAGCAAGGTCAGGCCTTTCTCACGCTGGACCTTGATGATGTCCATCTGTTCGCGGATCAGGCGGCGCTCCTTGTCGGTCTCGGCTCGTTCTAGCGCTTGTTGCAGCGCGTCGCGGCGCTTGCGGAGTTTCTTCAGCACCTTCTTGAGGGATTCACGACGCACCACCTGCTCGCGGTACTCGGCGTCGAGTAGGTGTTGCAGCTTCTTCAGGAGCTTGTAGCCTTTCATGGGGTGACAGGGCTTATCGCTGCTTGCGGTGGGCGGCGTCCGAGACCTCTTCATCACTCAGCGCGACGCTGCGTTCGGCGCTTTCCAGGGCCTTTTCGCGAGCTCCGAACAGCAGTATGGCGGCTTCCAGAAGCTTGCGTCCAAGAGCGTTCGCGTAAGCGCCGTCGTTCATCAGCGAGGTGGCGACCCGGGCACCGATACGCTTGCCGCGGATAAGCCTGTCCAGCACCCCGCTGGAGGTCAGGTCGGATTGCTCCAAGCGGACCCTAGCAGCGTCCAGTGACAGCACCGTGACACTGTCGTCGGTCCCTTTCCTGACCTCGTCGATGGCACGAAGAACCAGAGCGATCTGCTCACGGATCTGATCGTATTGATCCCGGACGTCGGGGTGCGGAGAGCGCATCTGGACCAGGAGGTTCTTCTGCAAATGCTTCGCGGCCTTCACTGCCTCGACGATGTCCTGACCGGCCGAGCGAAGCTCGTGCAGCCGATTCGCTTGCGCGGCCGAACCGCCCGGTACCTGGCTACTGAACTCCACGATGGCACTGTAGATGCTCTTGATGCTCTGCTCGTAGCGCTGCTCCAGGTTCTCGGGAAACGGTCGTCGAGAGCTCTGCACCACATGCTGCAGGTTCTCGTCGGAGAACAGACGATGGCGATCCAGCGCGAGGCCGTGGGCGATGATCTCGACGCCGCGATCGTAAAGGCGCAGGGTCTCGTTGCGCACCGCTTCGATCGCGGTCTCGGGCAGTTCCATGGTCGCGGCGGAGAGATACATAGGTTGCTCGAACTCGACCGCCCGTCCTGGCAGCAGCCGCGTCAGCCCTCGAACCAGCGGCTTGGTGCAGGGCACCATCAGCGCCAGGCCAAGCAGGTTGAACAGGCTGTGAAAGACCGCGAGCTTGAGGGTGTAGTCGGTCTCGGCGATGCCCACAGCCGCGCTGAGCCAGTCCACGGCCAGTATCATCTGGTGGATGATCGCGATGGCCAAGACGCCGGTGACGCTGTTGAAAACCAGGTGAGCCCCGGCCAGGCGACGGCCCTCCACGTTGGCACCGATGGCTCCGAGGATGGCCGAGATAGTGGTTCCCATGTTGGAGCCGATGGCAAGGGCCAAGGCGTTCTCGTAGCTGATCTGCTGGGCGCCCAAGGCTGTGATGGTCAGCACCAAGGTGGCGTGGCTCGACTGCATCACGACCGTCGCCAGCATTCCGATCGCCGTGTAAAGCAGCAAACCGGGGTACCCCGGTACGGCGTAGGCGGAGAGGTCGAGGGCATTCCTGAAGGTCTCGAAACCGTCTTTCAGGTAGGCAATGCCCAGGAACAGGAAACCCAGGCCCGCGAGGATGTAGCCGGCTCCCTGCAGGGTCTTGGAGCTTTGGAAGACCAGGATCACGCCAAATACCAACATGGGCATGGCGTAGGCGGCGATATCCACCTTGAGGCCGAAGCCCGCCACCAGCCATGCCCCGGTGGTGGTACCCAGGTTGGCGCCAAAGATCACCCCGATGCCCGCCGTCAGCGTAATCAGCCCGGCGCTGAGAAAGGATATGGTGAGCACCGACACCAGGGAGCTGGATTGCATCAAGGTTGTGGTGACGACACCGAAGCCGATGCTGCGGCCGAGCCCTCGGGTGGCATGCTGCAGTACCCGCTCCAAGGCACCGCCGGTGAAGGTCTTGAAGCCCTGCTCCAGGGCCAGCATCCCAAACAGGA
>CAZLYT010000250.1:0-1679 GCA_964563515.1 uncultured Candidatus Competibacteraceae bacterium | reverse complement strand
TTCGAGCGCCGGTCCCGACCCGCTCCGAATCAGCGGTTGAGCCACCACAGGATGAGGCTCAAGAGCAAGCTCACGATCAGCGACGTCATCAGCGGAAAATAGAGACGGAAGTTTTCGCGCTCGATGACGATGTCGCCAGGCAGGCGGCCGAGCCCGATCTTCTGCAGCCAGGGCCAAAGCAACCCAACCAGGACCAGGACGACGCCTAGGATAATGAGAAAACGGCTCATGGGTTAGCCGGCACTTGCGACCACACCGCCGCTCAATACCAAAGGCCAGACTAGTGCCAGCGCGGGCCGCTGTCGACGTGTCGGATGCCTCTGGGCGGCGCCATGCTCTGCTCCTCGAGACGCGGAAATGCTGTCGGCGCGGGTTGAGCTTGCCCCAGATCCATCAACCGTCGGACTCGCTCTTCCGTCGGCGGGTGGGTGCGCAGCAGCGAAGGCTCCGGGACACGGCGTCCCGGCAGCAGCACACTCTCCCAGAAGGGCCCCTGGTAGCGCTCCAGCTTGAGCAATGCCGACGCGAGCCCCCGCGGATCATGGGCCAACCTGGCGGCCTCCAGATCCGCGTCGTATTCCCTCGAGCGGGAGAGCGCCAGCTGCAGCAGGCTCATGAGGGTGGGTGCGAACAGCAGCAGGAGCACCAATGCCCAAGGCACCGTGACTGCGCCAGTCGCGATCAGCGGCAGATTGATGAACAACAGGAACATACCGATATAGGAGAGCAAGGTTGTTGCCCGGCTCATGGTGGCCGCCAGGTTCATGATCCACAGATCCTGGTTGGCGATGTGACTGACCTCGTGGGCCAGCACGCCCCTGAGCTCGCGCAGATTCATATGGCGCAGCATGCCATCGGTCACGGCGATGGCCGCCGAGCGCCGATTGCCCACGGCGAAGGCGTTGAGAAGGGAGCTCGGCAGATAGTAGAGCCTGGGCGTCGCTGGCAGTCCGGCGCGCCGGCTCAGCTCGTCCAGCACCGCGTAGCCAGGCGGGAAGTCGCTCCGAGCTAGCGGACGCGCGCGATAGAGCGAGAGGACGAAGCTCGCTGGAACCGTGGGCGATAGGGCCGCTGCCAGCGCGAACCCCGCCAGCGCCCACAGCATCCCTTCCACTCCCCACAGTATCCAGGCGCAGCTCGCCGCAATCAGACACATCCCGGCTAACAGGATGGCTGAGTGCAGGATATTGCGCAGCTTGTGCAGGGTGTGACGGTGCATGGTCAGCCTGGTGTGCTGGTCGGGTGTGCGCTGGGATGAATGAGCTGCCGCCCGTGCGCGGGCTCGCGCCGGGCTTGACAAAACTGGCACCGCGCCTTCCCATTCTGGGTTCAGAGTACGCCGAGGCAATAGAGAGAGCCGGCGGATGAGGCGCCGGCTCCGAACGATTGCCTATCCGTCCACCAGACGGAGTAGTCTCTTTGCTGGTCTTCTACTGCGAAGCTTCACCCTCGCTACTGCTGCTTTTTGCTTTCGGCCTGGGAGGACTGCTGGGACTGCCCCTGGCTCTTAGAGGTCTCGATCTTGGAAAGTACGTCTTGGGGCACCAGCACCCGGTCGATGGCGTAGATCACGCCGTTATCGGCCTCGGTGTTGACCGCAAGCACCTGCGCTTCGCGCAGCGCTCCTCGGTTTTCCGGGTCACCCGCCTGCCACCCGCTGGAGGAGCTGCCACCGGCAG
>CAZLYT010000249.1:0-5398 GCA_964563515.1 uncultured Candidatus Competibacteraceae bacterium | reverse complement strand
CGGGATGTTCAAGGGAATGCATTCGGGGATGAGCTTCGCTTCCGCCGGCATAATCGTTGCGATGGTGATCTTCACGGTGCTCAACGTGGATTTGGCCAACGTGGTCTACGAGAACATCAAGAATTGGATCACCTCAACCTTGAACTGGTACTACGTCTCGGTAGTCAGCGTAATTCTGTTCTTTGTGGTCTGGCTGATGTTTAGCAAGTACGGCGACATCAGGCTGGGACGCGATGACGAAAAACCGGAGTTCAGTACTTTTTCCTGGTTCTCCATGCTGTTTAGCGCCGGCCTCGGGCTTGGTTTACTGTACTGGAGCGTCGCCGAACCGATCTATCATTTTCAGGGCAATCCCTATATTGAAATCGCCGGAATAGAACCGCAGACGGCGGATGCCGCTCAGGTTGCAATTCGACTGACGCTGTTTCATTGGGGGCTTCACGGATGGGCGGTGTATGTACTGGTAGGTTTGACGCTAGCCTATTTTGCCTACCGCAAGGGATTACCCCTCGCCATGCGTTCGGCTCTCTATCCGGTGCTGGGCGAGAAAATCTACGGCCCCTATGGCCATGCGGCTGATCTGCTTGCAGTCTTCGGTACCGTATTTGGCTTGGCGACGTCTCTCGGGCTTGGCGCGACAGCCGTCAATGCGGGCTTCGACCGGTTGTTTGGGATCGAGCTCAGTGTCACCAATCAGCTAGTCCTGATCGCGGTGATCTCGGTGGTCGGCACCTTGTCGGCGGTATCGGGCGTCGCCAAGGGCGTGCGAATTCTGAGTGAATTCAACATCTGGCTGAGCGCGATATTGCTGGCGCTATTCCTGGTGGTGGGGCCCACGGCATTCCTGTTGGGGCTCTATGTGACCAGCATCGGCGACTATCTGTGGAACGTGGTCCCCATGGGTTTCTGGACCGATCCGGACCCGAGCCGAGATTGGCAGAGTTGGTGGACCATCTTCTACTGGGGTTGGTGGGTGGCCTGGTGCCCGTTCGTCGGTATCTTCATCGCACGCATTTCGCGCGGACGAACCATTCGCGAGTTCGTCTGGGGAGTCATGCTGGCGCCGTCGCTGCTGACCTTCTTCTGGATGTGCATTTTTGGAGGCAATGCGCTGTTCATGGAGCTCCACGGCGTCGGTGGGATCGTAGAGGCAGTGAACCAGGATTACAGTTTGGGATTGTTTCGAACTATCGAGCAGCTGTTCCCGTCCGTGATGACCTGGTCGATAGCGGCACTGACCACATTTCTGCTCATTTCCTGGTTCGTCACCTCGTCGGATTCGGGCACCTTGGTGATCTGCACCATGCTATCCATGGGCGATCCGCATCCACCACAACGCTTCCGGGTGTTCTGGGGGCTGGGTGAGGGCCTCGTCGCCGGGGTGCTGCTTCTCGCCGGCGGCCTTCAAGCCCTGCAATCGGCCTCGATTGCGGCGGGGGTGCCGCTTTCGGTGATCCTGCTTTATATGATGTACGGTCTAGTCAAGACCCTTCCAGAGGACTATCGCAGTGGGGCTGCCGTAGCGCCCGCTGAGAACGCCGCAGTCAGTGACAAGGCTCGACTCGGCGACAGGCCCAGAGTCGATTAGCGCGACGAGCTACGGTCTATTGACGCGAGGCCCAGCAAGCGTTCGGATCAGACGCCTGAGGTTTCATTGCGGTCCTCCAACTTGCGGCTGGAGCCGGTTTGTGTTGTCAGCGGGTCGGGCCGGGTCGCCAGCCCTACTGATCACCTGCGGTCTCGGCTGCACTTACGACGTCGGTGCCAATCTCCGCCGCGAAACTATCCCGCAGCGGCTTCCAGGCCTCGATCCAGGGTTGACGCTGGTCTGCACTGAGCGTGAGCACTTCCGCACCCTCGTCGATCGCTGTCTGACGGCTACTCGCGGCACGTTCTCGAGCGACTTCACTCACCTCTGCAGTCACCTCCGTCAGGATCTTCTCCAGCTCGCTCCGAATCGGGTCGGGCAGTCCATCCCAAAACTCCGCTGCAGTTACGACCATGTATCCCAGGTAGTTGTGGGACAGCTCCGTGAACTGTTGGCCGAGGGTGTAGAAGCGCTGCGACGCGATGTTCGACCAGGTGTTTTCCTGGCCGTCCACCAACCCAGAGCGCAGCGCGTCGTAGACCTGCGAAAACGGAAGCTTCATGGGCAACGCGTCCACCGCCTGATACTGGGCCTCGAGGACGTCGGAACTCTCGATGCGAAATGTCAAACCCCCGGCATCCTCCGGGCTGCGTAACGGACTGGATGCCGAGATCACTCGCATGCCGTTGTCCCAGTAGGCGAGACCCAGCACGCCCTGGTCCCGCATGGCGTCCAGCAAGCCTTGGCCCACCTCGCTGCTCTGAAATGCGTGCACCGCGTCCACGTCGTCGAACAGAAATGGCAGGTCGAATACCTGAAGGTTATTGGTGAGACTACCGAACTTGGAGAGCGATGGCGCTGCCATCTGTACATCACCACGCAACAGCGCCTGCAGCACTTGCTCGTCGGTGAATAGCTCCGACTGCGGATAAATCTCCACCCGCACCTGATCGTCCAACCTTGCCTCGGCCAACTCCTTGAAGCGCAGGGCGCCAACACCCTTGGGATCGTTGGCGGAGACCACATGAGAGAATCTGATGAGGATGGGGTCTGCTGCCCAGACGTTGGAGACGAGTAGAAGTGCACAGCCACATAGTAGTGCCGTACAAGCACGCTTGATCATATGAGCTTACCCTAGCTGCGAAACCCACCCCCGAGGCAATAGTTGTCTCGGGATCCATACACCTTCACCTCGAAGTGTAGGTGGCTTTGCGGCCCATGTATGGCGGGTGGGCAACTCTGCGCAAGAGTCGCCGCACGCCATCGCGAATCACGCGTGTACTATCGATTACGCTTCTCCACGGTGTGGGCCAGGAAAGCACCCAAGGAGGCGGGACAAGCCGGCGAGCTGATCCTGTGCCAGAGGGCTGGGTGGTGGCGGTGCTGGCGGCGATTAGCAGGTTGGGATCGTCATTGCGCTTGCCTACCACGTAACCGTGGGCAACGTTCCCGCCGGCGCCGCTCATGTTGGTGGAGGTAACTGCACCCGGAGCGAGACCTTGCTCGGCTAGCAGCTGGCCGACGCTGCGACAGGTTAAGTCCCAACCGCCACCCGGAACGGCCGGGGCGATGCACTCCACCTTGCCGGGCTCGAATGCCATTGCCGACATGCCGGCGACGACAGCCACGAGCGCGAGTCCGCTCAGCCATCTGTTCATGGGCTCTCCTCCAAACTGCGTCGATCTTCTCGGTACAGCAAGCGTCAGGGCGCGTTGGACCAGGGCCCTCGGGCCCATGTCGGCCGTTGAACTGGCGAGTCCGTGCGGGAACATCGACTCCGGCGTGCTGACCAATCAACCAGGATGAGTACCGAGCATCGTAGCCGGGTGGGCTTGACCAGGCGGGCCCTGCTGAAGGGCGTGGGCGCGGTCGGACTACTGGCCGCCAGTGGATTGGCGCGGTCGATTGCGGCGCCGGGCGTGTTGCACCACAAGCCAATCCCGTCTTCTGGCCAAAGCATCCCCGTCATTGGAATGGGCACCTGGATCACCTTCCACGTGGGTGACGACCCGTGGGCTCGCAACCAGCGGGTGGAGGTGCTCCAGCGCTTCTTTGATCGCGGCGGCGGCATGGTGGACTCTTCCCCCATGTATGGGTCGGCGGAGGAGGTGATCGGCTACTGTCTGGATCGCACCCACAGCGACGACAAGCTGTTCTCAGCGACCAAAGTGTGGACCTACGGCCGCCAGGCGGGTATCGACGAGATGGAATGGTCGCGCCGGCTGTGGGGCGTGCCGCGCTTCGATCTGATGCAGGTCCACAACCTGCTGGACTGGGAAGCGCACCTGGAAACCCTCAAGGCCTGGAAGGCGGAAGGCCGAGTGCGCTACATCGGCGTCACCACCTCCCACGGTCGGCGCCACCAGGAGCTCGAGCGCATTCTCGCCCGGGAGCCGCTGGATTTCGTCCAGCTCACCTACAACGTGCTGGATCGTGAGGTCGAGCGCCGGCTGCTGCCACTGGCGGCCGAGCGTGGCATCGCCGCCATCGCCAACCGGCCATTTCGCACCGGTGGACTGTTCCGGCACGTGGGCAGCCACCCCCTGCCGGACTGGGCCGTGGAAATCGACTGCGCCAACTGGGCACAGTTTTTCTTGAAGTTCATCATCTCCCATCCCGCAATCACCTGTGCCATTCCAGCCACCTCCCAGGTGGACCATATGGAGCAGAACATGGGCGCACTGCGCGGTCGCTTGCCAGACGCCGACCTGCGGGAGCGCATGAGCCGCTACGTGGCAGCGATCTAGGTGCGCGCTGATAAATTCGGTGCGCCCGGCATGCCGATCCCCAAGGGCGCACATGCTGCATCGGCCCATTCACGTTCGCGTGGCGTTGCTTAGCCTCGTTAAGCCAAAGGCCGCGTCACTCTTGACCAAGCCAACACGAACAGCCGATGCAGCGGCGAGGCGACTCACACCTCAGATCACCGAACAAAGAGGCATAGCAGGCTCTCAATCTGGCGTCTGAGCATAGCGACTCAATGCCGCCATTGACACTTGCTTGTTCATACTCTGACGTTCGTACTTTCACTCATGTCGTCCGTCCGCAAGACCATTTCACTCCCGTCCGCGATTGCCGAACGCCTGGACAAAGAGGCGAAGCGGCGCAAGACGTCCGTGTCAGCACTCGTGACCGAAATCGTGCAGCAACGGCCCGATCGGCTGCCTAACGCAGGGCTTATCGAGGACGATCCCGATCTTTCGAAAACAGTTGAAGAGATCCTCGCGCGGCTCGGCCGTTAATCAATCGCGCGGCCCGGCCGTTGATCATTTGCGATACAGGTCCGATAGTCTCGGCAATCAATCGTGGTGATCGCCGTAGACACCAGTTCGCAGCCGAGCTGCTGGCCCGACTGGGCCGGGACGTGGTCGTTCCGTGGCCTGTGTTGGTCGAGGTGGATCTGTTGCTCCGAACCCGGGGACACCCTCGCGCGGCGATTGCGTTCGCCGAGAGCCTCGCGGCCGGTGTCCATCGATTGGAGTCCCCAACCGCGCCGGAGCTTGAACTTGCGTTGAAATTCGGGAAACGATACGTGGACACTGGTGTGGACCTCCCCGATCTCATCGGGATGGCCATGGCATCTCATCGGCAAGCGCAGATTCTAACCTGGGACTTCCGGCACTTTCGAGCTGTCGTGCCGAAGCGCGGTCATCATTGGCCTTTGATTGTGGAGGAAGCCGAGTTGCCGTTGCCGTAGCTCGACTAACAGAGCGCGCGCCAGGTCTCCTGCTCCAGGCGCCATTGCGTAACCGGAGTGTCACCCTTACTCAGCAAGTCCGCATCGGTGGACCATGGACTGGCCCTGAACGA
>CAZLYT010000248.1:0-8495 GCA_964563515.1 uncultured Candidatus Competibacteraceae bacterium | reverse complement strand
CAGGGGAACCACCCGACCCCATCCCGAACTCGGCAGTGAAACCCTCCAGCGCCGATGGTAGTGTGGGGCCTCCCCATGCGAGAGTAGGTCACTGCCAGGCACCCCTCACCAAAGCCCCTGCCTCTCAACGACAGGGGCTTTGCTATTGGTGCCACGTCCAGGCGATGCCATTCTTCCGCTCCCTGGAACCATGTCCAATTCGTTGGTCAGTGCTACGATCCTGGGCGACTGCCCGGCCGGGTGATTGGTGCTGAGGAGCGTGGCCCTGAATTGGCCAACACCAAGAGTCCGACTAGTGTCTGTTGGTCGTAGCACTTTCCGGGGCGCCGCCCCTCAACCTTGCCAGGAACGATAGGTCATGGGGCAGGAGATCAGTGCTACCGAGTTTCAGCAGCAGGATTTCGATGAGTTTCGGCGTCGGGTGGCTGACGAGACCGATACCCTGGCCGACTGGATTGCCGACGGCCACCTCGCCGATGATCTGCCCGTAGGTGGCTTCGAGCTCGAGGCGTGGCTGGTCTCGGCTGACGGTTTGCCGTGCCCTCGGAATCGGGAGTTCCTCGAACTGACACCCGCCGGGGTGGCATGCCCGGAGCTTGCAAGCTTCAACGTGGAGCTCAACACGGAACCACGCCCGCTGACCGCTGATGCGCTTCGCCGCATGGCGGCCGACCTGCAGGCTCGCTGGGACTCATGTCGGCAGGCGGCCGCAAGCTTGAGTGTGAAGCTGGCGGCAGTCGGGATACTGCCGAGCGTGCGCGCGCTGGACCTGAGCGTCGCCAACATGTCCGACCTCAATCGTTATCGCGCGCTGAACGCCGAAATCATGCGATTGCGGGCCGGTCGACCCATGGAGTTGGCCATTTCCGGCCGCCAACGCCTTGATCTGAGCCACCACGACGTGATGCTCGAGGCTGCCACCACCTCGTTTCAGATCCACCTCCAAGTGACGGTGCGGACCGCCCCGCTAGTGATGAATCTGGCGCAACAGGTGTCCGCTCCGATGGTTGCTGCTTCCGCCAACTCTCCTTACTTCCTGGGGCTCGACCTATGGGACGAAACCCGGATTCCGGTCTTCGAACAAGCCGTCGATGCCCGTGACCTGCGCTCGGGGCACGACCCAGGGCCGGCTCGGGTCGGCTTTGACGGTGGCTGGGTGTGCAATTCAGTGCTGGAATGCTTTCGGGACAACCTATTGCGTTATCCCCCATTGCTCCCTATCGAGCTGGAGGACGATGGGTTGTTGCCCCACCTGAGGCTACACAACGGCACCATCTGGAGATGGAATCGGCCGCTGCTGGGAAGCGACGCCCACGGCAAGCCCCACTTCCGGGTCGAGCATCGAGTCGTGGCTGCCGGGCCCACCATCCCCGACATGATCGCCAACGCCGCGCTGTTCTATGGTGTGGTCCTGGCCTACAGCCTGGATGGCAGGATCATGGATCTGGCGCCCGCGGATGCGCGTGACAACTTCTATGCCGCGGCTCGCCATGGGCTCGACGCAAATCTGGTGTGGCAAGGCGGTCGAAGGGGCCGAGCCCGCGACCTGTTACTGGAGGAGCTGATCCCGGCTGCTCGCCGAGGACTCGAGCGTGCAGGTTTCGACAGCGACGACGTCATCGAATACCTGCGCTTGATCAAGGAGCGGGTCAGCACAGGACGTAACGGTTCTTGGTGGCAACGAGCCTCGGTCGCTCGCCACGGCACTGACATGGCGACGCTGACGCTAGCCTACATGGACCATCAGGAAAGCGGCCTGCCGGTACACCGCTGGCGACCCTGACCGCGACACCTGCCTTACACCACCGGTGACCCGTAGCCTCGGCTGAAAGGCACGGCACCGGAAAACGCAAAGCGGTCACCCTCCGCCAGCTCTGGCGGAGAATCGATGCCAGACTGGAAGCCGAAACCCCGCATGATGTTGCGGCCGTTGTGAAGGGCGAGGAAGACCTCGGCTTCGGGCACCTCCAGCTGTGACAGGATCTCGGTAATCAGCGCTCGCCGCGGGACGTGGAGCCACTGGACTCCACCTTTCGCGTACTTGCGCAATGCATTGAACAGATGAACTTCGACATTGACCATACCCCACCTCCCGCACCCAGCGCCGAGCGCCGAGCGCTGGTGACGAGGTGACGCTAACTCGGGGCGTCGGATGTTGACTTGATGGAGGTTAAGTCGATCGGCGAACGGGTACCGCATGGAGAGTGCTTCGAGTAAGGGGGGGTAAGGCGGCTGGCCCAGTGGGTTAGCCTAAGGTAGCCCCACTCGTTAGCTCTCGCTCCAGCCCACGCAGCCGGGGTAAGGTGCCGACATCGGTCCAGCGGCCGTGGTGCAGGTGGCCACCAACGAGTCCGTCCCGAGCTGCTTGACGAAGCAGGGGTGCCAGCGGGAAACGCCCAGGCTTGCAACCCGCAAACAGGGCAGGGCGCAGGACTGCAATACCTGCATAAGTGTGGCGTTTGCCCTTGGCTAAGCCCACGCGGCCTTCTCGCAGCGTGAAATCACCCAGCGGGTTGTGTTCCGGATTCGAGACCAGGACGAGACTCGCCAGATCGCCAGTCGCCAGCGTTGCGCCAGAGTACTCATAGTCAGTCGCCACATCGCCATTGACAATGAGGAAAGGTTCAGACCCGAGCAACGTCAAGGCCTGAAAGATACCGCCACCGGTTTCGAGGGCCCCTACGGGCTCGCGCGAATGGCGCACACGTAGACCCCAGCGCGATCCGTCGCCTACGAATTCCTCAATCATCTTGCCGAGATGCGCGTTGTTGACCACAACGTCGATAATACCCGCGGCCCGTAGGGCGAGCAGATGCCGTTCGATGAGAGCTTGTCCGCCGACCGCGATCAACGGCTTCGGGATCCAGTCGGTAAGTGGTCGCAACCGCTCGCCGCGCCCCGCCGCCAATACCATGGCCTTCACCGCGGCAATGTTCCCACACGGTCGGCTACGTGTTGCTCCAGAATCGATGTCAATGGAGTCAGCGCTGGATGTCGCGCACTCGCCGACCACACGTATACCAGAGTACGGGGAATGTCCTTGAGATAGCCGGGCTTGCCGTCGCGGTGCCACAATCGGGCAAAGATTCCAATGGCCTTGAGCTGTCGCTGGACCCCCATGCAGTCGAACCACTCATTCCAAGTCGGCTGGTCTATGCCCGGGTCCAGCGCGCCCGCCGCCACGAGTCGCCGACGGTGCCCCTGCGACCACGCCTCCACCCGCTCGACGGGCCACGCGATGTAGCAGTCTCGCAGCAGAGAGACCGGATCGTAGGAGATTGGGCCTATCACCGCATCCTGAAAGTCCAGAACTCCTGGGGTCTGAGCCCCGCATACCATGAGGTTGCGAGAATGGAAGTCTCGGTGCACCCACACCCGCGGCTGCTCCAGGGCCTTGTCGCAGAGCCACTGGTACACCTGCTCGAGGAGATCGCGCTGGTGCGAAGGCAAACTAAGCGCCAGGTGTCGATCCAGAAACCACTGGTCGAAGATGCGCAACTCGCGCATCAAGAACGGACGGTCATAGGGCGGGAAAGCTCCGGGATCGCGACCCTCCGACTGTAGCATCAGCAGCGACCGTAAGGCGGCGTCATAGAGGGTATCGGCTGTATCTTGGCTGAGGGCCCTTAGATAGCTGCAGTCTCCGAGGTCGGTCAGGACCAGCAGACCGTGCTCGAGGTCTGTCTGCAGTACTCGGGGCACGTTGAGCCCGAGCTCGAGCAGTCTGCTGGCAGCGTGGATGAAGGGTCGGCAGTCTTGATGCTCCGGCGGAGCATCCATGAGGATGAAACTCTCGGCACCGCGCTCGAGACGAAAGTAGCGACGAAAACTGGCATCGGCGGACGCGACGCCGATCTGGAAACCTGGGTAGTGGTCGGCTACCCAGTCACGCAGAAACTCGTCCCGCGGGTCGTCCACCCCTGTTGTCTGCACTAACATAGCGTTTGTCGTAAGTCATTGATCGCGATGAATGCGCCGTTCTCGGGCTGCAGCGCACGCGCTCGAGTCCAATTGCGGCCCGTAGCCAACTGTGCCAATTTACTGGAGCGCCCATCTTACGACGCGCTTGCTCTGCTCGCGAACATAGGCGCGGCTGTGGTGCGGTTCCACCCGAGCAACCCAGTGGGACGACGGTCAGTGCTGATAGTGAAGCCACGGTAACAATTCAAACAGCGGCCTTCGAAGGGACGCATGCCTGCATACCCCCCGTGCCTGCGCCTACTGCCCGTGTGCTCCATGTTGCTGTTGGCCACTGTACCCACCGCCGGCCGAGCGCAGCAGGGAGGTTATGCCTACAACTGGAGTATCTGCGCCGACGACGGTTTCCCAGAGCCGTTCCCCGAGCTGAAGCTGCCCGAGGGCCAAGCGCGCGAAGAAGTTCCGGTGGCCATCGATGCCGAGTCAGCGGTCTCGGACGCGTCCCGCATTAGACTGGAAGGTAACGCGGTGCTGCAGCGAGCCGACCAGCGCCTGGCCGCACCCAGCATTGATGTGGACCGTGCTCGCAACACCGTGACCGCCGAAGAGGGACTGCGATTCGACCAGGGGCCGGTTACGATCTTCGCCGAACGTGGACGGCTGGAAGTGGAAGCGGATCGCACCGAATTTGGCAACGCCGAGTTCTTCCTGCGCGACGCCCACCTGCGGGGGACAGCAGGAGAGTTCGTCGCCACGGGCGACGGCGAGGCGCAGCTTGCCGGGGCCAGCTTTACCACCTGTCCGGTCGGTAGCCGGCTGTGGGCGATCCATGCTCGGGAGGTCGAGCTGCACCGCACCACCGGTCGCGGCGAGGCTTGGCATGCTACGTTCCGGCTTGGGGGTGTTCCAGTCCTGTACACGCCCTACTTCAACTTTCCCATCGACGACCGGCGCTACTCGGGTCTGCTGTTCCCGCAATTCGGATATTCGGACCGTCACGGCTTTGATCTCACCGTGCCGTATTACTGGAACATCGCACCGGAGCGCGACTTCACCTTCCTGCCACGCCACATGTCAGAGCGGGGTCTCATGCTGGGTGGGCAGTATCGCTATCTGGGCCGCAGGTACCAGGGCGAAATCGCTGGCACCTACCTGCGCGAAGACCGGGAGTTTGGCGACGACCGCAGCTCCCTGTATGTCCGCCATCGATGGCAGCCGAGTCTGAGGAGCAACTTCTCCGTTAACTACAACGAGGTCTCGGACCGTGAGTATCTGGAGGATTTCGGCGGGAGTCTGAGCGCCAGTAGTGCCAGCTTCCTGCCGCAGACCGTTGCCTACAGCTACTCGGCCGGACCCTGGCAGTCGAGGATACGGGCGCAGCGATTTCAACCCGTTGATGAGGCGATCAGCGAGGCTCAGGAACCGTACTCGGTTTACCCGGAGGCCGAGCTGCGCGGCAGCTGGCCGCAGTCAGCGGGCCCCCTCACCTTCAACTTCCTCGGTGCCGTGTCCAACTTTCAGCATGACACCCGCGTGGATGGCGTGCGGGTCAACACGCTTCCGAGCTTCAGTCTGCCGCTGCTCAGACCGTGGGGCTTCCTGTCGCCGAAGCTCAGCTTGAGCTACACCTCGTACTCCTTGAACGACAACCGTCGCGGTGGCAACCACATCAGGCGAGCGGCGCCGATCTTCAGTGTCGACAGCGGGCTGATATTCGAGCGGCCCATGGCGCTGGGCGATCGCCCCGGTCAGCTCACATTGGAGCCCCGCTTGTTCTATTTGTACGTGCCGTTCCGCGATCAGAGCGAGATTCCCAACTTCGACAGCCCCCTCTATAGCGAGGATTTCTATTCGCTATTCCGGGAAAACCGTTTCACTGGCCCCGATCGCCTTGGCGACGCCAACCAGATCACCACGGCCCTGACCAGTCGCTGGCTAGTGGAGGGCAACGAGCTGGCCCGGCTCAGCGTGGGTCAGATCCAGTACTTCCAGGACCGCGAAGTCACGCCCTCCGGCGTGCCAGAGACCCGCTCCAGCTCCGACATCATCGGTGATTTTTGGCTCCAGCCCGGTGCAGGCGTCTCGGTCGGGGCCGGGATCAATTGGAATCCCGAGGAGCGACGGACCACCCGCTCCCGTTTCGACCTCCGCTATAATCCCGAGCCCGGCAAGGTGCTCAACCTGGCTTACCGCGTCGCGCGCGACGATCTGGAGCAAGCCGACTTGGCGGCGCTTTGGCCTCTGGGCCCGCGCTGGAAGCTCTTCGGCCGATGGTTCTACGATCTGGATTTCGACCGCACCATCGAGGCGATCGCCGGGCTCCAGTACGAGGACTGTTGCTGGGCGGTGCGGTTTGCCGCGCGTCACTATCGCGACGAGCCGGAAGCAGTCGAAGCCGATGACGGCTTTTACGTGGAATTCATTCTGAAGGGACTGGGTGGAGTAGGAACCGCATTCCGCAGTCTGCTGTCGGATGCAATGCCCGGCTTCCAAGACGACCTTTACCGTTGAGCGCCATGCCCCGATTACCCTTGTCATCGTCCCGCCTCTTGCTGTCGATAGCGAGCCTGAGCATGTTCGCGGCGGCTCCCGCCCAGGATCAGACCGCTGCTCCGCCAGCGCCCGACGCCCAGGTCTCTGCGCCCAGCCCCGATCGGCAGGTGCTGGACTTCATCGTCGCTGTGGTGGACGACGACATCATCGCTGCCTCGGAGTTGAGACAGGCCGCGCGTTCCGCGGTCCGCCAGCTGCAGAGCCAGGGTACTCCGCTGCCGCCCCAGGATGTGCTGTTGCGGCGGGTGCTAGATCGGCTGGTACAGGAGCGCTTGGAGATCGCCGCCGCCGATCGGGCCGGCATCCAGGTCGACGATCAGACAGTGAATGCCGCCTTGGCGGACATCGCTCGTCGCAACAATGTCAGCTTAGGCACCTTGCGTGAAACCCTGGAGGCCGAGGGCTACAACTACCAGCAGTTTCGGGAGGACATACGCCGTGACATTACCACGGCACGGTTGCGGCAGCGGATGGTGGACAGCAACCTGAGCGTGACCGACCAGGAGGTCGACAACTTCCTCGCCCAGCAAAGTGACCTGGATCGGCGCGAGTACCACCTCCAGCACATCCTGGTGGGGCTGCCGGAGGGTGCCAGCCCCGAGTCCATAGCGGCTGCCCGGGAGCGGGCCCAGACGGTGCTGGACCGCATCCGCCAGGGGGCTGATTTTCAGCAGATGGCCGTCAGCTACTCAGACGGCCAGCAAGGTCTGGAGGGCGGGGATCTGGGCTGGCGTAGGGCAACCGAGATTCCCGCGGTGTTCGCCGAGTCGGTTAGCCGGTTGCAGACCGGCCAGGTGAGTGATCTCATTCGCAGCCCCAGCGGATTTCACATTTTGAAGGTGGTCGATGAACGAGGCACCAGTCAGCAGATGGTGGAGCAAACCCACGCGCGCCATATCCTGATCAATACCAACGAGCTCGTCACCGATGAACAGGCGCGTCAGCAGCTGGTGCGGCTTCGCGAGCGCGCGCTCGCCGAGGGTAATTTCGAGGAGTTGGCGCGAGCGAACTCCGACGACACCGGGAGCGCAAGCGAGGGCGGCGACCTGGGTTGGAAAAGCGCTGCCGACTTCGTGCCCGAGTTCGCGGAAGTGCTCGGCAGCTTGCAACCTGGCGAGATCAGCGAGCCCTTCCGCAGCCGCTTTGGTTGGCACATCGTGCAGCTGCTAGACCGGCGCAGCCGTGACAACACGGAGGGGTATCTCCGGGATCAGGCCCGGGAGGCTATCCTGAAGCGTAAGTCCGACGAAGAATGGGAGCTGTGGCTGCGGCGGCTCCGCGACGAGGCCTACGTTGAATTTCGGCCGTTAACTTGACAGCAGGCGCATCGGGCCGCGTGTCTCTTGTACGGCGGCCAGGGCAGCGTGGAGGTGGGGGGTGAACCCGGTACGCCCGCGAAAGCGGCTGGGACAGCATTTCTTGCGTGACGGCAACGTCATCCAGCGCATCATCAGCGCAATCGCCCCACAACCCGGAGACGCGCTGGTGGAAATCGGGCCTGGCGTCGGCGCCATCACCGCGCCGCTGCTACAGCGCGCCGGCAGTCTCCATGCGATCGAGATCGACCCGCGCGTGCTGCCCCAGCTGGAGCAGCGCTGTCACGGCCTCGGCGAGCTTCGGATCCATCAACTCGACGTGCTCCGCGCGGACTTCGCCGAGCTGTTCCAAGGGCGGCTGCTGCGGCTGGTGGGAAACCTGCCCTACAACGTCTCCAGCCCCATCTTGTTTCACGTGTTGGCTGCCATCGATTGCGTACGTGACGCCCACTTCATGCTGCAGCGGGAAGTGGCCGACCGGATAGCAGCAGCTCCCGGTGGACGGGACTATGGGCGGCTTTCGGTGATGGTCCAGTATTGGTGCGAGGTGCAAGTACTGTTTCGCATCGGCTCTGGCTCCTTTTGGCCGCCGCCGAAAGTCGAGTCAGCGCTGGTACGGCTGACGCCGCAGCGGCCGCAGATTCCGGCAGCGCGAGAACCCGCCGCACTCGACACGGTGGTGCGTGCGGCCTTCGGACAGCGCCGCAA
>CAZLYT010000247.1:0-4453 GCA_964563515.1 uncultured Candidatus Competibacteraceae bacterium | reverse complement strand
TCGGGTCGTATCTCGGGTGGTCGTGGATCGGAACGCGCTTGAGCCAAAGCCGGAGCGCTTGCCAGTGAATGCCGGCCGCCACCTTCCAGGTCATGAGGGGGTGGCGGAACAGCGCCAGCGCAAGGTTTCGCCGGGTCATCGGTGTGCGCTCGAGCACCAGGGTCGCGTCCAGCAGGCGCTGCGCCCGCTGCTCCCCGGCGATGTGCACCAGCAGCCGCTCCCCGGGCAGCGTGCTACGCCAGTGATAGCTTTGGTCCATACCCATGAAGGGGGAGACGTGCATGCGTTTGGCAAGGCGCCGCTCGAGCTTGCGCGACCCGCCGTCGTTGCCGCGTGCGTCAAGCACATAGCAGTGCCGCTCCCCCCAGGGGGTGTTGGTGACTTCCGCGACGACGGCCTCCAATTGCTCTCCGGAAGCATCGAAGCAATAGAACACCGAGATCGGGTTGAGGCAGTAGCCCAGATATGCCGGGTGGCACAGCAGCCGAATGGATCCTGGCGGTCTGCGCCCTGTGCGCTGCTCGACCAGATCCCGAACCGCACGCTCCAGAGGCACCTTGGGATCACCGAAATGCTGCTCGCGTCGGAAGCGCGCAAAAGCCGTTCGTCGAGTGGACCAAAGCCAGCTTCCGGCGAAGACGTGGTCCAGCTCACCCAGATCCAGGTAAAGCATAAAGAGGCGGTAACGGAAGGCATGGGTGGTAGGCCCAAAGCGCCGGTGCCTAACCCAGCCGTGGTAGATCGCGCTGTGCATGGGTCAAGCCGCTCGCGGCAGCTCGCTGGCCAGCAGAGCCGCAGCGGTGTCAGCCCCGCTGATCCAACCGTCCTCGTGAAAACCGTAGCCCCAATAGGCACCACAGAACCACAGTCGGTCGACACCGTTGATCTCGCCGCGGCGGCGGCGGGCTAGCATGCTCCCCGGTGTGTACATCGGGTGTTGGTAGCTCAGGCGCTGCAGGACCTTGGCGGGATCCACGGCCTCGGAGTAGTTCAGGGTCAGGCACAATGTCTCGGGCGCGCGGATGCCCTGTAGGATGTTCAGGTTGTAGGTCACTGCCACATCGGCCCGCGGCGATGCGGGCACATGGTAGTTCCACGAGGCCCAGGCCAAACGCCTGCGCGGCAGCACCTTGGTGTCGGTGTGGAGCAGCGCTGCGTTGGTCTGGTAGGGAATGGCGCCGAGAATCGCTTTTTCGGCAGCGGTGGGGTTTGCGATCAGCTGCAATGCCTGGTCGCTGTGACAGGCCAGCACGACCTCATCGAAGTAGTGCACGCCATCATCCGCCTGCACCCGCACATGGTCCTCAGCGCGCACAACCAGACGCACGCCACAGCCGACTCGGACTCGGTCAGCGAAGGGGCGGCTCAGCGCCCGGATGTAGTGCCAGGAGCCGCCTTCGATGGTGCGCCACTGGGGCCGGTCGGCAACGCTTAGCAGGCCGTGGTTGCGGAAAAACTCGACAAAGCTCCGCGCCGGAAAATGCTTCATGTTGTGCTCGGGGGCAGACCAGATGGCCGCTCCCATCGGCAGCAGATAACGGTGGACAAAATCTTCACCATAGCGCTTGCGAGCCAGGTATTCGCCCAGCGTTGGCCCCGGTGCCGTACCATCCAACAACTCCAGTGACTCGCGATTGAATCGCAGGATGTCTCGTAGCATGCGGTAGAAGCGCGGGCGCAGTAGGTTGCGGCGTTGCGCGAACAGGCTGTTCACGTTGTTGCCGTTGTATTCCAGACCGCTGCCTTCGCAGCGAACGCTGAAGCTCATCTCGGCGGGCCGAGTCGCGACCCCGAGCTCGGCGAGTCGGGCGCTGAAACGCGGGTAGTTACGCTCGTTGTAGACGATGAAGCCGGTGTCTACCGAATGCCGGCCGCCCTTCAGCGCTACATCTAGCGTGTGAGCGTGTCCGCCGACGCGTGAGTCGGCCTCGAACAGCGTGATCTCGTGACGTCGATGCAAGCCGTCAGCAGCGGCGAGACCGGCGACCCCGGTGCCAACAATCGCGATGCGCATCAGACCCCCTGCCAATGGCTCTCAAATCTACCAGCGATGCTTGCAACAGCCGCGACGCGGTGCAGCTCGAGCCGTTGCTTGGCCGCGGAGTTCAACAGCGCAGCCGTGAAGAGTTCGTGAAGTTGACGCTACCGGATGCAGCGGCTAAGTACTTTTCCCAGCCGAGATGTCAGCGCAGTTCGGCCAGCAGACGCCGCAGCAATCCCTCGGCCTGGTGCAAATAACCGCTACCGAACAGGTTGAGGTGGTTGAGAACGTGGTAGAGGTTATAGAGGTCGCGCCGTATCCGAAATCCCGAGTCCAGCGGCCAGAGCGCTTCGTAGGCAGCACGAAAGTCGGGTCCGAAGCCGCCGAAGAGCTCGGTCATGGCGATATCGGCCTCACGGTCGCCGTAATAGACAGCCGGATCAAAAACAACCGGTTCCCCGGTCGCCAGAGCTCCGGCATTGCCTCCCCACAAGTCGCCGTGCAGCAAGGAGGCCGCTGGCCGATAGTGTTCGAAGAACGCACCCAGGCCATTCAGTAGACCCTCGCCATCCCGCTGTAGACGACCGCGATGACCATTGCGGGCCGCCAGCGAGAGTTGATAGCCGAGGCGATGCCGACGCCAGAAATCCACCCAGTGCTCGGTGGCGGTGTTGACCTGGGGAGTTGAGCCGATGGTGTTGTCGCGCTTCCAGCCGAAGCACTCCCGGGTGTGACGGTGCATCGCCGCCAGCTTCTCGCCCAGAACAGCGTAACAGGCACCGCCCCCAGGGCCGATCGCAAGGTGTTCCAACACCAGCCAAGACGACTCGCTGTCCGCGCCCACCGCGATCGGCCTGGGTACGCGGACGCTGGCGCTGGCGGCAATCTCCTCCAGCCCGACACGCTCGGCCTCGAACGTGGGCAGGGCAGCGGCCCGGTTGAGCTTGACGAAGTAGCTCTGATCCTGATTGCTCAGCACCCAGGCGGCGTTGATGCAGCCGCCACCTACGGCAGCGTGCCGGGTAGGCGTGAAGCGCTCGTCGGTGGCAGCGGTGATGTCGCGGCTGATGGCGTCCCAGTTCGGCATTGGCGAACCTCGCCCCTCAGCGGGCGCTTCGATCGAGCTCTTGGAATGGCGGCGGACTCAACGCCGAGCTTGGAGCGGAACGTCGGCCCAGGACAAACGCTGGTGCATCGGACTGCGGCGCGGAAAGTGGGCCCGCAGAAACTCCATCTGGTCGGCCAGAATGCGGCGCCCCTGTAGAAATATGTACTCGGCATAGCTCGGTGTGAACGGCACCGCGAGCAGCTCCATGCCGATCTCCTGAGGAAGACGGGCTCCCTTGTGATGGTTGCAGCGACGACAGGCGGTGACCACGTTGTTCCAGACATCCTCCCCACCACGGCTGATGGGTGTCACGTGATCCCGTGACAGGTCCGAGTCGTGAAAGCGCTCACCGCAATACATGCACATCTGACAGTCGCGACGGAACAGGGCCGCGTTGTTGAGCGGCGGCTGGTACGCCGCCAGCCGTTCGCTGAGGGAGCGAGTGTCCCCCTGCGTCGCCACAATGGAGTTCACGTCCACGAAGCTGCGACAGCCGCTCACCGCATTGATCCCGCCGTGTACCCGATACAAAGGGGTGCCGCAGGTGTAGGCCACCTGTCCCTGGCAATGCAGGCGCACCGTTTCCTTGAAGTCGATCCACTCCAGCGGCATGCCGGATACATCTGTGCGCAGGATGTGGTGCTCAAAGACCATCATCGCCATCTCCGCTGGCGCCTCGGGAGCCCCGCTCGCGCCGCAAATCATACTCTTGGAGCCGCGCGGCGGGACGAGTTCGCGCACCACGAGCATAGCCCGAGCGCATGACCCTCCCTTGACACCCGCTCGTCCCTGCGGCGTGATTAACCGACTCGCGCCGTCCAGCCGGGCGAGCAAGGTTGGTGACGAGCGACAATACTAACAGGCGCGGTCACCGCAGATTTCGGGCACCAGGGCACCATTAGCCCCACGTTGTTTCGATCCGCGTCATCTTTGACAGCAACAATCAGCGACCGTCGCATTTGTCAGCGCCTGCAGTTGCGGCTGCATGAAGACTCGAGGGGGAGCCAAGGCCCATGCCCATCCGTATCGTCGTGCCCAAAGAAACTCGCGAGGGCGAATGCCGCGTCGCCCTCGACCCAGGAACCGCGGCCCGCTTTCAGAAGCTTGGCGCCCAGGTCGCGGTTCAGCAGGGCGCCGGCTTGAGTGCGCATATTCCGGACGACAGCTACCGACAGCAGAACGGGATCGAAATTGTGGCCGACGCCAACGTTCTGCTCGAAACTGCCGACGTGGTCATGAAGGTCGCCCCACCCAGTATTGCCGAGGTGGATGCCATGCGGGGGGGCGCGGTGCTGCTCGCGCTACTGCAGCCTCACGCCAACCAGGACTTGGTGCGGCGGCTGCGTGATCACAAGATCACCAGC
>CAZLYT010000246.1:0-8360 GCA_964563515.1 uncultured Candidatus Competibacteraceae bacterium | reverse complement strand
GCGACGAGCAACGCAGCCCGAGGGGCGCAAAAGAGCGTCGCCTTCGGGGTTTCGCCCACAAGGGCGCACGGATTGATCAGCGTCTCCCTAGCCTGGGATCGAGACTACCGGTAGCGCCCACCGGCCATACCGCGGAGGAATCAGCCATGACCGAATCAGCGCCCTACACAATCCACCAGCTCGAGCTGGGACCGATGGAGAACTTCGTCTATCTCATTCACGACCATGCCAGCGGCCGCGCCGCTGTCGTCGATCCGGCCTGGGAGGTGTCCCGGGTGCTCGACTTGGCGGCCCGGGAAGGCGTCCGCATCACCGACATACTGCTGACCCACAGCCACCACGACCACATCAACGGCATCGAAGACGTGCTCTCGCGCCACGACGCCCAGCTGCACCTGCTCAAGCCAGAAGCGCAGTTCTGGGGTCGGCACCTGGACCTGCCCACGCTGCACCAGGGCGGCGACGTGATCGATCTGGGCGAAACCTCGATTCGGGTGCTGCACACACCTGGCCACACCCCGGGATCCGCCTGCTATCAGCTCGGCGACGAGGTCATCACCGGCGACACTTTGTTCGTGTTCGGCTGCGGTCGCTGCGATCTCAAAGGCGGCGACCCCAACCGCATGTACGATACGCTGCGCCATCTGGTAGAGGATCTGCCGGCCGACACGGTGATCCGTCCCGGCCACAACTACGCCAACCACACCACCTCCACGGTGGCGGAACAGGTCGAGGGAAACCCGTTTCTGCACTTCACCGACGTGGATGCTTTCGTGCACTACCGCATGCAGCTGCACGATAAGATCCGACACACGCCCTATCAGCCAGAGCCGCGCGGCAGCTGACGTGATAGCGGGAGCGAGCGCCGTGCAGGAACGCAGCTGCGCCCGCCCCGATAGCCCCCTGACCGGGCGGTTCTTGGGCCGAACGCGACATGCTGCAGGCGCGGGCCACGCTTGCTGAAAGCAGGGACTGCTTTGCCGGCTCGGCTTCGAGGCCTGGCGTGGGATGCGCGCTCCCCTTGATCGCGGTCAACGCCTTGCGCCACTCTTAGGGTCATACTGTGCCCGATCCGTGCGCGCCAGCTTTCAACGGAGGACCAGGAGGTGATCGGCCGATGTTCCAGATCCGCATTCATGGCCGCGGTGGTCAAGGCGTGGTGTCCGCGGCGGAGATGATCTCCATCGCGGCTTTTCACGAAGGCAAGCATGCCCAGGCGATGCCGAGCTTTGGCTCTGAGCGCATGGGGGCGCCGGTGGTGGCGTACGTGCGCATCGACGATGCCGAAATCGAGTTGCGCGAGCCGGTGGCAGAGCCCGATCTGCTGATCATTCAGGACCCAACCCTGTTTCACGCCATCGATGTCTTCTCCGGGCTCACGGCCGACGGCTACGTGCTGGTTAACAGCGCCAAGTCGCCCCATGAGCTCGGTTTGGGTGAGGCCCTCGACAAGCTCCCGGATGGCCACCTGACCACGGTCCCAGCCACCGAGCTGGCGCTGACCCATTTGCAGCGCTCCACGCCCAACACGGTGCTGCTGGGTGCGCTGACGGCGTTGCGCGACGTCATCCAGCTGTCCTCCGTGTTCACGGCCATCCGCGAGAAGTTTCCGGGCCAACTGGGCGAGCTCAACGTCGCCGCCGCCCAGGCGGCCTACGACGCCACCCGCGCCACTCTCAGGAGCCACTGACCATGTACCAGCAGATCGAGGGCTCGCGAGCCGTCGCCAAGGCGGTGGCGTTATCGCGGCCGGAAGTGATCTCCGCCTACCCCATTACCCCCCAGACCCACATCGTCGAGGACCTGGGCGCCATGGTGAAGCGGGGCGACCTTACGCCCTGCGAGTTCCTGTTGGTGGAGTCTGAGTTCGGCGCCCTCAGCGCCTGCATCGGCTCCTCCGCGGCGGGTGCCCGCAGCTACACCGCCACTTCCAGCCAAGGACTGTTGTTCATGATGGAAGCGGTCTATAACGCCTCCGGCATGGGCCTGCCCATCGTCATGACCGTGGGCAACCGAGCCATCGGCGCCCCCATCAACATCTGGAACGACTGGAGCGACTCCATGTCGGCGCGGGACGCCGGCTGGCTGCAGCTATTCGTCGAAAGCAATCAGCAGGCGGCCGACGTGCACATCCAGGCGTTCCGGCTGGCCGAGGAGATCAGCCTGCCGGTGATGGTGTGCATGGACGGCTTCATCCTCACTCATTCCTACAGCGGAGTGGACATACCCGAGCAGGAGCAGGTCGATCGCTTTCTGCCGCCGTTCCACCCGCGCCAGCTACTGGACCCGGCGCAGCCCATGTCCATGGGCGCCATGGTGGGTCCCGACGCTTTCGCCGAGGTGCGCTTTCTTGCTCACTTCAAGCAGCTGGAGGCGCTGGAGCTCATCCCTCGCCATGCCGCCGAGTTCGAGACCATATTCGGTCGCGACTCCGGGGGGCTCGTCAGGTCCTTCGAGGCCGAGGGCAAAGACACCGTGGTGGTGACCATGGGGTCGGTCATCGGCACCATGAAAGAGGTGCTCGAGGACATGCGAAGCGAGGGCCATTCCATCGGCGCTCTCACCATCCGCACCTACCGCCCGTTTCCCCGGGCGGCCCTGCGGGCGGCACTGAAAGATGCCAAGCGTGTGATCGTGTTCGAGAAGTCCCTGGCCACCGGGATGGGCGGTCCGCTGGCCATGAATCTGCGCATGACCTTGCAGGACCATCCGCTACGCGTGCACTCGGTAATCGGCGGCCTCGGTGGGCGATCCATCACCCGCCAGGGGCTGCGGCGCATGTTCGAGAAGGGAGTGCGCGACGAGCTCGAAGAGCCGCACTTCCACGACATACGCATGGACATTGTGAATCATGTGCTGGAGCAGGAACGGACCGTGCGCCGCAGCGGCGCGCAGGCCGAGAACGTGCTGCAGCGGGTAGGCGCCCTGAGCGCCGCCAAGACCGCTTAGGAGCCGGCAATGCCTTATATTCCAGAGAGCGAGCAGCGCATCAAGTTCTATCAGACCGGGACTCTCACAGTCGGCAACCGGCTGTTGGACCCGGAGCAACGTCACGTCCAGTCGAGCCCCGACCGGTCCAACTCGTTGGACTCCGGGCACCGCGCCTGCCAAGGCTGCGGCGAGGCCCTGGGTGCCCGCTACGTGATCGACGCCGCCATGCGCGCCACCAACAATCAACTGATTGCAGCCAACGCCACTGGCTGCCTGGAGGTGTTCACCACGCCGTATCCGGAGACCGCCTGGTCCATTCCCTGGATTCACTCACTGTTCGGCAACGCCGCCGCGGGGGGCGCTGGAGTGGCGGCGGCGCTGAAGGTGAAGGGCCGCGAGGAGGTGCGGGTGATCGCCCAGGGCGGCGACGGCGGCACCACCGACATCGGCTTCGGCTGTTTGTCGGGTTTGTTCGACCGCAACGACGACGTGCTCTACGTCTGCTACAACAACGAAGCCTACATGAACACCGGCGTGCAGCGCTCGAGCGCCACCCCGGGAGGCGCCCGCACCGCCACCACCCAGGCCGTTGGCACACAGCCGGGCAACGCCTTCAATACCGGCAAGAGCGTGCCGCTGATCGCCATGGCGCACTTCATTCCCTATGTGGCCACCGCCTCGGTCCACGACCTGCACGACCTGGAACGCAAGGTCACCAAGGCCATGGCCGTTCATGGCGCCCGCTATGTGGAAGTGTTCGTGCCCTGCCCCCTAGGCTGGGGCTCGCGTCCCGGCGACACCCTCAAGGTGGCGCGGCTGGCGGTTGAGTGTGGCCTGTATCCCTTGTTCGAGGCGGAACATGGCGAAATCACTACCGTGAACAAGATCCGACGCCGCCAGCCGGTACGGGAGTATCTCAAGCTGCAGAAGCGCTTCGCCCACGTGCTGGCAACCGAGAACGCCCAAGAGCTGGAAGCCCTGGAGCAGATCGCCGAGCGCAACATCCGGCGCTTCGACCTGCTGCCGGACGCCCTGGGCACGGTCTGAGGAGCCACCGATGACCAGCAACAACGGCGAGCACCCCAAGCCCTTTGCGATCACCCTGGACCCCGGCACCAGCCTGATCAACAAAACCGGCAGCTGGCGCACCGAACGCCCCGTCTACGTGGACCGGCTGCCGCCGTGCAATCACGCCTGCCCCGCCGGCGAAAATATCCAAGCCTGGCTATCGCTGGCCGAGGAAGGTCGCTATCGGGAGGCCTGGGAAGAGATTCTAGAGCAGAACCCGTTGCCGGCGATCATGGGCCGGGCCTGCTATCACCCCTGCGAGAGCGCCTGTAACCGCGGGCAGTTGGACGCACCGGTCGGCATCCACGCCGTGGAGCGCTTCCTGGGCGATCAGGCCATCGCCGAGCGTTGGCCGGCACCCGCGCCGGCCGCAGCCACCGGCAAGCGGGCGCTGGTTATCGGCGCCGGGCCCAGCGGGCTGTCGGCAGCCTACCACCTGGCGCGTTTGGGTCACGCTGTGACCATCAAGGAGGCCGGCCCCATGCCAGGGGGAATGATGCGCTTTGGCATTCCCAAATACCGTCTCCCCCGTGAAGTGGTCGACGCCGAGGTGAGGCGGATCCAGGATTTGGGCGTCAAGCTGGAGCTGAACACCCGCGTCGAGGACATTCCGACGCTGATGGCCGAGGAGGGCTTCGACGCCAGCTTCGTGGCCATCGGAGCACATCTGGCCCAGCGGGTGGATATCCCGGCACCGGACGCCAGCCGGATTCTCGACGCGGTCAGCGTGTTGCGACAGATGGAGACCGGCGAGGCGCCGCCGCAGCTCGGGCGCCGGGTGCTGGTCTACGGCGGCGGCAACACTGCCGTCGATGTGGCCCGCACCGCGCGACGCCTGGGCGCGGAGCCGGTCATCGTCTATCGCCGTACCCGGGCCCAGATGCCAGCCCACGACTTCGAGATGGACGAGGCCATCGAGGAGGGCGTGGTGGTCAATTGGCTGCGAACTATCACCCGCGCCGACGAGCAGGGCTTCACTGTCGAGAAGATGCGACTCGACGAGCACGGCCGACCGCAGCCCACCGGCGAGTTCGAAACCATCGCGGCCGACACCCTGGTGATGGCCTTGGGCCAGCGGGTCGACACCAGCATCCTGGAGAATCTGCCCGGCGTCACCATCGAGAATGGGACGGTGCAGGTGGCCGAGAATATGATGACCGGCTGCGAGGGCGTCTTCGCCGGGGGCGACATGGTGCCTTCAGAACGCACCGTCACGGTGGCGGTCGGTCACGGCAAGAAAGCCGCCCGCCACATCGACGCCTGGCTCCGCGGTGCACGCTACCAGAAGCCCTCGAGCCATGAGTTGGCGAGCTTCGACAAGCTCAACACCTGGTACTACACGGATGCCGAGGCAAGTGTGCAGCCGGTACTCGACGAGATTCGCCGCCAGTCGACCTTCGACGAGGTGGTGGGCGGCCTTGACGAGAGCAACGCCCTGTTCGAGGCCCGCCGCTGCCTATCCTGCGGCAACTGCTTCGAGTGCGACAACTGCTACGGCGTGTGCCCGGACAACGCCGTCATCAAGCTGGGGCCGGGCCGAGGCTTCGAGTTCAAGTACGACTACTGCAAGGGCTGCTCGCTGTGTGCCACCGAATGCCCCTGCGGTGCCATCCAGATGGTCCCCGAGGAGATCTGAGACCGACGGCAGAGAGCTTTCAACGCGCCGCCTCTCACGGTCCCACTACATACGCAGCCACCCCCGCCGTGAGGCATGGTAGGCGGCGAAGCCGAAGACCACGGCAACGCCAACGTTCCAGATGGCGAAGGCTGCCGTGGTCAACACCACGAAGCGCTCCACACGCTCTCCCGACTCTCTGCTGGAAGTGGCGAGCTGCACCCCGGCCAGGAACAGGATCACCCCCAGCACCGGGGTCGGTATCACCTGGAACAGGGTCTGTACCGACGGTCCGAACAGCAGTGCCAACACCAGCAGCAACGTGCCGAGCATCACAGTGGCACCGCCGGTGCGCGCGCCGAACTGCACGTGTCCCGCCAGCCCACCAGCGCCGTGACACATGGGTACCCCGCCCAAGGTGCTCGACCAGATGTTGAGCAAGCCGGTGGAGTAGGCGACCTGGCGTTCCGTGACGGGACGATCCGGGAACAGGTGGTTGTTCTGCTCCGTCACCGCTACCAAGGCATTGCCGAAGGTGAGCGGCAACTGCGGCAGCGCCAGAAATAGGGCGCCGGCCCACAGGTCGTGCCAGGAGAGCGCCGGCCAGGCAAACTCGGGGATCGCCAGAGAGACCTCCATTGCCGCCAACTCGCCGAGCAGCTCCGGCTGTTGGATCACGGCGATCACGGCGCCAATGAGCAACAGCACGAGCATCGTGGGGACCGCCGGCCGCGACAGCATGAGCAGGGTGACTACCAACAGCAGCGCCGACATCCAGCCCCCCGCCCGCATCAGGCGAATGCCTTCCAGCATGAAGCTGAAGCCGAGCCCCATGATCACCCCCAGCAAGGCAGGCCGGGGAATCCACGCCGCCACCCGTCGAACCCAGCCGGAGGCGGCCAGAGCAATCCAGAGCAGACCGGTCACCAAGCCAGCACCGATCACCGCGCCGGGCCCCAGGCTCACCCCATGGACGGCCTGCAGAGCTGCCGCCGCTCCAATGGCTTTCATGGGTTGCACCGGAATAGGTGTGCGGAAGTACAGCCCGGCGGCAATCAGGGCAAGGCCAAATCCGGCCAGGATGGCGGCCGGATCCATGTGCAGCAGCGTGACATAGGCCACCACGAAGGGGACGAGCGTGCCGAGGTCGCCGAAGGCTCCGGCGAGCTCGCGCAGATCATAACGGTTCTTGGTGAGCGCCATTGGGCAGCGAGTCTGGGCGGCAGGTGAGCGCCGCGGCATGATACCCGACCCGTGAGGAGGCACCACACTGAGCGCGGGGCGCCGGCGTGCAGACCAGACGGAACTCCGAGCGGATAGGCCACACTGCTTGAGACCGTTCGAGCAACTGTTATGTGGCCGGGATAGGGAAGCGGTGAACTGTGGGCACGATCGCGCTGGCCAACCTGCGCACCCCAGCCATGGTGAACCGCTTCCTGCGCCGGCAGATGTTGTTCCTTTACCGCTGAGTGCTAACTGGCCGCCCAGAGTGGATACCCAAGCTGGCGCGCAAGCGTGCGGTGGGCATAAACACGATAATCCGCTAACAAATGCAGCCGAGAGGGTGTGGCACCCGCGATGCCGCGGCCCCCATCAAAGTGGGTAAGTGGGACGTGGGCCGGGACGCTGGTAGTAGACCATCATCTGTGGCGCGAGGGCGTTCAGGACCTGCTCCCGATTGGCCGGTGCCGGGTGGGTGCTGAGAAACTGCGGTGGCCGGCCATTGTCGTCCAATTGCCCCATCTTGCGCCACAAGGTGGCAGCGGCGCGGGGATCGTAGCCGGCTTTGGCGGCGAGCTCGATGCCAATGCGATCGGCCTCGGTCTCCGCGGTTCGGCTGTTCGGCAAGTTGATGGCGAGCTGGGCGGCGATCTCCGCCAGGGTGGCGTCGCGAGCAGGGTTGCTGGAAGCGGCGCCGACTGCGATCACGCCGAGCTGGGTGGCGATAGCCATCGACATCCGCTCGGCGCTGTGCTTGGCAAGTGCGTGGGATATCTCGTGGCCCAGCACCTGGGCAAGCTCATCGTCAGTGGGTTCGACCTTGTCGATGAGGCCGGTGTAGAGCGCCATTTTGCCGCCGGCCATGGCCCAAGCATTGACGGTCTCCGGGTCGTCGATGATCTCGATGCCCCATTCCCAGTTGCGGGTATCTGGCCGCATTTGCACCGCCTGGGCTACCAAGCGACCGGCGATCTCGTTCACCCGCGCCCGGAGCATGGGGTCGGAGCTGATTCTGCCCTGCTGCTGCAACTCACCGATGGTCTCCACGTAAGCCTGCCGAGAAGCCGAGATGGCCTGCTCCTCTGACACCAGCATGAGCTGATGACGCCCAGTGGGGCTGGTGGCGCAGCCCGCGAGTTGCGTGACGGCGGCTAGCAGCCAGACTTTGAGCATCGGCTTGTTCATGCCCGCACCTTGTCGCATGGCCGCCCCGACCCGGGCGCGACGCCACCTTCGCCACGACCGCCGGAGATGGGCGGGCGGGGCAGAGGAGTTGGCCTAAGACAGATGTTGCATTGCACAAAATCCTTTGCTATGCTGCGCTGCAACATCGGTAAACAACGTGTGGAGAGTTGAACATGAGCACCGAAGTCGTTTCCCAGCGGAATGCTACTCGCGAGAAGTTCCTGGCCCCAGTGGCGAAGCTGAACAAGCTGGCCGTGGCCACCGTCGAGGAGCTCACCGCCCTGGAGCTGGCAAGCCTGCGCGCTTACAGCGAGCTGAGCCTGGGCCAGCTGAAGGCTGC
>CAZLYT010000245.1:0-20408 GCA_964563515.1 uncultured Candidatus Competibacteraceae bacterium | reverse complement strand
GCTTGTCGTAGAGTGTCCTACCAACCATGACATGGCTCCTCTGCTTCAGCAGGTAGGATATTGCTCTTGACGGCATGACGCCAATTCATATTATTCATGGTATGCATTCCGAGATGGAATTCTTTCATGTTCGACCTCTCCAACCTGGATGCCTTTGTGAGAGTTGCCGAACACGGCTCCTTCTCCACCGCTGCCGACGAGCTTCATCTGACGCAGCCCGCCGTCAGCAAGCGGGTCGCGGCCCTGGAGATTACGCTCAATGCCAAGCTCTTCGACCGTATCGGTCGCACCGTCTCCCTCACCGAGACTGGCCGGACGCTGCTGCCCAGGGCGCAACGGATCCTGGCCGACGTGCGCGACAGCCGACGCGCCTTGGCAGACCTATCCGGCGAGGTGGCGGGCAACCTGGTGGTAGGCACCAGTCACCATGTGGGTCTGCATCGGCTGCCCGGAGCGCTGCGAAGCTTCACCGCTCGCTACCCGAAGGTGGAGCTAGATCTGCGCTTCCTTGATTCGGAGTTGATCGTAGAGCAGGTGGAGCGCGGGGAGATCGAAATTGGAATTGCGACGCTGCCCCCGGTGAGACCGGTGGGCATTCAGTGTCGAGAAATTTGGTTGGACGACCTGGTACCAGTGGGCAACCCCGGGCATCCACTAGCGTCCCGGGAGCGCGTGACCTGGTCCGAGCTGGCGGCGTTTCGGGCGATCCTGCCGGGACATGGCACCTACACCCGTCGCATCATCGAGGCGGCACTGCGGCCTCTGGGCGTGGAGCTTCAGGTGGCACTCGCGACCAACTATCTGGAGACCATTCGCATGATGGTTTCGGTGGGCCTGGGCTGGAGCATTCTACCCCGGCAGATGCTGGCCGCGGATGTTGTTGCTTTGCCGGTGACTGAACTCGCGCTGAGCCGGCAACTGGGGGCCGTGCACCACCTGGCGCGGACCTTGTCGAACGCGGCCCACGCCCTCCTGGGGGAGCTCGAGATGAGCGCCGACCCGCCAACTGCGAGGGACGTTGAGACAGGCAGGCGTCCGGCCGGCAACCAATGGCAACCCCGTCGCCACGGGCTTCCGGTCAGGCGTTGAGATCCACCAGGATGCGGCCCTGGATCTTGCGATCCAAAAGCTCTGCGCACATCTGGGGGATCTCCGCCAGCCCGACGGTCCGTTGACCGACCTTGGTCAACGCCTCGGCAGGAAGATCCCGTGCCAGGCGTTGCCAGGCGGCTACTCGCCTGTGGTAGGGGCACATCACCGAGTCGACGCCAAGCAGGCGCACGGCGCGCAAGATGAAGGGCATGACCGTGGTGGAAAGATCCGCTCCCCCAGCCAGACCGCACGCGGCCACCGCGCCACCGTAGTGGGTCTCGGCCAGGATGCGCGCCAGCACCCGGCTACCGACGGTATCCACCGCAGCGCTCCAACGCTGAGTCTCCAGCGCTCGCGGTGCCTCGCTCCACTCTGGGCCGGAAACGATCTCGGTAGCCCCCAGCGCCCGCAGAAATTCGTGACTGGAGCTCTTGCCGGTCAGTACGGCGACCGTGTAACCGAGCTGTGCCAGCAGCGCCACTGCGATGCTGCCCACGCCGCCACTGGCACCGCTGACCAGCACCTTACCCTGGTCCGGCTCGAGCCCGGCGTCTTCCAACGCCATCACACATAGCATGGCGGTCAACCCCGCTGTGCCGACCGTCATCGCTTGCTTGCTATTCATGCCATCGGCTAGCGGAACCAGCCACTCGGACCGCACCCGTTGGAACTGGGAATAGCCGCCCCAATAGCGCTCCCCCACACTCCAACCGGTAAGCACGACCTTGTCACCGGCTCGAAAGTGCTCCGAGGCGGATTCCACTACCGTGCCGGCGAAGTCGACTCCCGGAACCATGGGCCAGGTGCGAACGATCTTGCCCCTTCCGGTGACCGCCAATGCATCCTTGTAATTGACCGTCGAGTACTCCACGCCGACCAGTACGTCGCCTGCTGGCAGATCGTCTCGAGTGAGGCCTTCGACGCGTGCGGCGGTCTCTCCGTTGTCGGCCTGACGCAGCACCAGGGCGTTGAAAGTTTCGGCACTCATGCGGTCACTCCTGAATATCTTGACTGTTGGCTTGGGGTCAGTATGACAAAGCCATGGGCTAGGTTTCGCGGGGCGTTGTTACGCCGTACCGCGGCCAATGAGATCTCTCATGGAAACCGCTAGCAGCGCGCGAAGCGACAGATGAGGTGTGTCGCCGCAGCCAGGTGCCAGCGTAGCGGTCGGCGAGAGTAAGCGACGCCGTGGATCAACGCCCACACTTCCTGGGATGCTCAGGGAGCCAGATGCTGAGTCCGGGGATGGGTCGCCACGAAGTGCTTCAAAACCAGCTCTAGTCGCTGGGCGCGCTCTGGGTGACCGTGTCGCCTGGCATCGCGGATGTCGTCAAGGATGATGCGGCGGATCATGGGTGTGCCGTCTTCGCTCAGCACCAGATAGTTGCCGAGCTCTACCGCCACCATCTCGGGCAAATGCTCATGCTCCGCGATCGCGGCCACTTCTTCCTCAGACAAACCACAGAATTCGAGACAGTCTTCGTAGGTCAGCATGGCAGCACACTCCACCTCCACTTTGATTTACAGATAGCACAGAACTTGTGCTCAGTTGCTGACTTCAGTCAAGGCGCCATCCGTAGGCCGTGCCGCGTATGCCTGGTAGCCATTGGTGACTTCGTGAAGTCGAAACGCGGCAAGATTGCGGGTTTCCCGATTGCCTCGGTGCGCTCCACGGCGTGGAGTGCGGTGCTTGTTACCGGCCGCGAGAAGGATACCTCGAAGGAGCCTTCGGCAAGCTGCCTCCTCATTGTAGCGTTGATGCAGGCCTAGTGAGACCCCGACCGGTCTCGAGACGGCGGCAACGGGTGCTTCTCACAGACCTGAGACAAGCTGCAACAGTGGGGGGCAGCCGACGCCGAGGCCAGCGTGTCCGTGCTCTATGCTGGGAGGTGCAATGCACGAGCACGGGCACGAGCTCTGTATCTGAGGAACAGTGGTGGATCGGAAAAGTCTGGCCCTGGTACTCGGAACGACGATCCTCGCCTTTGCCAGCCTGTATGCTCCACAGCCCCTGCTGCCGTTGCTCAGCGAGGAGCTCGCAGTCAGCGAGACGCAAGCGGCGTTGCTCATGACCTTGGCGCTGCTGCCACTGGGTATCGCTCCCCTCGCCTACGGTTTCCTGCTGGAAGCCTATCCGGCTCAGAAGCTGCTGCGCGCTGCAGTGCTCCTGGTGACATTCGGGCAACTGCTGTTTGCGGTCTCGAGCGAGTTTCGAGTTCTGGTCCTGGCGCGCCTGCTCCAGGGCATTGCATTACCGGCGCTGTTCACGTCCGCCATGACCTACTGCTCAGTGGTCGCGCGTCAGGATCAGGTGCGCCGGGTGATCGGCATCTACGTGGCTGCCACCATCCTTGGCGGCTTCCTGGGCCGAGCCCTCACTGGTTTATTGGCGGATCACCTGCACTGGCGCGCTGGCTTCCTGCTTTGGACCGGCGCCTTGGCGCTGGCCTGGTTGAGTCTGCGGGTATTGCCAGGTGACGCCCGGGCAGGATTCTCCCGGCCCCGTCCTCGGCTGATCGCCGAGGTGTGGCGGGAAGCAACCTTCCGCAACGCCTATCTCTGTATCTTCAGCGTCTTCTTCTCCTTTGCGTCGTTACTCAATTTTCTTCCGTTCCAGCTCAAGATCGTCGATCCCTCTGTCTCGGAGAGCACCATCTCGCTCAGCTACGTGGGCTACCTGATCGGGGTGATGGTGGCTTTACGCGCGCCACGCATGGTGGAGACAATCGGCGGAGTGCGTCCGGCTCTGGAGTGGGGGCTGGCGCTGTTTGCTCTCGGAACGGCGTTGTTCCTGGTGCCTTCGGTCGCCTTTGCCTTCGCCGCCATGCTGGTTTTCTGTGCCGGGTTCTTTACCGTACACGCGATCCTGTCGGGCCATTTGAATCACCTGGCGCCCAGCCGCAAGGGTGTCGTCAACGGGCTTTATGTGTCGAGCTATTACGCCGGCGGTGCCCTGGGATCCGTGCTTCCCGGCTACTGGTACCGTGCCTACGGATGGGGCGCGCTGGTGGGCAGCTTGCTGTTGATGATTGCGTTTGCGGCCATCGCTGCCACACGGGTCGCCGCCGATCTGACGGGCGACTGAGTCAGCATTGTGGCAGCCGTCTGCTCTGCTGCTATGTTCAGAGTTCGAGACAACATCAACAAGCTCCATGAGGGGGCGATATGGCGTCGATACAACCTGTAGTCGGTAGCTGGTACAAGAATCCCGTCACCGGCGACACCTTCGAAGTGGTTGCCCTAGACGAGGACTCCGATGCGATCGGAATTCAGTTCTTCGAGGGCGAGGTCGAAGAGCTCGACAGCGACACCTGGTCGGAGCTCGGGCTGCTGGAGCTGCCCGCGCAAGAGGACTGGAGCGGACCGTTTGACGATCTGGAGCGGGACGAGATCGAGCTAGACGGGTCAGCGCGCGGCATGCATTGGGATAACCCGCTCGACAGTATCGACTGAGCTCCGGCCTCTAACGAGGCCATCCGCTGCGATCAAAGGGCCATCTTTGCGGTTTCGCCGTCGCGATTCTCGTCCCCCATCGATGCTGCCGCTGGCAGCAGCTCGAAATAGCTTCCCAACGACTGCTCCAGGTCCGCAACATTCACCGGCCCAGCCCCACGCTCGTCGGCACGGTTGCACATCAGGGTGAAACCGTCACCTTGAAGCGCTCCGCGCAGCTCCAGCCGCAGCGTGTAGAGGGTGAGTCCCGGAGTATCGTTGACCCTCATGAATACGCCGGATTCGGCCCTCGCCAAGCGACTATCCAACGCCGAAGTCTGCTGCCCCGATAACGCCGATTCGACCACGAACACATCGGCCTGCACCAGCTGCTTGCCGCCGCCCGATCTAGGTGGCGAAAAGGAGCAATAGGGCTTGAAACGATCCACCAGGACCTGGGCTCGTATCCGCCCTTCCTGGAAGGCAACCTCAGGGCGCAATCCCCCCAGCAGCTTGGGGGGTATGGTGATATCCCTGGTGAGTCGCAGACGAGCGCCAGGACCTAGCGCATCGGATCCGCCGCTCCCGGGCAGGGTGCCGGCACAGCTACCGAGTGCGAGCACCAGCGTCCCTAGCAAGAGCCACGTCAGCCCGCGCGACACTCTCACGTCAGTCGATCTGCCGACAGCACGATGCCGTCGCCATCCGCATACAGATAATGCCCGGGCAAGAACCGGACTCCGGCGAAATGCACCGGCACGTCACGTTCGCCCTGGTCTCGCTTCACGCTCTTCAGCGGGTGCGTGTCCAGCGCCTTGACCCCTAGGGGGAGCTCTGCGATGGCTGCCGAGTCGCGAATGGCGCCGAAGATGACAATCCCGGACCATTGATTGCGCACTGCAAGCTCGGCTAGCTGATCACCGAGCAGGGCGCAGCGCAGCGAACCACCGCCGTCCACCACCAGGACGCGACCGCTGCCGGGCTCCTCGAGGGTAGCGCGCACCAGCGAGTTGTCCTCGAACAGCTTGAGCGTCACGATGGAGCCTGCAAAGCGTTCCATGCCGCCGAAATCGACCAACAACGGCTCGGCGATCTGCAGCTTCTCGGAGTGCTGGTCACACAGATCTGCGGTAGTAAAATCCATCGCTTCGCTTTCCTCAAACCAGGGAGACGCTGATTAATTCCTGCGCGCCGAGGCGGTCAGGGTGCTGGCCAGTTCAACTGCTCCTCATTGTCGTCGACTCTTCGACTCCACGGCACCCCCCATCGGTCCTCGAAGACACATTCCTCGAGCGGCAGCCGCTCCCGCTGGGCGAGCTCCTTGTCTCGCAGCTCTCCTTCCAGCGAATCCACCGGCGCCGGGTGCCCCACGGCGATGATGGCCATGGGCTGGCAATCGCGCGGGATGGCGAAGGATTCGCGAGCCCGTTGCACGCTGAAGCCACCCATTTGGTGCACCACCAGGCCTAGTGCCACACCCTGAAGGCATAGATTCTCACTGGCGGCGCCGGTGTCGTGCTGGCTCCAGCGATTGGGTCTGCCGTCGCGCCGAAACTCTGGGCTCGCCACCGACAGGATCAGCACTGGGGCGTTCTTGGCCCACAGCTGATTGCCGGTGGTCAGGCAATCGAAAGCTCTCTGCCAGCCAAACTCGCTGCGAAAGCGATTCCCGAACACGTAATGCCAGGGCTGATCGCCAAAGCAAGAAGGCGCCCAGCGGGCGGCCTCGAACATGGCCAGCAGGTGCTCGCGACGCACCGGCCGGTCCGGATCGATGGCGCGACCGCTCCATCGGCTGGCGATGGCTTCCAACACGGGCACGGAGGTTTGGGCGCGCTTGAAAGGCATTCAGACCTCGGGAGCTTGGCAAGGGAAGCTCTTATCAAGTCCTGCGGCCGGGTGGCGATGGCGCTCGTGCAAGGCGCTAGCTAGCCAGCTCTTCTCGATCACGGTACTCCGCAAGCGCGTCCGGGTTCACCAGCGACTCGACGTTCTTCACCGGGCGTCCATGAACCACTTCCCGCACCGCGAGCTCCACGATCTTGCCGCTCTTGGTACGCGGAATGTCTTGCACCTGGAGGATGCGAGCCGGGACGTGTCGCGGTGAAGCGTTGCGCCGGATCCGGTCTTTGATGCGCTGTTCCAGATCCCGATTCAAAAGGCAGCCCTCGCGCAACCTCACGAACAGCACCACGCGCACGTCCTGTTCCCAATCCTGTCCGATGACCAGCGATTCGAGCACGTCATCGATCTGCTCGACCTGACGATAGATCTCCGCAGTTCCTATGCGCACACCGCCCGGGTTCAGCACCGCGTCGGAGCGGCCGTAGATTACGACACCATCGTGCTCGGTGATGGCGGCATAGTCGCCATGACACCACACGCCGGGAAAGCGCTCGAAGTATGCGGCGCGATAGCGGCTTCCGTCCGGGTCGTTCCAGAATTCCAGCGGCATGGAGGGGAAGGGTCGGGTGCAAACCAGCTCGCCCTTCTCACCGCGCACCGGCTGGCCATCGTCGTTCCACACCTCGACCGCCATGCCGAGCCCACGGCACTGCATCTCGCCACGCCACACGGGCAACACCCCGCAGCCCAGCACAAAGCAGGACACGATGTCAGTGCCACCGGAAATGGAAGACAGACACAGATCACTCTTGACGCTCTGGTAGACGTAATCGAAAGACTCCGGCACCAGCGGTGAACCCGTGGACAGCATGGTGCGCAGGGCCGACAGATCGTGCGTGTCGGTCGGACGCAGCCCGCCCTTCTTGAGCGCGTCTATGTACTTGGCTGAGGTGCCGAACACGCTCATGTGCTCGGCGGTGGCGAAGTCGAACAGCACGTTGCCGTCCGGATAGAACGGCGACCCGTCGAACAGCAGCAGGGTTGCTCCAGTGGCCAGGCCCGAGGCCAGCCAGTTCCACATCATCCAGCCGCAGGTTGTGAAGTAGAACAGGCGGTCGTCGGGTCCGACGTCCGTGTGCAGCCGGTGCTCCTTGATGTGTTGCAGCAGGGTGCCGCCGGCACCATGAACAATGCACTTGGGTACCCCGGTGGTCCCCGAGGTGAACAGGATGTACAAGGGATGATCGAAAGGCAGCTGCTCGAAGCGAATCTCGCCGGGTTCCCGATGGGCCAGAAAGTCGCTGAGCAGCACAGCATCGGGAATATCCGACAAGTCCGGGTTTTCAGTGACGTAGGGCACTACCACCAAGCGGCGGACCGAAGCTAGCGCAGGCCTGATCTGCTTCAGTTTCGCCAGACAATCGTGGGCCTTGCCGTTGTAGAAATAGCCGTCCACTGCAAACAGCACCACGGGCTCTACCTGAGCGAAACGATCGAGGATGCCCTGGACCCCAAAATCCGGCGAGCCCGAGCACCAGGTCGCTCCGACTGCCGAGCTGGCGAGCATGGCCGCCACCGTTTCCGGCAAATTGGGCAGATAGGCCGCCACGCGATCGCCGGCCCCGACGCCCTCCTCGCGCAGAGCCGTGCTCAGCTGCGACACCAGCTCGTAGAGCTGCTGGTGGCTGAGCCGTTTGGCAACGCGATCTTCGCCGCGGAACACCAGGGCGTCGCCCTCGTCACGCCGACGCAGCAAGTTCTCGGCGAAGTTCAATCGCGCTTCGGGAAACCAGCGCGCGCCGGGCATGCGATTGCCATTGATCAGCACGTGCTCGCCGCGATCTGCGGCGACCACACCACCGAAATCCCACAGCTCGGCCCAGAACGCCTGGGGATTCTCCACCGACCAGCGATGCAGGTCGGCGAAGCCCGGTAACGAGACCCGGTATCGGGATTCGATGCTGCGGCGAAATTGTGTGACTTGGGCGTTTTCTATGCGCTCGAAAGAGGGCGTCCAAAGAGGTCCGGTCATGGCTTTGCTCATCCAAAGATCTGATGTAAGCGGCGCCGGCTGGTGGGCGATAGGCTGGCTCGACAGGCTTGGGTGGGTTGGTTCACGCCACCCACTTTGCTGTCGCAGCTGTCACTGAGAGTAGCATTCTCGGGCGATCGTCAGTGCTCCCGGCGATCGTCGATTACTTTGCCATCGTTGGGCAGCGTACCAGGACTCACCAGCTCGACGGCGCTGCGCAGCTTGCAGAGCTCGCGGAATGTGTCGGCGGCTTGAGTGGCAATGCGCTGGTCCCTGCCCGTGGTCTCGCAGCGCAGCATCAGCTCGTCCTGTCCCTGGGCTGTGCGTGTCACCTCCAGCCGCGCCCGGACCAGCACGGGGTGGCGCTCTAGCACCTTGGCAATCTGCTCCGGGTGAACGAACAGTCCGCGTACCTTGGTCGACTGATCGGCGCGCCCCATCCAGCCTCGGATGCGGGTGTTGGTTCGCCCGCAAGGGCTGGTACCGGGCAACACGGCAGACAGATCGCCAGTGCCGAAGCGAATTAACGGGTAGGTGGGGTTGAGGGTAGTCACCACCACCTCTCCCACCTCGCCTTCCGCCACCGGCTGATCAGAACCCGGACGCACGATCTCGACGAAGACGCCCTCATCACAGATCAAGCCCTGGCCGACGATGCTTTCGTATGCAATCAAGCCCAAGTCGGCGCTGGCGTAGGCCTGTCGCACGCGCAGTCCACGCTGTGCCATGCGGTCACGAATCGCTGGGGTCAGTGCCTCGCCTGACACTAGCGCACAGGCCAGGCTCGACAGGTCCAACTCAAGCTCCTCGGCTTTGTCGAAGAGTATGGAGAGAAAGCTTGGCGTTCCCACATACGCCTTGGGATGGAGATGGGCTGCCGCCCTGGCCTGTAGCTCGGTCTGGCCAACACCCGCCGGGAACACCGGGCAGCCAAGTGCGGCCGCGCCACCTTCCAGCATGGCGCCGGCGGGCGTGAAGTGGTACGAGAAGGCGTTGTGGACCAGGTCGCCCGGGCGCACGCCTGCGGCGAACAGCGCGCGGGCGAAGCGCCAGTAGTCCGACTGTCGACCCTCGGGCTCATAGATCGGCCCCGGCGACTGAAATACCCGGGCGACGGCGTCCATCCCGCTCGCTACCAGGCCTCCAAACGGCGGCGAATCCTGTTGCAGGGCGAGGATCCTGGATTTTCTGGTCACCGGGACTGTGGCCAGAGCCGATAGATCATCTAGCTCCTCTGGGTCTACATTCTTCAGAATTTCGGCGAATGCCGGGGCGTGTGCGCGAGCATGGGCCACCTGCGCTCTGATGGCGGGAATCAGGGCCGCTGTGCGCTCCTGGTGAGATCGAATCTCGAGCTCGTCGTAGTGCTCCACGCCTCAAGTTCTCCGTCCGCCGCGCCTTTCGGCGCGTAGTGGGGCGCCCTAGGCCAGCCAGCGCTTGCGTCGCCGGTAGTGTTTCACGTCCCGAAAGCTTCGTCGCCCGCCAGCGCTGAGGCCGAGATAGAACTCCTTGACGTCCTCGTTGCGAGCCAGAGCCTGGGCCTCACCGTCCATCACCACGCGGCCATTCTCGAGGATGTAACCGTAGGTTGCGTAGCGCAGGGCGACCATGGTGTTCTGTTCCGCAAGCAAGAAGGTGACGGACTCCTTTCGGTTCAGTTCCTGCACGATTCCGAAGATCTCCTCCACCACCTGCGGGGCGAGACCCATGGAAGGCTCGTCCAGCAGGATCACGCGGGGCTTCGCCATGAGCGCCCGCCCCACCGCGCACATCTGTTGCTCGCCTCCGGAAGTGTAGCCAGCCTGGCTGTTGCGGCGCTCTTTGAGTCGCGGAAAATAGCCATAGACGCGTTCCAGGTCCGCTTGCAGCGCGGCCCGGCTCAATCGCCTGGTGTGAGCCCCGGTCAGCAGGTTCTCCTCGATGGTGAGATGCTCGAAGCAGTGGCGGCCCTCCATCACCTGGATCACGCCGCGACGCACCAGGTCGGTGGGGGTGAGCCGGTCGACGCGCTCGCCGCGGAGCTGGATGCTGCCCTTGGTGACCTCTCCGCGCTCGGCCCGCAACAGATTGGAGATAGCCTTCAAGGTCGTGGTCTTGCCCGCGCCGTTGGCTCCCAGCAAGGCGACGATGTCGCCGTCGGGCACCTGCAGCGAGACCCCCTTCAAGACCAGGATGACGTGGTCGTAGATGACCTCGACGTTGTTGACCGCGAGCAGTGGTTGAGGAGGAGGCGCGCTCGCCTTCTCGCCCCCGGCCATGAGACGGGCCCCGGTAGCGGAGCCCGTGGTATCGACTTCAGCCCGTCCTAGGGACATTCTTGCGGCGTGATGTTGTTCTCCTTGGCGTAAGCCATGGAGTCCGCCTCTACCAACGGATCCACCACATCGTGCATGGTGTCGTAGAAGTCGCTCACCATCTTCCACTCGCCAGCCTCCGCGTCCCATTGCTGCAGTGCAACTTTCTGCGGGCCGGTGTGATTTTCACAAGTGATCTTCACGGGAATGGTGAAGCCTTCGAGCCCCAGCTCGGCAAGCCGCGCCTCGTTGACCTCCAAGGCTTCGAAACCATCTCGCACCTGGGGTGCTCGGATCTCCTTGGTGCCGTGAATCTCCATGGCTTTGCGAATGGCTTCGGCGGTCCACATGGCGGCTACCAGCCCGCGGTTGTAAAGCACCTCGCCGATGCGCTCCCGTTCACCGGCCCCCAGGCCTTTTTCGTAGACGTGCTGCTTGATGTCGTCGTGCACTGGGAAACCATCGCCAGCGGCATGGAAAGCACCGCTCAGATAACCGTTGGCGTCTTTGCCGGTGGGCAGCACGTCGTTCTCCGAGCCAGACCACCAAACCCCGATGAAACGGTCCATGGGGTAGCGAATGGAGGCGGCCTCCTTGATGGCCACCTGGTTCATGACCCCCCATCCCCACATCAGCACCCAGTCGGGCCGCTCACGCCGCACCTGCAGCCAAGTGGCGCCCTGCTCCTGTCCGGGATGATCCACGGGTAGCTGTTGCAGCTCGTAGCCCAGTCGCTCCGCGAGGACCTCCAGGGTGCGGATGGGCTCCTTGCCGTAAGCGGAGTTGTGATAGACCAAGGCGATTTTCTTGCCCTTGAGGTTCTCCATGCCGCCTTCCTGGTCGGCGATGTATTGAATGAAAACCGTGGCTTGGTCCCAATAGGTGGCCGGCAGGTTGAAAACCCAGGGGAAGATCTCGCCATTGGTGGCGGAGGTGCGCCCATAGCCCATGGAGAAAATTGGAATCTGATCCACGGTGGCCTTAGGAATGAGTTGGTAGGTAATGCCCGTGGACAGTGGCTGGTAAACCAACGCGCCTGACTCGCCTTCGTTCTTGGTCTTCTCGTAGCACTCGACACCTTGGGTGGTATTGTAGGCGGTTTCGCAAGGCACAATCCTGATTTTGACGCCCTCGATGCCGCCGTCACGTTCGTTGAGCAAGGTGAGGTAATCATGGTGGCCATTGGCGAAGGGAATACCATTCGGTGCATAGGGCCCCGTGCGGTAGTCGAGCGACGGCAATGTCAGCTCGTAGGCCCAGGCGCCAGGCCCAAGCAGTGTGCTCGCCAGAAACGTAGTGGCCGTTGCGGCTCTCAGTGTTCCGAAGTTCATGCAATCCTCCACGCGGTTGACTTTTTTGATCAGATGAACACCTGCTGCCGCCATCGGCGGATCAGTAGGGAAAAGGCCACAGCCGCAGCTTCTCCTTGAGGATCTGCCACAGGCGGGCAAGACCGTGGGGTTCCACGATCAGGAAGAAGATGATCAACACCCCCATCAAGGTGATTTCCACATGCTTGGCGGTCACTACCGCGACGCCCAGACCATCCACCAGGACGTTCTTCAAGAAGATGGGCAGTAACACCATGAATGCAGCGCCCAGGAATGAGCCCAGTACGCTGCCGAGCCCACCGATGATGATCATGAACAACACCAAAAAGGACCGGTCGATGCCGAAGGCTTCCAGCGGCTCGGCGGATCCCAGCCACACAGCGAAATAGAGCGCTCCCGCCATGCCGATGTAGAACGAGCTCACCGCGAAGGCGGACAACTTGGTGGTGAGCGGCTTGACGCCGATGATCTCCGCGGCGATGTCCATGTCGCGAATCGCCATCCAGGTTCTGCCGATTCGGTTGCGTACCAGATTTTTGGCAACCAATGCGAATACTGCAACCATGGACAAGCAGAAAAGGTACTTGGCCACGGGCGAAGCACCGGCTCCGGTGACCGTTACCCCGACCACCTGGGCGGGTGGGGCCGTGATCTGGCCGGTGGCGTTGTAGTTGTAGAACCAGCCTGCCTTGTTGAAAAGCCACACCAGGAAAAATTGCGCCGCCAGGGTCGCCACCGCCAGATAGAATCCCTTGATGCGCAGCGAAGGCAGGCCGAAAAGGCTGCCGACGGCGGCGGTGACCAACCCCGCAAGCAGCACCACTGGAATGAAATCGAGGCTCGGGTATGCGGTCATCAGCTTGTAAGCGGAATACGCTCCCACCGCCATGAAACCACCGGTGCCGAGGGAGATCTGGCCGCAGTAGCCGACGAGGATATTCAGTCCCAGCGCCGCCAACGAATAGATCAGGAACGGTAGCAGGATTGCGTTGGCCCAATAGTCGTTGACCAGAAACGGTACCACCACAAAGGCGACCAACAGGGTCGCCAGCATTAGCCAGCGATCCTGCACGATTGGGAAAATCGCTTGGTCGGCGCTGTAGCTCGTTTTGAATTGCCCGGTCTCGCGATAGATCACCGCTTACACCCTCTCGATGATGCGCTCGCCGAACAATCCTTGTGGACGGAATAGCAGGAACACCAGGGCCAGCATGTAGGCAAACCAACCCTCGATGGCGCCACCTACCGTCGGACCGACATAAACCTCGGCCACCTTCTCGCCCACCCCGATGATCAGGCCGCCGACGATGGCCCCGGGGATCGAGGTGAAGCCCCCCAGGATCAGGACCGGAAGTGCCTTCAGAGCGATCAAAGACAGTGAGAACTGGACTCCGCTCTTGGCGCCCCACATGACACCTGCCACCAGTGCAACCAAGCCAGCTACGGTCCAAACGATGACCCAGATGGTGTTCAAGGAGATGCCCACCGACTGTGCCGCCTGGTGGTCATCGGCCACCGCGCGCAAGGCGCGCCCGATTCGTGTGCTTTGGAAGAACACCGCCAACACCGCAACCAGGGCGGCCGCGACAATGGCCGCAACCACCTCGAGCTTGTCCACGTAGATATTGAAGGTATCCAACGCCCAGTCGGAGGCACCCTCGGGCAGCCCTAGATCCAATAGCTTGACATCGGAGCCCCACAAGATATCGCCGGTGCCTTCCAGCACATAAGCCAGGCCGATAGTCGCCATGAACAAGATGATGGGACTCTGATTCACCAGATGGCGCAGCACCAGCCGCTCGATCAGCCAGGCTACGCCTGCCATCACGACCATAGTCAGGATGAAGGCGAGCCACACCGGGGCACCGAAACGCTCCATGATGCCCACCAGTGTGAGGGCGGCAAAAAGGCACAGCACACCTTGGGCGAAGTTGAAAATCCCGGAGGCCTTGAAGATCAGCACGAACCCGAGTGCCACCAGGGCATACATGACGCCGGCCAGCACCCCGCTGATCACGGTTTCGATGAAGAAGGCCAGCTCGATACTCATGCCGCGCCGTCGCGTCGAAGCGATACCGCTTCTTCGTGGGCAGGAACCTCGTGCGCCACGCCCAGGTAAGCGTCGATCACGTCCTGATTGTTGCGCACTTCATCGGGCACGCCGACCGCCAGCAAGCGGCCATAGTCCAGCACCGTGACCCGATCGGAGATGTCCATGACCACGCCCATGTCGTGTTCGATGAGGACGATGGTGGTGCCAAACTCCTCGTTCACGTCGAGGATGAATCGGCACATGTCCTCCTTCTCTTCCAGGTTCATGCCGGCCATGGGCTCATCGAGCAGCAGCAATTGCGGCTCTGCTGCCAGGGCGCGTCCTAGCTCGACGCGTTTCTGCACGCCGTAGGGCAGACGGCCCACCGCAATCTTGCGCACCGCTTCCAGCCGCAGGAAGTCGATGATCTCCTCCACTTTGGCTCGGTGCTCGAGCTCTTCCCGCCGCGCCCGCCCCACATACAGGGCTTGCTCGAACAGGCTGCTGCGCATCTTCAGATTGCGCCCGGTGAGCAGATTGTCGAGCACCGACATGCCCTTGAAGAGGGCGATGTTCTGAAAGGTGCGGGCAATACCTTGGGCCGCCGCCTCGTGCACCCTCATTCGTCGGCGGGTGCAGCCCCGGAACGTGATGGTGCCCTGCTGGGGGTGATAGAAGCCGTTGATGACGTTGAGGAGTGAGCTCTTGCCGGCGCCATTGGGCCCGATGATGGAGCCAATTTCATGCTCGCGGACGCTGAAGGACACATCGCTCAAGGCTTTGACGCCGCCGAAGGACAGCGAGATGTCTTGCATGCTCAGCAACACCTCGCCGACCGCCGGTTTGCTCATGAGCTATCCTCAGGCCACCGCAGCATCGGGCACCGGCGCAGGCGTCTGGGACGAGGCATCGTAGATAGGCACAGAGGCCGCGAGCCGACCGCTGCGCCCGTCCTCGAACTTGATCTCCATGTCGATGTCGACTCGGGGCATATGGCTGTAGAGCGCGTCGACCAACGGCTGATAGCGCTCGGCAATAAACTTACGCCGCACCTTGCGCGTTCGAGTCAGCTCGCCGTCGTCGGCGTCCAGTTCCTTGGGAAGAATCAGAAAGCGTCGGATCAGCGAGCCGCTAAGCTTGGGATCGGCGGCCAGATCCCGGTTCACCCGCACTACACACTCGCGTATCAGCTCCGCCACCTCTGGCTTCGCCGCCAGGTCGCTGTATCCGCCGTAGCCCAGGTTGTGGCGCTCGGCCCAGTTGCCAACGGCTTCCAGATCGATATTGATCAAGGCCGAGGCGTAATCTCGTCGGTCGCCAAAGGCTACTGCTTCCTTGATGTAGGCGAAGAACTTGAGCTTGTTCTCCAGGTACTTGGGGGCAAACAAGGTGCCGTCCGAGAGCTGACCCACATCCTTGGCCCGATCGATAATGCGTAGATGCCCGTCTTGGTCGAACACGCCGGCATCTCCGGTATGAACCCAGCCGTCTGCCGTCTTGGTCTCTGCGGTCGCGAGCTCGTTCTTGTAGTAGGAGTGAAATACGCCGGGGCTTCGATAGATCACCTCGCCGTGGTCGCCGAGCTTGACCTCTACGCCTCTGGCCGGCGGCCCCACGGTGTCGGCCCGAACTTGGCCATCAGGCTGTACGCACACCAACACCGTAGCCTCGGTCTGCCCGTATAGCTGCTTGATGTTGATGCCGAGCGAACGATAGAAGTCGAAGATCTCGGGCCCGATTGCCTCGCCGGCAGTGAATGCTCTCCGAATGCGGGAGAAACCCAGCACGTTCTTTAGCGGGCCGTAGACCAGGATCTCTCCCAGCCGATAGTGCATCCGGTCGAGCCAGCTCACCGGAGCGCCATCCAAGATGGGTGCGCCCAGGCGACGGGCAACCGCCATGAAGTGTCTGAACAACCAGCGTTTCAGAGTATTCGCGTCCTCCATGCGGATGGTGACTTGGGTCAGCAGGTTCTCGTAGACTCGGGGGGGCGCGAAGTAATAGGTGGGACCGACCTCGCGCATGTCGGTCATGACGGTCTCGGCGCTTTCGGGGCAACTGACGCAGAAGCCGGCCACGTAGGCTTGCGCGAACGAGAACAGATTGTCTCCGACCCAAGCCATGGGAAGGTACGCCAGCACTTCCTCCCCCGCCTCCAAACCCTCCTGCTCGACGCCGTTGCGACCGGTTATCACCAGGTTGTCGTGGGTCAGCATCACGCCCTTGGGGCTCCCCGTGGTGCCCGAGGTGTAGAGCATGATGGCAATGTCGGCGCCGCTTCGGTCAGCCACCGCGGACTCGAAAAACTGTGGATGATCAGCGGCGTATCGGCGGCCGCGGTGCTGGATCGTGGCGTAATGGTAGAGAGCGTCCTGTGGGTAGTCTCGCAGCCCTCTAGCGTCGTCGTAGACGATGGCTCCCAACTGCGGGCAGCTGTCTCGGATCTCGAGTAGCTTGTCGACCTGTTCCTGGTCCTCGACCACGGCGCAGCGGATATCGGCGTGGTCGAGTATGTAGACCATTTCGGAGGCGACCGAGTCCTGGTACAGGGGCACCGGGATGGCGCCGATGCTTTGGGCTGCGGTCATCGCCCAGTACAGTCGGGGCCGGTTGTCGCCGATGATGGCGACCTTGTCCCCAGGTGCAATGCCGAGGGCGCGCAACCCGCAGCCAAAATCGCGGATCTCCCGGGCCATCTCCGCCCAGGTCCAACTCTGCCAAATGCCGAGATCCTTCTCCCGCATGGCGGCCTGATTGCCCCGCGTGGCAACATGATGAAACAGTAGCTTTGGAAGCGTGTCGGCTTTGGTCTCAGCCGCTATGGTGGCGCTGCCGCCCGCTTCCAGCGTTGCCTTAGACAGGTCTCCTCCCCTCGTGCTCGATCCCCGGTCTTGAGCGCCGGAGTTGGTTGCCACGGGTTCGCCGGATGAGTGCACAATTGTTAGCCTAGCAGGATCGTAGCGGTCAAATAGTTCGTACCGCTGCAGGCTTTCGTGGTGGCACCCGGAGTCGGACTTGCTCCAGCAAGGAAACTGGAATGAGCGTCCGGGGCGCCAGTCCATCTACTCAGCCCAGTCGGCTGGCCGCTGAAGGGACTCTTGGCCAAGAAGCCATTCACAGTTAGAGTGCCAATCCGCTCGCTATAGCACCGAGGAGCATCCATGCGTTCAGGCTTACATCCCCATGCCGTTCGTTGGTCCGTCGTCATCCTCTTGACCACCACGGTTCCCGTCGGTGTGGCTCACGCCGCCAAAGACGGCGAGGTATTCAGGGATTGGAAGACGACCTGCGAGAGCGCGCCGGAGGGGAACCAGGAGATCTGCCACATTTCACAGGTGGTAAAGGATCCGGACGGTGAACGCGACATGGCGCAGGTGGCGGTTGGCTACTTTCCGAACAGTGAGGATCCGGTAGCCATCGTGACCCTGCCGCTTGGCGTGCACCTGCCTCGCGGCCTGACACTTCAGGTCGACAGCGGCGAAGAGATTCGAGTGCCCATCGAGGTCTGCAATCCCGGAGGATGCCAGGCGGGGGTCAATCTCAAGTCGCCGCTGCGGGAAGCGATGCTGAAGGGCAGCACCTTGAAGCTCACCATATATGACCCGGCCGGTAATACAGCCACCCTGCCGGTATCGCTGGGCGGCTTCACCGCCGGGCTGGGATCCTTGCGCTAGGCGCCACTCCCAACTCAGTTTCCGATGACCACACCGATGCCGAAGTGCACCTGCGGTTGGCTTTCGAGTCGAGACCGGCGATTCCAGAGCTCGATCTGCTGCACGTCGACTACCGCGAACTGGTAGCTGGCCTCTCCCACCGTGCCGGTTAGCGGCTCGTCAACCGTACCTTTGACCGTCACCTGCCGGCCTGGCGCGAAATCCACGGTCTCCAGGTAGCCTGGCCGGCGGGCCTTGAATCGACCCTGGGGCACCTGATCCAGATTGGGGCGCTGGTTGTCCTCCAGCGGATAGCTGAGCACCTCCAGCTCGGTAAAGCCTTCGAGATTTCGAGCTTCCACTACCGTGCCGCCCCAAATCACCAGGCTTCCCTTGCTTTCGACGGGGTTGGCGAGCACTGCGGCGGGCGTCAGTGCCGTCTCCACGGCCGTGGCGTCGAAGGGCGGATTGGACGCGCAGCCCACCAAGAGCACCGTCACGACCAGGTACCAGGCCCAATTTGGTCGCCGGCTAATAATGATCATCATCATCACCACCCCCACCAGGGATCGTAGTAGGGCCCCCGCCACGGGTAGTACGGATAGTAGGGATAGTAGGGATAGTAGCGATATGGTGGGTAGGGATAACCATAGGGCGCCAAGGGTTCGGGTTTTGGCCAGAGCTGATGTGACTCGACTGTCACGACCGGAAACGTATACGGGTGCTCCCCGACCTTGCCACGCACGGGCTGAGCCAGGGTACCGACGACGGTCAGCTCTCGCTCGACGGCGTACACCGCCGGATCGACAAACCCCGGAAACCGCGCGATGAAGCGCCCGCTACTTTCATCCTCATCCTTGGGTCGGGCGGAGTTCTCCAAGTGCCGAGCCACCAGCTCCACGTCGGTGGAGGTGGGGCCATTGCTCACCTCGACGATCTGCCCACCCCAGCGGACTCTGGTGCCGACGTAGGTGCCGGCGTCCGGCTGCACCGCCGCGAGGCCTGGGTCGCCGGCGATGGGCTCACGCAGGGGCGCCGGCAATTTGCTGGCACAAGCAGTCAACAGCATGGATAACAGCCAGACCAGCACGGCCGAAGCAACTTTGCCGCACCTGCCATCGCAGTTTTTGCCGACCGTGTTGCCGTCCATCACGCCGTACCCTCCATTTGCAGGATGGTAGCGCCCCCAGTGCCCGGCGCCCAGTGACAGAGGAAGGTGAATGTTGTATCTGAGATGCAACAGTGTTGCGAATTCGCAAAAATCTGCTTTAATGGCAAGGAATCGGCGACAACGTCGCTACGCTTTGGAACGAAGCCATGATCGGAACACAACGCCTGCACCAACTCGCCACGCTGGCGACGCTTAATGGGTGGCGGGGCAAATGTCGAGGAGAACTGGTACTGGCCGCTCAGAAGGAGCTATACGGAAGCGGCGCATCGTCGCTGACCCCGCAGGAACTGCAGGAAGTCATCAGCTACCTCAAAGGGAGTGCCCGGCCGCGGAGTTTGCGCAAAATCCGAGTCGCCGCTAGTTAGGGAGCCGCCGCTTCAACCTTCGGCCCTGGGAGCCAGCATAAAACATTCGAAGCGGTGTTGCTGTTGCAGGCGTTCGCAGGCATCTTGCGCAGCACTTCGAGATAGTGATTCCAGGCGCGCCCGGTACAGGGTCCGACCGTTGTTGGACAAGGGCGTTACAGTGATCACGGCGGGTCCCAACAGCTCCGGAAGTGCGCTCTGGGCTTGCCGAGCCCGTTGCTCTGCGGCGCGGAATCGACTGTAGGCACCCACCTGCACCATCCAGTCGCCCTGGCCCGCAGCGGCACTCGCCACTTTCTGGATGCCCAGTGTTACCGGCGGACGGGCCGCTAGTCCAACGAAGCCTCGATCCAGTAGGGTGCGCATGTGCTGGTCACGGCTGCTGGCACTGCGACCACCGAATACGATGCCGATCAGCCGGCGGCCATCGCGGATCGCCGATGCCACCAGGTTGAATCCCGAAGCGCGAATGTATCCGGTCTTGATGCCGTCAATGCCGTCGTAGCTGCCGAGCAGGTTGTTGTGATTGCGGTAGGCGCGCCCCCCAAAATCAAATTCGCGCACCGAGAAATATCTGTAGTGATTGGGGAAGTCACGCAGCAGGGCGCTCGCCAGCAAGGCCATTTCGCGGGCGGTGCTCCATTGTCCGCGGTCGGGCAAGCCCGACGCATTGCGAAAGGTTGTGCGATGCAGTCCGAGCTCACGGGCCCGCGCGGTCATCATCTGGGCAAAGGCGAACTCGGTCCCACCCAGGTGCTCTGCCACGGCCGTTGCCACGTCGTTGGCGGAGCGAGTTACCAGTGCCAGCACGGCATCCTCGGCGCTCAGCGAGGAACCTACTCGCAGTCCCAGGCGCGATGGCGCCTGACCCGCGGCGCGGTGGGAGATGGCGATACGGTCGTCGAGCCCAAGGCGGCCCGCTGCCATTGCCTCGAACATCATGTAAAGGGTCATCATCTTGGTGAGTGAGGCCGGCCGCCGGCGCTCGTCCGCGTACCGGGCATAGAGCACTTCACCGGTGTCCGCGTCCATCACCAGTGCCGCATAACGGGAATTGGCGTAGGCAGCGGACGGTAGCACGCAAGAAATTACCGCTAGCTGCGCCAGCGTCCACAAGAACAGCGGTCTCATCCCCAAGGCTCCCTATTTTGCAAGCCGTCT
>CAZLYT010000244.1:0-6957 GCA_964563515.1 uncultured Candidatus Competibacteraceae bacterium | reverse complement strand
GGCCGGCACAAGCCGCAGTAGGCGGCCATTGGATTCGTCGGTGAGCAAGTACACCAGGCCGTCCGGCCCCACCCGCACATCCCGAATCCGACCCACCCGATCCTTCAACAAACGCTCCTCGTCGACCACCCGCTCGCCATCCAATGTGAGGCGGACCAACATGCGATCCTTGAGCGACCCCACCAGCAGACAGCCCCGCCACAGCGGGAAGCGATCTGCGTCGTAGTAGGCCATGCCCGAAGGGGCGATGGACGGCACCCAGTAGTACACCGGTGGCTCCATTCCTGGCTTGGAGGAGCCCTCGCCGATGCTGATGCCGCTGTAGTCGATGCCGTGAGTGACGACCGGCCACCCGTAGTTGGCGCCGGCTCGGATGATGTTGACTTCGTCACCTCCACGGGGGCCATGCTCGTGCTCCCAGATGGCACCGGTCTCGGGGTGACGCAGCAATCCTTGGGGATTGCGCACGCCGTAGGCAAAGATCTCCGGGCGCGCCCCAGCCTGATGTACAAACGGGTTGTCCGCCGGGACGCGGCCGTCGTCATGGAGGCGAATGATGGAGCCGGCGTGGTCGCCGAGATCTTGGGCGCGCTCCATATCCCCGCGCTCACCCACTCCGAAGTAGACCATACCGTCACCGTCGAACACGATGCGTGATCCGAAGTGACGTCCGCCGCGGCTCTTGGGCTCGGCCACGAACAAGCGCTCCAGTCCCTCGAGCGCGCCGTCGGCGGTGAGGCGCCCTCTTGCCAGCTCGGTTCCGGCGCCACCGGGACCTTCTGCGGCATAGGTCAGATATAGCCAATCGTTACCGGAGAACTCGGGATGGACAGCAACTTCCAGCAGTCCGCCCTGTCCCCAGGCGGCCACCGCCGGAACGCCCGTCACCGGATCCGGGACCAGCGCCCCTTGCTCGATCACCCGTAGCCGGCCGGCGCGCTCGGTCACCAGCATGCGGTCGTCCGGGAGGAAGGCGAGGCTCCAGGGGTGATCGAGCCCGGCCGCGACCGTCTCCACCCGAAATGAGTGGTGTTCACTGGTGAGGGTTTCTTGCGGCGGGGTCGGCGCGGCACAGGCGGCGGTGCCGAGTAGGGTCAGCACCAGGAGTCCGATGTTGGGCTGGGGCATGGAGTTCTCCCGTTGGCAACTCGCTCGTTCGATCGTCCGGCGAAACGCTGGTTCCCGTCGCGCCGGCGGTCGACCGGCGCCGGCGCCATCGCTATCCTTGCGCCACCCAGTTGCCGCGCGCCGTTCAGTTCCTGCACATTGGCGCGAGCATCGGTGGCTGCGACCCATCCTTGACCCCAAGCCCGGGAGCATTTATGGCAAGGAGCTCGGACCAGCCGAGATTGGCAGTTCTCATAGACGCCGATAACGCACACCCCGATAGCGTCGATGGTCTGATCGAGGAAGTCGCCAAGTACGGCGTTGCCAGCGTCAAGCGTATCTACGGTGACTGGACCAAGCCCAACCTCAAGGGATGGAAGGAGAGTCTGCTCACCCACGCCATCCAACCGATACAGCAGTTCAGCTATACCGCCGGGAAGAACGCCACCGACAGCGCGCTCATCATCGATGCCATGGACCTGCTGTATTCGGAGCGCTTCGATGCCTTCTGCATCGTTTCCAGCGACAGCGATTTCACGCGCCTGGCTTCCCGGATCCGCGAGGCCGGCCTGTTCGTCTATGGTTTCGGCGAGAAGAAGACGCCGCAGGCCTTCGTTTCCGCTTGTGACAAGTTCATTTACACCGAAATCCTTCGCACCACCGCGCAGGACAGCGAGATCGACGAGCGCAAGAATCGCAGAACAGCCAAGCAATTGCGTAGCGATGCCAGGCTCGTGAACCTATTGCGCAGTGCCCTCGATGCCGCCGCCGACGAGACTGGTTGGGCCCATCTCTCGCGGGTGGGCAACCGGATCGTCAATCAGGCACCGGAGTTCGACTCCCGCAACTACGGCTACAGAAAGCTCAGTGAGCTGGTGGAGGCGACCCAGCTATTTGAGATCGATCTGCGCAAGGTCGGCGACGAGGGGCGCAACGAGATCTACGTCAAGGACAAGCGGCGCTGACGCGCTCCCGAGGGGGCGCATCCCCGGCCCGGCTCGCAGCGTTTGCTGGAGCCGGGCCCGAGACGAGCTTGCGCCACACCGCCGGTAGCGCTCTGCGATGCGGCTAGCAGTCCCCCATCCGCTTCCCACTCCATTGCATTTCCATGGTGACGGGCATGCTCTGCATGCTCATCTCCATCACCATCTCGCCGTGAGCGCTGTCGCCATTCAAGGTGAAACGGCCTTCGGCAATGGCCTCGCCCTGCTCCATGGAACAGCGCATGCGCCATCGAAGCGTCTGGCTCTCCACCTGGCGATCCAACAGCTCGCAACCGGGTTGCTCCGCCATCATGCTCACCGGATCGTTGTTGTTGGCGCTAATGCACTCGCGTTGGGTCTGAGTCTGTACCTGCGGCAGCAATGACATGCTGCTGCTGGAGGTTATTTCCCACACGCCGGTCGGCACTCGGAAGTCATCGGCAATGGCGACGTTGGCGGCGGTGGCCGCGGCGACCAGTAAGGTGCTGGCGAACATGTGATGCATGGGCGAAGTCTCTTCTCCCGGTGGAGCGGGGCGGCTCAGGCCGCCACCGCGCTTTCCTTGGCGCGTATGGATGCACCGACGACTGCCATGGCGCTCATGTTGACCAAACCGCGCACGGTGATGGAGTTGGTCACCACGTGGGCCGGCCGCGCGGCACCAATCAGTATGGGGCCGATGCTCACGCCACCGCCCAAGACCTTCAGGGCCGAGTAGGTGATGTGGGCGGCGTCCAGGTTGGGCATCACCAGAAGGTTGGCTCGGCCGCTGAGTCGGCTCCCGGGCAGCACCCGTTCGCGAATGTCCTCTGCGAGCGCGGTGTCCGCGTGCATCTCGCCATCGACCTCCAGCCGCGGGGCTCGCGAGTGCAGAATGCGCAGCGCCTTGCGCATCTTCTCGGCCGAGGCCGTATCGTGGGTGCCGAAGTTAGAGTGTGACAGCAGCGCCACCTTGGGCTCGAGACCGAAGCGGCGAACCTCCATGGCCGAGAGCAGAGTCATCTCCGCGATCTCCTCGGCGGTGGGGTCGGGGGTGACGTGGCTATCACATACGAAGAAGGTACCAGTCGGCAGCACCAGTACCGTGAGCGTGGACAGATCATGGATGCCCTCGCCCTTGCCAACCACTTCTCGCACGTGCTGCAAGTTGTATCGGAAGCGGCCTTCGACACCGCACAGCATGGCGTCGGTGTCGTCTCGCACTAACATCAAGCCCGCGATGACCGTGTTGTTGGTCCGCACGATGGTGCGGCCGTCGTTGGGGGTCACACCGTGTCGGCCCATGGCCTGGTGGTAGAGGCCCCAGTACACACGGTAGCGCGGATCCGAGTGTGGGTTCACCAGCTCAAAGTCGTCACCCGGCTTGATGCGCAGCCCCAGCTCGTTGATGCGTTTCTCGATGACCTTGGGTCGTCCCACCAGGATTGGCTTGGCCAGCCCTTCGTCCACCACCTGCTGCACTGCCTGCAGCACTCGCCGGCTTTCGCCTTCGGCATAAGCCAGTCGCAGAGCCTCGACCTTGGCACGCTCGAAGATCGGTTTCATGAGAATCCCGGTACGGAACACGAACTGACCGAGATGGCGCCGGTAGGCGCCCATGTCCTCGATGGGCCGGGTAGCTACGCCGCTGCTCATGGCTGCCTGCGCCACCGCTGAGGACACCTCCACGATCAAACGCGGGTCGAAAGGTTTCGGGATCAGATACTCCGGCCCGAATCGTAGGCTTTGATCGCCGTAGGCCTTCTGCACCAACTCCGAGGGCTCAGCCATGGTCAGGTCGGCTATGGCCTTCACGCAGGCGATCTTCATCTCCTCGTTGATGGAGGTGGCGCCGACATCGAGCGCGCCACGGAAGATGAAGGGGAAGCAGAGCACGTTGTTGACCTGATTGGGATAGTCCGAGCGACCGGTAGCCAAGATGGCGTCGGGGCGAACCTCTTTTGCTAGCTCGGGTAGGATCTCCGGGATGGGATTCGCCATCGCCAGAATCAGAGGATCCTTGGCCATATTCTTGACCATCTCCTGGGTCAAGGTGCCGGGCCCGGACAGCCCGAGGAAGATGTCCGCTCCCGCCATCGCCTCCTCGAGGGTGCGCAGCTCAGTGCGCTGAGCGTAGCGAGCCTTGTAGCGATCCAAGCCCTTGGGCCGGCCCTCGTAGATCACCCCGGAGCGGTCACACACGAACACGTTCTCGCGCTTCAGGCCCATGCTCACCAGCAGATCCAGGCAAGCCAGTGCGGCCGCGCCGGCTCCCGAGACAACCACCCGCACGTCCTCGATGTTCTTGCCCACCAGCCGCAGACCATTGCGCACCGCAGCGCCGGTCACGATGGCGGTACCGTGTTGATCGTCGTGAAACACGGGTATGTTCATGCGCTCGCGCAGCTTGCGCTCGACTTCGAAGCACTCCGGCGACTTGATGTCCTCCAGGTTGATCCCGCCGAAAGTGGGCTCTAAGGCGGCAACGATCTCCACCAGCTTGTTCGGGTCCGTCTCGGCCACCTCGATGTCGAACACATCGATCCCCGAGAACTTCTTGAACAGCACTGCCTTGCCTTCCATGACCGGCTTCGATGCGAGGGGGCCTATGGCGCCCAGCCCCAGCACCGCCGTACCGTTGCTCACCACCGCCACCAGGTTGCCTCGGGCCGTGACCGTGTAGGCTTCCTTCGGATCGCGCACGATCTCGTTGCAAGCCGCCGCCACGCCTGGCGAATAGGCCAGCGCCAGGTCACGTTGGGTAGCCATGGGCTTGGTTGCCACGATCGCCAGCTTGCCCGCGGGCGATTGACGGTGATAGATGAGCGCGTCTAGGTCGAGTTGGTTGGTCATTCTCGTTACTCCGTGCGGTGGTTACTGGTGGCGCCGCTCCCGGCTAGTGCGCGGATCCGGCGCCCGATCAAATCAATGCTTGTCGCCCGCGCTCGCTGCAGGCACTGCCAAGGCTTCGCCGAGGGGCGTGGCGGCAACCTCCCATCGCGTCGGATCGTCACTCGGCGAGCAGACGAGCCGGGATCTCGAGTCCCGCTTCGCGATAGTAGCGAGCCGCGCCTGGATGTAATGGTGTTGGCAGCCCTGCGATGGCTTTGCGCACGTCCATAACGGTGGTGGCCCGATGAATGTTGTTGAGAAATCCTAGATTGTTGTAGATGGTCCTGGTGATGAGATACACCGTTTCCTCAGGGACCTGCTGATTCACCGCCAGGAAGTTGGGCTGGGCTATGGTATCCACCGCCTGGGTTTGACCTGGATAGGTGGCGGCCGGTATCTGGTAGGCGGTCCACAGGTCGTACTGGCTATTGACGCGCCTGGTCTGCTCCTCAGTGAAGGCAAGGATCTGTAGCTGGTCTCCAGCAGCCGCGAAAGCCTGGGTGACCGCCATTACCGGCACGCCGGCCGGGGTGTTCATGCCTTCGATGTCGCCCTCTTGCAGCAACTCGGCGCTGCGCCCGTAGCCGTGGTATACCAGATCGAAGGTAGCATCGGGATCGATGCCCAGCCCAGTGAGGATTTGGCGACTCGAGCCCTCAGTGCCCGAATTGCGTGCCCCGATCGAGAACTTCTTTCCCGCTAGATGCTTCAGATCATCGATGGTGCCGCTGTCAGCGTAGGCGGAGCGCACCGTAAAGTGCTCGACGTTCTGCCACAACATGGTGACCGAGCGCAGCTGCCTCTGCGGCCCTTGCGCTGCCACTTGGCCTTCTCCGGCCCAAGCCCAGGCCCCGTATAGCCCCTGGAGAATGGCAAACTGGGCTTGATCCTCCCGCAGCAGCCTGATGTTATCGGCTGAGCCTGCCGATCTCACCGCCGACATGCTGATGCCGTGCTCGGCCTCAAGCTTGACTTTGATCAACGTCGCGATGGCAACGCCCACCGGATAGTAGGTGCCGCCGGTAGTGGCAGTGGCAAGCTTGTAGGCCTCCTGCGCCTGGGATGTCGGAACCGCCAGCAACGCCACTGCGGCGACCGCGGCGGGCCCGAGCAGGAGCAGCGGTAACCAGCGACGCAAGCGTGTCGGCATCGGGAACTTCCCTCGGTCGGCGAGCTGCTTTGCCAGCCTTGATTCCGGCAGCACCGGCTACCAAAAGCGCTGTGCTGCCTACCGCCGAGAACCCCGATCGCCTGGCTCTGGCACTTGACGCTGCGGAACAACGTGTCGATTGGGGCGGAGACTCTATCGGCGGACGCGGTGGCTATCGGTTTCTCAGCGCTTCGTTAGCATAGAGCCTGATGCCTCCGATTTCCGGTGCCGGGCCATCCCGATGCTTGGGGCCGCCTATACTGACGCTGATCCATTGTCAGGAGCACGCAATGCAGCAGGTATGCGGTGAGCCCGTCACCATTCCCGGCGGCATCTGACGTTCCCTGTGGGCGAGGCTAACTGTGCTGCCTAGTCGGCGCTTTCGAATCCATGACTACTAGCAGTGTGGCTACCGACTCGGGGCCGGATTGGTGCCCTGGGGCCGGCAAGTATCTACGTACACCGCGGCATTAATGGATGCCGAAAACACAGCGGCGGGCTCGGCGGCGGCCTCGCAGCGCTGATTGCGGCCGGCTCCCACCACCACCACCACCACCACCATCACCGCGGCCGCGGGGTTCGCGCTAGCTCGTGATGGACTCCGCGACCGCCCGCAAGCGCTCGCTGTCCCGCACCACCAGCCGGCCTCCCCGGCTACCAATCATCGCCTCACCTTCCCACGCCTTGAGCTGCTTGTTGACGCTTTCTCGGGATGCGGCCACCAAGTTGCCGAGCTCCTGCTGCGACAGCCGAAGATCGATCTCGACTCCCTCCTCCGTTGGTCGACCGCAGCGCTCGGCCAGCGTCAACAGCATCTTTGCCAACCTGCTGCCCAGGTTGAGAAAC
>CAZLYT010000243.1:0-6800 GCA_964563515.1 uncultured Candidatus Competibacteraceae bacterium | reverse complement strand
GCGCGGATGGTGTAATCCTGGTAAGCCGGGATCGCGATGGCGGCCAGAATGCCGATGATCGCGACCACGATCATGAGTTCGATAAGCGTAAAGCCCTGCTGGGTGTTCTTCATTGAAGTAGCTCCTTAAGCTCCTAAGTCCAGTAGATCTCTTTTGTTTTGGTCCCCTTCGGACCACCAGCGAGTCGTCATCTCGCGCTGTGTCTTTAGCATCATCCGGGCCAGGTTTTTAGATCCGTATGGGGTGGGTTTTCGGGCAGCTTCAACTTGGCACCACCTCAACCCACCGTTATTTCCCACCCCGGCCCTCTCATCTGCCGCAATTCTTGTCCACCGATGACCCTCTTGGTCACACCGGCGAATAGGATTTCCCGTTTTCGCCGCTAAAGTGTTCGGTCAGTCAATGCCAATTTTCTTGAGCCGATAGCGGAGCGCTCGGAAACTGATGCCGAGTTTTCGCGCAGCTGCGGTCTTGTTGTAGCGCGTGGCCTCGAGCGCTTTCACGATGGCCTCTTTCTCGACCTGCTCGAGAAACGTTTCGAGGTCCTGCTCACCGCGCTGAGGTACGGCTCCGGCCGCACTGCGCGGTGCCTGGTCCCGCTCGTCGTCCTCTTCATCGATGTCGTCGAAGCGCCCTGAAAGCTCGGGAAGATGCAGGTCCTCGGCGTGAATCAGTTCCGCCTCGGAAAGTGTCATTGCACGTTCCAGGATGTTTTCCAGCTCGCGAACGTTGCCGTAGAATGGATAATCCTGCAGCGCTTCCAATGCGTCATCGGCTAGCGTCGGCTTGTTGGTCTCCCATTCGCGAGCGAGCTTGGACAAAACATAATCGGCCAGCTCGGGGACGTCCTCTGGCCGCTCACGCAGCGGCGGCATGTTTAGCTCGATGACGTTCAAGCGGTAGAACAGGTCCTGACGGAAGCGGCCCTCGCGAACCAAGTCCGCCAGGTTCTTGTGGGTTGCCGACAGGATCCTGACATCGATGGGAAATTCTCGATGGTCACCGATCGGACGAACTGCCCGCTCCTGGATAGCTCGCAGCAGCTTTACCTGCATGTCCATCGGTAGGTCGGCGACCTCGTCCAGGAACAGCGTACCGCCGCTAGCGCCTTGGAATAGACCTTCTTTGTCGCGATTGGCACCGGTAAAGCTGCCCTTGCGATATCCGAAGAACTCGCTCTCCACAAGGTGGTCGGGTATCGCTCCGCAGTTGACCGGGACGAAGGGACCGTTGGCGCGGGGGCCGGACTCATGAATGAGCCGGGCGGCGAGCTCTTTGCCGGTGCCGGATTCTCCGCTGATGTAGATGGGTGCCTGGCTGCGGGCGAGCTTGCCGATCATTCCGCGCACCCGGTCCATAGCGGCAGAGGCGCCGAGTAGGGTGGCCTCCGCGCCGGCCGCGTCTCCTGGGTCGGGCGGCGCTAGTCGCAGCGCTGACCCCACCAGGCGGCGCAGCACTTCCAGATCCACCGGTTTCGACACGAAATCGAAGGCCCCGGCTTTGAGGGCTTGCACCGCCTTTTCAACATTGCCATAGGCGGTGATGACGGCGGTCGGCAGATCGGGATGCGCGGTTTGGATATGCTGGACCAACTCGATGCCGTCACCGTCCGGTAGGCGCATGTCGGTGATGCAGACATCGAAGCGGTGACGCGCGAGAAGCCGATGGGCGTCTGCCAGGTCGCCGACTGCGCGCACCTTCACTCCCATGGTTGCAAGGCTCATTTCAATGAGCTCACGAATGTCAGGCTCGTCGTCGACAATCAGTGCAGTTCGATCCATGCTTGGTCTCTTGTATCTCGGGTGGCGAAGCTAATACGGAAGCAGCTGCCTCCAACGTTGCGGGGGTGAAAGCTCAGGCTGGCGCGGTTGAACTCACACAGCTCTTTGGAGAGATAGAGGCCCAGGCCAGTGCCGGTAGCACTGGTGGTGAAGAAGGGCTCGAACAGCTTCTGTTCCTGGCCCGCCGGCACGCCCGGACCGAAATCGAGCACATCGAGCTGGACCCGCGACGAGGTCTGCCCCACTTGGCGCGCCCGGAGCTCGATGACGGCGCCACGAGAGTCGCCGCGGCCGTGACGGCAGGCGTTCTGGCACAGATTCCAAACCACTTGGTGCAGATGCCCCGGGTCGAAGAGCACGTGCAGGTCGTCGGATTCCAGATGGAAGTCGATGCTTTCGAAATGCTCCGGCTTGGTGCTGACAAATTCCTCGGCCAGGTTTTGCAAGAAGGGGCCGAGCGGGAGCAGGCGCGGTCTCGCCTGCTCCCGCCGCGACACCTGGAGAATGTTCTCCACGATTCGGTTCATGCGCCGCGCGTTGTTGCGGATGATCTCCGCCACTCGCTTCTCAGCGGGTCCGAGAGTGGCGGACTCCTCCAACAACTGCGCCGCATTGCTGACCGCCGCCAGAGGGTTGCGAATCTCATGGGCGATGCCCGCCGTGAGACGCCCTACGGCCGCGAGCTTGACCTGTTGCAGCCGGGCCTCGGCGTCGCTTTGCCGTTCCAAAAACACGACCGAGTCGTGTCTCGAGCCGTCGCCCACGTTCATGAATGCCAGCAGCAAGCCTGGGAGCGCATCCAGGAGCTCGGCGGGTCCACCGGGCCGCTCCGGCGATTGCAGCCACTGCTCCAGGTGCTGAGCCAGGGGCGGCGCCACCAGCTCGAGGGAGCGGCCCGCAGGGTCCCGGTCCAGTTCCAGACACTCGCGTGCGGCCCGATTACTGAGCTTGATCCGGAAATCTGGTGCCACCGCTAGTAGTCCAGTCTGCATACGCTGCACGATGGTCTCGTTGAGTCGCGCCAGGTCTGCGATCTGCTCTGCCCGTTCCCGGGCCAGGGTTTCGCTGCGCCGGGCGCGGTCGGCCAACAGGCTGGTCACGATGGCGGTAATGAAGAAAATGCTGCCGAGGACCCCGGTCTGGGTCATCTCCTCGGCGGCTGGAAAGTCCTCGCGAAAGAGCAGGGTCGCAGCTTGCAACAGGAACGCCAGCGCGGCGTAGGCGAGGGCCATGCGACCGGGCAAAAGTAGACCCCCGGCGGCAATGCTTGGGACCAGCAGGATGTTGAGGCCACTGGTCAGCCCTCCACTGGCCTGCATGACCAGCATGAGCGCCGCCACGTCCACCACCACGGCCGCGTGACTTTGCAGCTGCACGGATAGTCGAGGCGCATAGCTGAGGGTGTAACCCAGCAGGACCAGGGCTGCGTACACCTGATTGAGGTAGAGGAACAGCAGCGGGTCCTCAAGGGTTTCGAACAACTCGGCGCCGGTATCTGCCACATAGAGAATCAGCAGCAAAGCAGCCACCACCATCCGATACAGATGGAAAATGCGCAGGGCGCGCAGAGCGGTCTCATCGAGTGCGATGGCCGCTTTGGCTGCGGTTGGTGGCGTGGGCAGTGGACGCTTCTGGACTGGGGCTGCGGCTATCAACGGCACCGGGGCACCTTGTTTGGTCTTGGTAGCGCCCATGGGGGTCTCGGATCCTGGCAGGATGGCCGCGGTATAACCTTGCATTCCGTGCCTTACTCCGCTTGGGATGGCGTTACAGGGCAAGCGCGTGGCTCGGTCACTGAACCCAGAGCCGCGGCGCATCTGCTAGAATCGGCTCGCTTCGCGGAAACTGAAGAGGGGCTCGAGGCGCATGAATCTCCACGAATATCAAGCCAAGGACTTGTTCGCCGAGTTCGGCGTGCCGATTCCCAAAGGCATCAAGGCGACCTCCGTGCGCGAGGCGATTGCCGCCGCGAAGGAGCTCGGCGGGTCGGTGTGGGTGGTCAAAGCTCAGGTGCATGCCGGTGGCCGTGGCAAGGCGGGCGGCGTAAAGCTCGCCCGCAGCCTGGAGGAGGTCGAGCAGTTCGCCTCTGCATTGCTTGGCTCGAAGCTCGTCACCAAGCAGACCGGTTCCAAAGGCCTGCCGATCCACGCGCTGCTGATCGAGGAAGGGCTGGACATTGCCAACGAGCTCTATCTCAGTGTGCTGGTGGATCGTGGCTCACGGCGGGTAACCTTCATGGCCTCCTCCGAAGGCGGCATGGACATCGAGGAAGTCGCGGAGAAGACACCGGACAAGATCCTCACCGAGCACGTCGAGCCAGTAACCGGTCTCCAACCCTACCAATGTCGCAAGATCGGCTTCGGGATGGGCCTGAACAAAACCGAGGTGGTCAAGCTCAGCAACGTGATGAGCGCGCTTTACCGGCTGTTCGTTGCCAACGATGCGAGCCTGATTGAGATTAACCCGCTCATCATCACTCGCGCCGGCGAAATCCTCGCGCTAGACGGTAAGATCAATCTGGAAGACAACGCCCTCTATCGACACAAGCAGCTTGCCGAGTGGCGCGACGCTACCCAGGAAGACGAGCGTGAGGAGCAAGCCCACCAGATCGGGCTGAACTATGTGGCCCTCGAGGGCAACATCGGCTGCATGGTGAATGGCGCGGGACTCGCGATGGCCACCATGGACATCGTCAAGCTGCACGGTGGCGAGCCGGCCAACTTCCTCGACGTGGGCGGCGGCGCAACCGCCGAGCGGGTCGCCAGGGCTTTCAAGCTCATCCTGTCCGGCGAGAACATCCGCGCCATCCTGGTGAACATCTTCGGCGGCATCGTGCGCTGTGACCTGATCGCCGAAGGGGTGATCGCGGCGGTCAAGGAAGTGGGGCTCGCCATTCCGGTGGTGGTGCGCCTGCAAGGCACCAACGTCGAAGCTGGGCGCAAGATGCTGGCCGAATCCGGCATGAATATCACGCCCGCGGACGATCTGACCGACGCCGCCAAGAAGGTCGTAGCGGCAGCCCGCTGAGCCCCCCCTTCAGTACAGGACACAGCCAACGATGAGCATTCTGGTCGACAAGAGCACGAAGGTGATCTGTCAGGGCTTCACTGGCCAGCAGGGCACCTTTCACTCCGAGCAATGTATGAGCTACGGCACCAACCTGGTTGGCGGCGTCACCCCAGGGCGCGGTGGTGACACCCACCTGGGGCGGCCGGTGTTCGACATCGTCGCCGACGCGGTCCGGGAGACGGGGGCCGATGCCACCATGATCTATGTCCCCGCCCCGTTCGCGGCGGATGCGATCCTGGAAGCGGCAGATGCTGGCATTCGCGTGATCGCCTGTATTACCGAAGGCATTCCGGTGCTGGAGATGCTCAAGGTACGGGCGTCCCTCGAAGGTAATGCGGTGCGTTTGATCGGGCCCAATTGCCCTGGGATCATCACCCCCGGCGAATGCAAGATGGGCATCATGCCCGGGCACATCCACAACCCCGGGAAGATCGGCATCGTTTCCCGTTCCGGCACTCTGACCTATGAAGCGGTGCACCAGACCTCTCAGATCGGTCTCGGCCAAAGTACCTGTGTGGGCATCGGTGGCGATCCGATTCACGGGCTGAGCTTTATCGATGTGCTGGAGCTGTTCGAGAAAGACAGCCAGACCAAGGGAATTGTCATGGTCGGGGAGATCGGTGGCACGGCAGAAGAAGACGCCGCCGACTTCATCAAGGCCCACGTCCGCAAGCCGGTGGTCGCCTATATCGCTGGTGTGACCGCTCCGCCGGGTAAGCGCATGGGCCATGCGGGTGCCATCATTACCGGTGGCAAAGGCACCGCCAAGGACAAGTTCGCCGCTTTGGAGGCAGCCGGGGTGGCGATCGTGCGCTCACCGGCCGATATCGGGCCGCGAATGCTGGAGTTCTTCGAGTAGAGCACTCCTGGGCAGGCGGACGGCCCGTCACAGGGCCGTCGTCTGGCTCGTGCCCGCTTATCGGTAGCTGACGATCTCGTCCAACCGTCGGCGGCGGCTCTCCTGCGGCAACTCTGCGGGATAACCGACGCACAGCAGGGCAACTGGCCGAATACCAGGTTCCAGGTTAAGCAGCGTCGTCACCCGATCGTCGTCGAACCGCCCTACCCAGGTGCTGCCCAGGCCCGCGGCGACGCTGCCGAGCTGCGCATAGGCGGTGGCGATGGTGGCGTCTTGCAGCGCGTATAGACGGGCGCCGCGCTCCCCGTACTGCACCGCGGAGCGATGCGAATCCGTGCAGAACACGAGGCAGACGGGCGCTTCGGCGACGAAGGCCTGATCTTCTGCGGCGTGGCTCAAGTCCCGACGGAGCTCGGGATCTCGCACCACGATGATTCGGTAAGCCTGCAGATCGCCGGCCGAAGGCGCGGCGCAGGCCGACTCTAGGACGGCGTGCAAGCGGCTATCCTCCACGGCCATGTCAGGCTGGTATTTCCGTATCGAGTGGCGATGACGGACGGTCTGGAAGAAGTCCCACATTCCATGGACCCTCAAGATGGCGTGTCGCCGGCGCTAGCTTCGGCCCTGCGCAAACTATCGTTGACCCGCGCCAGGTAGGGCGAGTCCGGCATGTTGGTGGCAAGCACCCGGCTGGCGTCTCGCGCCAGCTCAAGCAGGCCCAGTTTGATGTAGGCCTCGGCCATGATCGCCAGCGCATCCTCCACCGCCGGCGCTCGCGGGTACGATTCCACCACGTAAGCGGCGCGGTTGGCGGCAGCCACGTAAGCGCCACGCCGCATGTAGTAGTCGGCAACGTTGACCTCGAACGAGGCTAGGTTGTTGTGCAGATAGATCATTCGCTGCCGGGCGTCCTCGGCGTAGGGACTTTGCGGAAAACGCCGGACCAGATCGTCGAAATCCTGGAATGCCTGGCGCGCCGCGGCGCTGTCGGTTCGGGTCGGGTCCGGTGGCAAGATGCGGTCCAAGAAACTGGTGGTGCGGTAGAAGTTGACCAGCCCCTTGAGATAGTAGGCATAGTCCACATAGGGATG
>CAZLYT010000242.1:0-10904 GCA_964563515.1 uncultured Candidatus Competibacteraceae bacterium | reverse complement strand
CATCTTTGTCGCCAACGCCGGCGACTATTACCTGATACCTGCCGACGCGCCCCAGTGCGCGGACGGCAGTTGGGAACAACAATTGTCGCGAGATTGAGCGCCGCGGCAGTAATCAGGCAATATTGCGCTGCACCACCCTGGGCGCCGACCCCTAGGCTCGGGATCGGCTCGCACCACGGTTGGTGATGGCGTTTTCGGTTACGTACCTTCAAGGAGACGCTGGCTTGAACGGGGACTGGCCGTTCGCCGCCGGGTTTGCTTGTGCCGAAGTCCTGCCGGATTTCGAAGGCATCGCGCCAAACGCCGAGGATGGCGCAGGGATTGCGACCAAGTCTAGGGAAAATCGCTGGGCAACGGCATCACTCATGAGCGTTAAGCTTCCGGAAAACATGAACAAAAACAAGTTCAGATCCTTCTTTGCCCTGCTAACGACCTGTTTCGCAGCATTTACAGTTTTGGGATTTTCGACGCTGCCTGCTCGAGCCGACGTCACCTATTCGAAGCTGGTCGTATTCGGCGACAGCCTGAGTGACGATGGCAACCTGCTGCAGTTCACGCAGGGCCAGGTACCGGCCGATCCACCCTATTGGCAGGGGCGGTACAGCAATGGCATCGTTTGGCCAGAGTATGTCGCCATCGAGCTCGGCATTCCCCTGGAAAATGTCGCCTACGGTGGCGCCCAGAGTGGGGGCGAGACCAGCATCTACGACAGTGAGATAGCAAACAGCAATTTCCCGAGCCTGCCCGAAGAAGTCGCCGGATATCTGGCCCTCTGGAGCAACTCGGTGGATTCAGACGCGCTATATGTGCTGTGGGCGGGCGCCAATGACCTGCTCGACACGAGAAACGAGTCGAGGCTGGACGCGGCCCGGCGGGATGCGGTGGACGGTGTTGTCGATGCGGTCAGCAGGCTGGTAACTGCCGGCGCGGAGCGAATCCTAGTCGGCATGATGCCAGACTTGGGGTTGATCCCTTACGCCTCCTCGAACAAAAGCCCTTCTCCGGGACGCTTCACGCGTCTCAGCGAGCAGTTCAACCAAGATCTGCTCGCAGCTATCGAGCTCTTCGGCGCAGGGGTCACCGGATTCGACTCCCTGGCCCTGCACCGAGCGGCGGTGGCAAGCCCCAATTCGTATGGCTTCTCGAACGTGACCTCCGCCTGTCTCAATGCAAACCTGTGTCGCGACAACCTCAAGGTGCAGGACAGCTACCTATTCTGGGATGACCGACATCCCACCACCGCCGCCCATCGATTGCTGGCACAAATGGTGGCGGAAGCGGCTGCCAGCGGTGGTCACGGCCCCGCGGAGCAGCGTCTCGATCGAGCAGACTCATTTGGGCTGTTCAAGCCTCGCACCGGTCGCTATTTGCTGCGCAACGATCGAATCGCCGGAATTCCCGACTACACGCCCCTGGTGTCGTCGCCGTCGTCCAGCACGGTACCGCTTTCCGGCGACTGGAATGGAGATCTCACCGATACCATCGGTTCCTACGATCCGGTTGCGGGTGTATTTGCCCTCAGCAACGACAATGTTGCCGGGTCGCAGTTGAACCAGTTTCGCTATGGTCCGACGGGAGCGTCGTGGACGCCGCTGGCGGGCGACTGGGACGGCGACGGCACGTTCACTATTGGCCTTTACGATCCAGCCCGGGGCGTATTTCACCTGCGCAACAGCAACAGCCCGGGACCCGCCGACTACATCTTCCGATATGGTCCGATGGCCGCCCAATGGGTGGCACTGGCCGGCGATTGGAACGGGGACGGTCGCCACAGCATCGGACTGTACAGCCCCGCCTCGGGCACTTTTCACCTCCGCAACTCAAACGCCGGCGGGGTGGCGGATCTGGCTGTGCGCTACGGCCCCACGAACAGCCCATGGTTGCCTATCGTGGGCGACTGGAATGGTGACGGCGCAACGACAGTGGGACTCTATGACCCGGTCAGGGGTCGCTTTCTTTTGCGCAAGACCAACACCGGCGGGGTCGCAGAAATCAACGCCCGGTTCGGCCCCGCGCCGAGTGACTGGCTGCCGCTTGCCGGCGATTGGAACGGGAGGCTCCTGCCGCTACCTTGATCAAGCGTCGCGACTCTCGTCAAGCCCTCCCGCGGTGCCGAAAAAGTGCGCTGACCTGGCGTGCCGCTTGGGCCAACGGACGACCGCTGTCGACATCACAGGTCAGGAATCATTCGACGCTAATCGCCACCGTCCGTGTCATCCTGGCCAGGATAAGTATCCCGCTTTGGCAACCCCGCCTTGCGTATGTTGATCCAGGCATGCACCGCGACGAGGGCGAGCAAAGTGAGCCAGAGGAAGGGCTGCTGCATCGTTTATCTCGTTGCCGGGAAAGGAAACTGGGTTGGCATAAGCTATCGACCCGCGACCACCGGTCCAACGGCGGGGCTCGCAGGCTGGGTAGCGAAAAGCACCTTGCGCACTCCAACCAACTTCTGAGCCCTCCTCAGATAAGTCTCAGTGATCGAGGACCGATCCCAGCTTCTGTACCAATTCCCCAGGCTAAAGCTGGCAAGAGCGGGCGGCGTTCATCTCATGTCTGGTAGCAGCTGGCACACAGGATGCTTGCTCGAGCCGTGAAAGCCACTATCGGCCCCAGACGCTCACTTTCGGGAGATAACTACAATGGATAACCCCGTCGACATTGCCACCGGCCTTGGTCTGTTCAAGGCCGCACTCTATCTGCTGATGTTCGCCGTCCTCGTAGTCACCGGTCACGGCCTGTGGCGCTCCTCGAAGGACCACCATAGCCATCAGGACGATTGCGAGTGACAGTACCGAGGCGGTTTCCACCCGCTGGCAGCCCGAATCACTCATCCGGAGAGTGGCCGCGGCGGGGACGCCCAGGTCCCGGGCTAGCCTGCAATGCCGGGCCGACTGCTTACAGCTCCACCTCATCGAGCCGCCACGCCATTGCGGCGGCCGCCAATGCCAGGAGCGCCAGCAAGAACACGATTCCGGATGCCCCGAGGGGTACCGCAAGGGCGCCGACCAAAGATCCAATCAGCAGCAGGCAGACGCCAATGACGGTGTTGCTGAGCGCCACGTAAGCAGCACGCGTTTCCTGGGTAGACATGTCGACCAGGTAGGTCTTACGGCCCAGACGCACCCCCGCGTGGGCCACGTTGAGCGCAAACAAGGCGCCCGCCAGAGCTACCGGCGACGTGGCCCAGGACCAACCGATCATGGCCGAACCCGCCGTCACAACTCCCGCGACGGCGGCAATCAGAGCCGCGGCGATCATGACCTGCCGACTCGAGCGGTCGGACCGGCGTCCCCAGAATGGCGCGCTGACCGCACTTGCAATTCCGCTTGCGATAATGAGAGCGCCGAGGGTCGCGAGCCCCTCCTCCCCGGATTGTTCCCGTGCCAACACCACGTAGTACGGTGCCGAGAGAGCTGTGCTCAACAGCAGCAGCCGCGTGAGCAGGAACTCGCGCAGTTGTTGATCGGTACGCAGCATATTTAAATGCCTGAGCGCCTCGTCGATGGCGTTACCACCGCCGGTGGTGGCACCGGCCACCTCCGGCAGCCCCGCAAACACCAAGGCGCCCAACAACCACAAGGTGCCTGCTACCAATAGCAAGAACACCAGCGTTCCGTCGGCGCCGCCGTCTCGGGCGGTATGCAGATAGATCCCCACGGCGACCGCCGCCAAGCCGGCGACTGCCGTGGCATAGCCGCCCACGGATCCCCGCCGAGTCTTGGATACGGTCTTCCCCAGCACGTCCTTGTGGGCGACCGAGCACACCCCCCGCGCCAGGCTGAAGACCACCAGCAGCCCGATGACGGCCCACCCCGCCCCGGCCCCCTCTAATCCGCTGGCGACGACGCCCGCGATACCGATCACCGCCAGTCCCTGAGCCAAGCTGCCGGCCACCCAGAACCACTTGCGCAAGGGGTGACGCCGCATGGCACCGGCCACCAACAGTTGCGGCATCAACGACAGCGATTCCCGGATCGGCACCAAGAGGCCGGTAAGAAAGGCCGGAGCGCCCAAGGACGCCATGACCCAGGTCAGGGTCAACTTGGCGCCAGCGATCTCGTCACCGATCTTGGTGAATACCAGGGAGCCCAAATGGACCAGATAGCTGCGAGGCTGCTCTCGGCACGCGGAATCGTCGATGTCTTTGCAGACCCGGGCATCCTCGTCACCGGTGAGCAGATCGTAGAGGCTTTGGCTGACTGAACCGCTGCTCGGTTCGCTCGGCAATGTCTTACTCCCCCCTTCGTTATTTCCGGCCCCATGGAGCTACCCGCGCAGCGCTGCACTTAGCCGGCGACTAGCTGGCGTGTGACTCGCGTAGCAACCAGTCTCGCAGAGCGGCAACCTGGGGTGTCAGCGGACGCCCTGCGGGCGCCACTACGTAGAAAGACCGGACCGTGCGGTCAGAACGGTAGACGTGTGGCACGGCTTGCACCAATTGACCGCGAGCCAGCAGATGATCGACCAGATGACGCCATCCCAGCGCTACCCCCTGCCCCTCCAGCGCAGCCTGTAAGGCCACCGCGTAGTCATTCAGGTGTAGCCCCTGGTCGAACTCGTTGGGCTTCACACCCTGAAAACGGAACCAGTCCGCCCACCCGATCCGCGGTCGATAAGGCTCGTCCAGATGGATCAGGGTTTCCCGGGCGAGTTCCCTCAAGCTGGCAGGTGGTGGCCTGCCGTTCAGATAGCTTGGGCTGCACACGGCGTAGACCTCCTCGTCCACGAAATGCCAGCTCTGGTACTCGGGCCAGTTGCCCTCACCCATGCGAATCCCAATGGCAACGCCGGCGGCCACCAGGTCGATGTCACGGTCGGTGGCCTGAAAGCGCAGGTCGATGTCCGGATGCCGCTGGCGGAAGCGGGCCATCCGCGGCAGCAGCCAATAAGTTGCGAAAGCCGTGGAACCCGAAACGGTTACAGCGGCTCGCCCGCCGGTCTCACGCCGCAGGTCGGCCAGGGATGCGTAAATGTGAGTCAGCCCCAGGGCCACATCCCGATACAGCCGCTCGCCGGCTTCAGTCAGCACCAGGGCGCGATGCAAGCGTACAAACAGGCGCAACCCCAGCGCTTGCTCCAGCCGTTGCACGCTGCGGCTCACTGCCGGTTGACTGACGCCGAGCTCCGCCGCCGCCCGGGTGAAACTCAGGTGTCTGGCGGCCACCTCGAAGGTGACCAGAGCATCCGCAGATGGAACTAGCTCACGCAGCGCTCACATACGTTGCGCTCATGCATGTCATGACATCGATTGGAGTTTACGCCCAACGATAGGATCTGGCGTAATGCCAGACCTGAAGTGGGAATAGCGTGCGGCACAGGCATGGCGCGGCGCAGGTACGGCCGCGCCGGCGCCCACCAAGAGTCGCCACCGAGCCCGGCGCCCCCGGACAAGCTCGAAAGCCATTGTCCGCTGCCGCTGAACTCAGACATGGGAGCCGCCAGCATGAAACCACAAGACTCCTCGGCGAGCCGCAGCCAACGCCCCCTCGGCCGCCGGCGAGGAGCTGCCCGCGACCGCCTCCGAGCCAGCCGCCTTGCCAGTAGCGGAGGCCAGATCATCGCTGGGATCAAGCGTCGAATTCCCAGCTACGAGCTACTGGACGAAGCCGACCTGGAACGCATCGAAACGACCGCCGACACCATTCTGGCGGAGGTGGGAATGGAGTTTCGGGGCGATCCGGAGGTGCTCGATCTCTGGCGCCGGGCGGGTGCGAAGGTTGAGGGAGAGCGGGTGCGCTTCGAGCCCGGCATGCTGAGGGCGATCATTCGCGCCAGCGCGCCGCGGGAATTCGTCCAGCACGCCCGCAACCCCGAGCGCTCGGTGACCTATGGCGGCGACAACATGGTGTTTCTGCCCGCCTACGGTTCCCCCTTCGTGCACGATCTCGACCAAGGTCGGCGCTATGCCACCATCGAGGATTTCCGCAACTTCGTGAAGCTGGCCTACTCGACGCCCTACCTGCACCACTCCGGCGGCACCGTCTGCGAGCCCGTGGACCTCCCGGTCAACAAGCGACATCTGGAGATGGTCTACAGTCATCTGCGCTACTCCGATAAGCCACTGATGGGCTCGGTGACCGCCGGCGAGCGAGCCGAGGATTCGGTCGAGCTTTGCCGCATCGCGTTCGGACGCGAGTTCGTCGACCAGAACTGCGTGCTGGTGAACATCATCAACACCAACTCGCCGCTGGTGTTCGACCACACCATGCTGGCCGCGCTCAAGGTGTACGCCCGCGCCAACCAATGCGCCATCGTGACGCCCTTCATTCTGGGTGGCGCCATGGGGCCGGTCACGCTCCCGGGGGCAGTGGCTCAGGTGCTGGCCGAAGCCATGACCGGCATCGCCCTGACGCAGCTCTTGAGGACTGGTGCGCCGGTGGTCCTCGGCACCTTCACCAGCTCCATGTCGCTGCGCTCGGGTGCCCCCACCTTCGGCATGCCGGAGCCGGCGCTGGGCTATCTCGCCGTGGGCCAGCTAGCGCGCCGGCTAGGTGTGCCCTTGCGGGGCGGCGGCTGCCTGACCACCTCCAAGCTGCCCGACGCCCAGGCGGCCCAAGAGAGCGCCGATACGCTCATGCCATCGGTGCTGGCGGGAATCAACATGGTCATGCACTGCGCCGGATGGCTCGAAGGCGGCCTCGCCATGGGATACGAAAAATTCATGCTGGACGCAGATCATCGTGGAATGATGCACGTGTTTGCTGGGGGCCTCGAGATCGACGACAACGGGCTCGCCCTGGACGCGTTCCGGGAGGTGCCGCCGGGACAGCACTTCCTCGGCTGCGCTCACACCATGGCCAACTACGAGTCCGCCTTCTACCACTCCATGTTGTCCGACAATGATTCCTACGAGCAGTGGCGGGAGGCGGGCTGTCGCGATGCGGCGATGCGTGCCAATGCGCTGTGGAAGCGAACCTTGGCCGATTACCAGGCGCCCCCGATCGATCCCGGAGTCGACGAAGCCCTGCGCGACTACATCGAGCGCCGCAAGTCGGCCCTGCCCGACGACTACCGCTGACCCCGCCCGCCGCATCCCCTCTCGGAGTCCACCATGAGCACCAGCGATCCTCTACTGCAACCGTTTCAGCTCAAGCATCTGCACCTGCGCAATCGGGTGCTGGGTAGCTCCCATGAGCCGGCCTACAGCGAGGACGCGAAGCCCAAGGAGCGCTACGTACGCTACCACGAGGAAAAAGCGCGGGGCGGCGTCGCCATGTCCATGTTCGGCGGCTCCGCCTGCGTGGCACCCGATTCGCCGGCTGCATTCGGCAACCTGTATCTGGGCGACGATGACATTCTCCCCTGGTTCCGAACGCTGAGCGGACGGGTACACGCGCTCGGCGCCGGCCTCATGTGTCAGATCACCCACCTGGGCCGACGCACCTACTGGAACCGGGAGCACTGGCTACCCACCATCTCCCCCTCGTGCGTTCGCGAGCCAGCCCATCGTTCGTTCCCGAAGGCCATGGAGCGCTTCGACATCCGCCGCGTGGTGCAGGCCTACGCGGCCGCTGCCCGGCGCTGCCAGGAGGGCGGCCTCGATGGGGTCGAGATCGAGGCCTATGGCCACCTGCTGGATGCCTTCTGGTCGCCCCTCACCAATCGCCGCGATGACGAGTATGGCGGCGCCCTGGAAAACCGCATGCGCTTCGGCTTGGAGGTGCTGGAGGCCATCCGCCGGGAGGTGGGTGAGGATTACATCGTCGGCTTTCGCATGGTCATGGACGAGGACCTGGATGGTGGCATCACGGCTAGCGAGGGACTGAGTATTGCTCGCACCCTGGTTGCCACTGGCGGCGTTGATTTCATCAACGTGATTCGCGGTCACATCGACACCGACGAGGGCCTCTCCCATGTGATCCCCGGCATGGGGACCCCTGCCGGCCCGCATTTGGATTTCGTGCGTCGGGTGCGCGATGCCATCGACGTTCCCATTTTCCACGCCTCCCGCATCAATGATGTCGCCACCGCTCGCCACGCGCTGCGGGAGGGCTGCGTCGACATGGTGGGTATGACCCGCGCGCTGATGGCAGATCCCTACTTCGTGGCCAAGGTCGCCGCTGGCGAGGAAACCCGCATTCGGCCCTGCGTCGGAGCCGGCTATTGCATCGACCGCATCTACGAGGGCGGCGATGCGCTTTGTATCCACAATGCGGCCACCGGGCGCGAAATAAGCCTGCCTCACCGTGTCCCACGCAGCGACGGTCCACTGCGTCGCGCGGTGGTGGTGGGCGCTGGGCCCGCCGGCCTGGAAGCGGCGCGTGTGCTTGCCGAGCGGGGCCACCAGGTCACGGTGCAGGAGGCCACCGATGAGTTGGGCGGCCAGATTCAGCTGGCGGCACGGGTGCCGCGGCGCAAAGAGATCATCGGCATCGTCGATTGGCTAGCCGCCGAGCTGGAGCGCTTGGGTGTGGAGATCCGCTTCGGCTGCTATGCCCAGGCCGAGGACGTTCTGGCCCTCGAACCCGAGGTGGTGATCGTCGCGACCGGCGGCATCCCCAACACCAGCCTTCTGACCGCCGGCGAGGACTTGGTCGCTAGCACCTGGGATGTACTCAGCGGCGAGCGCCGCACCCAACCGGGTCAGACGGTGATGTTATACGACGACAATGGCCAGCACCCGGGCATCTCCTGCGCCGAGTTTCTGGCCGGTCAAGGACTGCAGCTGGAGCTGGTGACGCCGGACCGGATGGTGGGCGCGGAAATCGGTGGCACCAACTTGCCGAGTTACCTCAAGGTGTTCTACGAAAAAGACGTGCGGATGACGGTGAATCATCGCCTGCGGTCGGTGCGTCGCGAAGGCGGCAAGCTGATCGCCACCCTCTACAACGAGTACCTGCATGCCAGCATCGAGCGCAGCGTAGACCAGGTGGTGGTCGAGCACGGCACCCTGCCCCTGGACGAGCTCTACTTCGAGCTGGCGCCACACTCGGTGAACGGTGGCGAAGTGGACCTGGACGCCCTCATCGCGGGCCGCCCACAAACGCTGCGGAGCAATCCGGAGGGCCGCTTCCAGCTATTCCGAATAGGAGACGCAGTGGCCAGCCGCAACATCCACGCTTCGATCTACGACGCATTGCGCCTCTGTACCCAGGTTTGAGCATCGTCCTATCGTGGCGTCGCTGGGGCGAGCGCAACGTATCGCGCGACCGGGACCACCGCAGCTCGGCTTCTTGGTGAAGCCATGCCCGGCTGATTATGATTGCCAGCGTACGGGTGCAGGACCGGGCGTGGGCTCTCATGCCCGGCAGAGCACGATCGCTGGGAGTCCAATGGTCCAGTTCGAGAAAATCAAGGTTTCCCGAGTTTCCCACTCCATCGTGCGCCAGCTCGAGAAGCTCATTCTGGAGGGTAGCCTCAAGCCGGGCGATCGCCTACCCGCCGAGCGAGACCTGGCGGAGCGCCTGCACGTCTCCCGGCCCTCTCTACGCGAAGCGATCGTGGTAATGGAGTCGCGCGGTCTGCTGCAATCGCGGCGCGGGGGGGGCACCTTTGTGTGCGACGTGGTCTCGCATACGCTGACCGATCCCTTGGTACATCTGATGCGGGCCTCCTCCGATGCCTCCTTCGATGTGCTCGAGCTGCGCCATGCGCTGGAGGAGATTGCCGCCCATTACGCGGCGGAGCGGGCCAACGAGGCCGATCGGGCCAGCCTCCGCGAGCGCTATCGGCGCCTGGTCGCAACCTTCGACGACGACGAGCAGGAACTCCTTAGCGAAGCCGAGGCGGTGGCGGAGTTCTACCTCGCCATCTCCGATTCCTCCCACAACCTTGCCCTGGTCCACGTCATGCGGGGCCTTTACAACCTGTTGCGGGTAGATGTGGCCAGGAATCTCGAAAACTTGAGTCAAGACCCGGAGAACTTGGCAATCCTGCGGGCTCAGCATCGCGAGATCTTCGAAGCCATCATGGCCCGCGACTCCGATGCGGCCCGCGCTGCCGCACACCGACGGCTGGCATTCATTGCGGCCACCCTGCGGGCAAGCCTCGAGGATCGTAAGCGCAGCGGCCGCGCGGCCGGACCGCGCAAAAATCCCTCGGCGGGCGGCCGACGCGAGTAGTAACGCACTGATCTCGAAGCCTAATCGCACCGGCGCCTGCCGGTGAAACGCTGTCAGTTGGGTGGCAGAACCGCTGTCGGCTGTACTTGACACCTGGCCAGCGGGCGTCTACACCCTGAGCTGGCACGGGCAATTGGTCTGACCATTGTTGCACTCAATCGACAGGCCGAGGGGTTCAGCGAACGCTTGTAAGTCGTTCCGTATACGCGAGAATCTCCAGTTGGAGATTGGCTTGCGGAGCCGCTAGAATCTGGCCGCAGAATTGGTCAGACCATCTTACCCAAATGCGCGATACAGCTCTTTCCGAACGCCTGCAGCCTTCAAGCGCGCTACCGCCCCCGAACACCATACCCAGTGCACGGCCGCTGGCGCGGAGCGACGGACGCTGACAGATGGCTGCGGCATGGCGGCCTGGCCCGATTCGGGTTTCAGCCTGCGCTGAGACCGAGACGCTGGATTTCCCTTGCGGCCATATTCCCGCCGGGGACCTGGCTAGCAACGGCGCTGCAGCCCGGGCCTTCTCCACGACCTCCTCCACGGGGTCCGGCTCAGCCGGTTGCGGCTTGGCCCTCTCCGCCGGCCGGAGAGGGCCGTTTTATATCTACGGCTGGCGCTCCCCGAGGCCTCCCGTCCCGGGACCGCGGCGCGCCGGTCCCGGCACCGAATCCGTGCTGCGCAGGTTCGTTTGCGTTGACCACCGCGGGCCTCAAGCCAAAAAATTCGGCCGCCTTCCCTATTCAATCGGCTCCCGGGCTACCAAACTGGTAGACGATCAGAGCCAAGACCACGGAGCAGGAGGACTCGGCGCCCACAGACACGACCAATCGACACGCTGTCAGGAGC
>CAZLYT010000241.1:0-5639 GCA_964563515.1 uncultured Candidatus Competibacteraceae bacterium | reverse complement strand
GGCTGATCATCCATCTCCAGTGGCCGACAGCGCTTGCACGGGCGGTACCCGGCCACGAGAGCGGCACGCGCGGTCGAGAAATACTCCACGTTCTTCGGGAGCGGCTTCCGTGCCGGGCAGGTTGGGCGGCAAAAGATCCCGGTGGTGCGAACGCCCAAGAAGAACAAGCCCTCGTAGGAGGCGTCCCGCTCCAGGTATGCCCGCTCCATCTCGGCAGTCGGCGGCATCGTGTTCATATCGGAAGTCTATCGGCCAGCCGGGGCCGCCTTCCACCGGCTTTCGTGCGTGGATCTGGGCTGGCGGCAAAGAATGCCCAATGGCCGGCACCGCAATGATTGGGAATCATGCCGTGCACGCGCGGTTCCGGCAAGCGGCATCGGATATCCAATAGCCGCCCACCAATCCCGTGCAGCACGCCGAAATACCACTCACACTTTGTCGCGTGCAGATTGCAATTGGGTTTTGTGAACTATTCACCAAGTCAAAAACAACGGAAACATAGGCGCAACACTAAAACTATAGCCGTTACAACCACCCGGATTCTGGAAATGGAAAGGAAACTCATGAACGCCAGACTGCCCACCAACAGCGCGGTTGCTCCGGCAAGCAGATAATCTCATTTGCCCTTCGCAGCTCGCTGTTATCGGGTGCGGAACTATTCGGCCATCTTTGGACCGTCCACTCCGCGAGATAAATCAACTCCCAGTCAAGTTCGAAACGAAGGATCGACCAATCATGGATACGCGAAACCTGATTACTGGTTTGGTGGCAGCTCCCCTGCTACTGTCGGCCGTGACAGCGATACCGGCCATGGCGCAAGGTGTAACGGCCACACAAGCGCTGGAGATCAACGCCGATTTGGACGCACTGGCCTCGCAGACCGCGGGGGCCTTATCGAATCCGGCGCTGCGCAAGTTTCTGCTGGAAGAGACCTTGGCCTCCCGTAACGAGGAACAGATACTGGTCTTCCAAGACACCCTGCAGAAGGCTCAGGGCCGTTCCGACGTGGGCCTGCCCCCCGGGCTGGTGCAAAGACTGATTGGCCTCGCCAACCATACCGAGGACCGGATCGCCACCACCATGAAGCCCGAGTTCGCCGGGGTCAACGTGTACTTCCCCGTGGACAGCCACCGCAAATCCTGGCGCGGCGACGGCGACCTGCTGGTGGCCTACGACCCGATCGGTGACGAGGACGAGATCGCAGCCATCGTCGCCTACTCGGTGGAAACTGGCCGACAGGTCATTCTGGACGCCCATGCGGCGCCGGAGACCCCCACTCTAGTGATCGCCCCGAAGGAGTACGACGGCCGCGGGATCAAGGAGGGGGCGCTGGCAGTGCCCGAGCCGGGGCCCCGCACTGAAGATGGGAACGAGCTCGGGCTGAGCGCTACCGCAGGGTACTTCTACATCGGAATCCCCCAGGTCTATATGCACAACGACCATGAGCCCTGGTACAGAGGTGACCCGGAGATTTATGTCTTGGTGGGGCAGTCCTACAAGACCAGCCCAATCGAAAGCATCATTCATCTGCCCGGGGTGAACAAAGAGAACCAGTGGTATTGGCTCGGCGATGGCCCGGGGAGCCCACTGTATTTCTTTTTTACCGAGGAAGACTATTCCGACCTCACCTACTTCCACTTCATGGAGTCTGATGGTGGCGGCAAATTCACCATCTCGGCGAGCGTGGAGTACAAAGGCGCCAAGGTTGGCCTGGAATACGTGGTCGAAGACGGCGACGACAACCTCGGGAAACGCTATATACACAAGAGCCAGCTTCCATTGGGCGGTTATCTCCGCCAGTCCACGGGCGACATGGAATTCGACGCCGACAAAGACGGCGCATGATGCCATGACAGGTAGCTTTTGAAGATCTAGACATTGAAGCCCCCCGCTCCGGGGGGCTTTCTTCATTGGGTGGTGCGCGACACGCCTCAATGGAAGACCCCGGTCGGCGCCGGATGGCAGGGCTTCCGCAACGTGTTGCCCTTCCTGCCGGCCCCACCGTCGGTGGTGCACTGAAGTGGGAGCGCTCGAGCGTTGCGGACACGCGCCCTTGGAATGCCGACAGGATTGCGGCCGTAGGTGACTCCGCCCAGCCTCCGGCCGTGCGCTCTCGGGCAGCTGACAGTGGGCACGGCGAAATACTTTCCGCTGAGGCCAGTCCGGGATGAAGGGCTTTTTCGAGATGGGGACTTCGCATCGGCCCCAGGGAGCCTCTGCCTCCGGTCATTGCCGCGCACTTGGGAATCCAGTCAATCAACTTCTTTCACTGGGTTCCCGCGTGCGCGGGAACGACGAGACGGGGCTCGGGCGAGGGCGTTGTGCGGGGCATCGAGTGGCGAAGACACGCATCGGAAGTTGAGTTTGCCTGCGCTGCGACTTGGCTACTAGTATTAATGAATCGACGAGGCACAGTGAATCTCGAAGGCGAGCGCCGTCCACGGCGCAATTCGAACGGTTCGATAGAAAACGTCCTGGCATTGTCCAATGCGCTACGAGGTACTATCGCTATGACCGAATCACCCGCACTTGATTCCGACCTGAAATCGTTTATTCATGAATTGCCCAAAGCGGAGCTACATTTACACATAGAAGGCACTCTGGAACCGGAGCTGATGTTTCAGCTAGCCGAACGCAATGGGGTCGCCTTGCCCTACCCATCGGTCGAAGCTTTGCGCGAGGCCTATGAGTTCACTCAATTACAGGACTTCCTCGACATCTACTACCAGGGCGCCGCGGCACTCATTACTGAACCGGACTTCTACGACCTGACTTGGGCCTACTTGACCCGAGTGGCGGAGCAGAATGTTCGCCATGTGGAGATCTTCTTCGACCCTCAGACGCATACCGAACGCGGCGTCGCCTTGGGTACCGTGATCGGTGGCATCCACGACGCATTGACCGAAGGCCATCGCCGCCTGGGCATCAGTCACCGCCTCATCCTGTGCTTTCTACGACATCTGAGTGCCCGCGAGGCCATGGATACCCTAAAGCAGGCACTTCCATACCGAGACCGCATAGCGGCGGTCGGGCTGGACTCCTCTGAACAGGGAAACCCACCCGGCAAGTTCCGCGAGGTGTTCCAGGCCGCGCGCAAAGCCGGATTTCTCGCCGTGGCCCACGCTGGAGAGGAGGGCCCACCAGCCTATATCGTCGAGGCTCTAGACCAGCTCGAGGTGATCCGAATCGACCACGGCGTGCGCTGTCAGGAGGATCCGAAGCTGGTGCGCCGACTCGCACGAGAGCAGGTGCCACTGACGGTGTGCCCGCTGTCGAACATCAAGCTTCGGGTGTTCGAGCGCATGGAGGACCACAATATCGGCTGGCTTTTGGAGCAGGGCGTACGGGCGACCGTGAACTCGGACGACCCGGCTTATTTCGGCGGTTATCTAGAAGAGAACTACCTGGCCATTCAACGGGCGCTTGGGCTGGGGCGAGACAAGCTGGCTACCTTGGCACGCAACTCCTTCACTGCGTCGCTGCTCGACGCTTCAGAGCAGCAACCCCACCTGGACGCCATTGATGCCCTGATGGCTTCCACCCGCCAGTGAACTCGGCTCGTCAGTGATTGGTGCCAGCCCAGATTATTCGATGGCGAGAATGCTTTTCGGGCAATGCATCCGAGCCCAACTTCGCTGCAACGATCTCAACAGTCGGCACAGGCAAAGCTGGTAGGCGCGACGGGCCTCGACCCGATGGCGCGCTGGCACCAGCGCACGTGGATCCGGCGACAGCGAACAATGGCGGCACACCGTGGCGCCTTACCGCGGTCCGGGCAATCGCGGCGGGCGGCGCTCCTTCTACAATACCGGAAGCGCCCCGCGCTGCCTTGAATCACGACGCGGTGCGGGCGAGACTCGCGAGTCCTCCAACTCATCTCTCGCTGCATGCACACATATCACCATCGATACCAGCTCCTGGGGTTGCTGCTCCTGGGGTTGCTGCTCCTGGTGCTGGCCGCCCCCGCGGCGCTGGCCCAAGCGCTCCAGCACACGCTCCAGGTTCGTCTGTTTCCTGCTGAGCATCGCCTGGAGGTCCACGATGAGATCAGGTTCCCGGAAAGCACGCCCGACACCCTGATGTTCCGGCTTCACGGCGGCCTGAGCCCCCGCCTGGAGGGCACAGGCGCGACACTGACGCGGGTGCGGCGGCCCCCAGAGGCCATCGCCGGCGTTCCCATCGAGACCTACCGCGTCGAACTTGAGCCCGGCCTTGGAGGCTTCACCCTGAGCTATGGGGGCGAGATCCACCATTCGGTGACGCAGCGCGGCGAGGAGTACGGCCGCAGCTTCAGCACCTCCCCCGGACTCATCGGACCCGAGGGCGTGTTTCTGGGCGGCACCAGCTACTGGTACCCGGCGATCGAGGACGCCACCTGGCTCAGCTTCGAGCTGGCAGTGAACCTGCCCGAGCGCTGGCGCTCGGTGAGCCAAGGGCAGCGCATGGATCGGCGCGAGCAGGCAGGCCGAGTCCAGGAGCGCTGGCGGGAGACGACTCCCCAGGAGGAGATCTACCTGGTGGCGTCCCGCTTCACGGAGTACGCCCACCCGGTCGCCGGGTCGGAGGCGATGGTCTTCCTACGCGAGCCGGATGAGGCGCTGGCCGAGCGCTACCTGGAGCTCACCGGGCGCTACCTTGAGATGTACGACCGCCTGATCGGCCCGTACCCCTACACCAAGTTCGCGCTGGTCGAGAATTTCTGGGAAACCGGCTACGGCATGCCCTCGTTCACCCTGCTGGGCCCGCAGGTGATCCGGCTGCCGTTCATCCCCTACACCTCCTATCCCCACGAGATTCTGCACAACTGGTGGGGCAATGGCGTCTACGTGGACTTCAGCGCGGGTAACTGGTCGGAGGGTCTCACCAGCTACCTGGCGGACCATCTCCTCAAGGAGCAGCGCGGCCAGGGAGCGGAGTACCGGCGCGACACTCTGCAGAAGTATGCGGACTACGTGGACGCAAACAAGGACATGGCGCTAAATGACTTTCGCGGCCGTCACAGCGCCGTCACCGAGGCGGTGGGCTATGGCAAGTCCCTCATGGTATTTCACATGCTGCGGGAGCTATTGGGCGACCAGGGATTCGTGGCTGGTCTGCGCCGTTTCTACGCCGACAATGCCTTCCAGATTGCCGGCTGGTCCAACCTGGAAGCAGGTTTCGCCGAGGTCAGCAACAAGCCGCTGGACGGCTTCTTCGAGCAGTGGATCACCCGCCCCGGGGCACCGACCTTGCGTCTGCGCGACCCCGAAGTCGAGGAGGCGGGATCGGGGTTTCGCTTACAGGCGGTCATCGAGCAAACCCAGGACGCCCCACCCTACGCGCTCCAGGTCCCGATCGCGGTCCAGATCGAGGGTCAGACGCCGGTCATTCGGCATCAGGTGGCGATGACCGGGCGCGAGCTACGGCTCGAGCTCGAGCTGCCGGCGCGCCCCCTGCGCATCAGCGTGGACCCGGCCTTCGATCTGTTCCGTCGCCTGCATCGCGAGGAGATTCCGCCTGCCATCAGCCAGGCTCTCGGCGCCGATCGGGTGCTGATGGTGTTGCCATCCGCGGCTCCCGAGCCACTGCGCGAGGCCTATGGGGCGCTTGCCCGGAGCTGGCGGCGTGGACGCGACGGTGCGGTGGAGCTTCGCTGGGAC
>CAZLYT010000240.1:0-5057 GCA_964563515.1 uncultured Candidatus Competibacteraceae bacterium | reverse complement strand
AATCCACGGCTCTTGATAGTCTCCCACTGTGCGGACAATGCTATCGAAAGCTCTTGATAGCAGCTGCAAACGGCGCGGTTTCTGCCCCAGTTGTGGGGCGCGCCGTATGGCAGAAAGTGCTGCGCTTTGGGTGGACGAGGTTTTTCCGGAACAGCCTATGCGCCAATGGGTGTTGAGCTTTCCATATCCCTTGCGTTTCCTGTTCGCCAGCCGCTTAGGTGTCATGGGTCGAGTGCTCGGCATCGTTTACCGCGTCATTGCCACGCATCTGATCAAGCAGGCCGGGTTTCCCCGCAAGGCGGCCCACACCGGCGCGGTCACGCTGATCCAGTGTTTTGGCAGTGCGCTGAATCTCAACATCCACTGCCACAGGCTGTTCCTCGATGGGGTGTATGTCGAGCGCCCCGACGGGTCGGTCCGGTTGCGCTGGGTGAAGGCGCCGAGCGGCGCCGAACTCACCCAACTGGCCCACACCATTGCCCGCCGCGTTGGCCGTGTCCTGGAACGGCAGGGGCTGCTGGAGCGCGATGCCGAGAACAGCTACCTGCCCGGGGAGGCGATGGACAGACCTGGACCCCGACGGTTGGACAGGGATTCGGACCTGGTAAGTGGAATCTTCAGGCTTAATGTTCTTGAGAGAGAAGGAGAGGAAGGTGACCCGGAGAAAGCGACGGAATCACTCATCGGCGTTCAAGGCGAACGTGGCACTGGCCGCGCTGAAGGGTGAGCGCACGCTGGCGGAGCTGGCCGAGCACTTTGATGTGCACCCCAATCAGATTCAGGACTGGAAGCGGCGCCTGGTTGAGGGCGCGGAGGATGTTTTCGGTGGCAATGCGGTCGAGGCCCAGCACAACGAACAGGAGGTAGAGAAGCTCCACGCCAAGATCGGACGGCTGGCGATGGAGAACGATTTTTTATCCAGTGCGACCAGGAAAGGCTGGTCGAGGGGGATGGAGTATGCGATGACTCCATGAAACCTCGTTTGTCGTCCAGCGGGTGCGAAACCCGCCCGGTCAGGGGTGAGCCCGCCCAGGCCGGTAGCGAGCCTTGCGACGGGAGCGGCGACGCGCCCGGCGATGCGTAGGTAGGCGAACGAGTAGGCCGTGGGCCATGCAGCCACGAAAGAAATCCGATCTCGGGTGCCCAGGGTGTTGGATAACCTGAAGGCAACAGCGATCTCACCGTCATGGGCGAGGGGGGAGTCGCACCCGGCGGGGTCTTCGACCACGGCATGCTCGAAGAGGACGGCCCAGGAACCTGGGAGGCCCTCATCCTTCCTCGGGAAGACCCGGCGACACGGAGAGCCGGTGATCCGTCTCCGACGTCTGGCACGCCAGCGGGTGCGTGTGTCGGGCGGTGAAGAACAAGCACCCACCTCGAGGTAGGCCGCTGGCGAGGGATGACCGAAGCGGCGGCTGAGGGGGATGAGGGAGTCGGAGGGCTGCATACGAGCGCTGACGTCGGGGAACGGGATGGCGCCCGGACCCGGCCGAGCAAAGGCGGCCCGTGCTGATGTGAGCTTCGGGAGGGAACCATGTCGGACGCATTGACGTCGAGGGGCATGTCACCGGAACTTCTGAAGGTAGTGGAACGAGCGCGAGGGGAACCTGAGGGACGGTTCAACTCGCTGGCGCATCTGCTGGATGTGTCGGCCCTGGAGCGGTCTTTCCACCGCCTGCGCAAGGATGCGGCGGTGGGGGTGGATGGGGTCACGAAGGAGGCTTACGGGGAGGCGCTCTGCGCCAACCTGGCGGACCTCCAGGAGCGGCTGAGGTCGAAGCGATATCGACACCAGGCGCTGCGGCGTGTCCACATCCCGAAGGGGATGGGCCAGTGGCGGCCGATAGGGGTCTCGGCGTTGGAGGACAAGATTGTCCAGGACGCCGTGCGCGAGGTGCTGGAGGCGGTCTACGAGCAGGACTTTCTCGACTGTTCGTACGGCTTCCGGCCCAAGCGCAGCGCCCATGACGCCGTGCGGGCCCTGACCCGGGTGGTGCACCGGGGCAAAGTGAGCTGGGTCCTGGAGGCGGACATCGTGTCCTTCTTCGACAGTCTGGATCGCGCCAGGCTGAAAGAGATGCTCCAGGCACGGGTGGCTGACGGGTCGCTGCTGCGGCTCATCGGCAAGTGTTTACACGTGGGCGTGCTGGACGGCGAGGAATACTCCGAGCCCGAGCGTGGCACGACCCAGGGTTCGGTGCTCTCGCCGCTGCTGGGAAACGTCTACCTGCACTACGTGCTCGACGCGTGGTTCGAGCGGGAGGTGAAGCCGCGCCTTCGTGGCACGGCGACGCTCATCCGTTATGCCGATGACTGTGCGCCACGAAGGCGCACTGGAGGGCGCAAGCCCTCCGTGCAGCCATGCTGCACAAGAGATGGGGGGAGGCCCCCCGAAGCCGCCGTGCAGGCGGAGGCTTCAAACCACCCACTGCTGCTGCCTTCAAGAGAGGTGGTGGTGCGCGAGCTGGGAAAAGGCCGGGCACGACCCGGTCAGGTACGGACCGTGGAGTCGAACGCAAGTGAACCGCTGATGAAGTGTCGAAAGCGTAGGGACGACGTCAAAACCGGGGGAGAGTCGTTATCCCGGGATCAGTCTGGGGGCAACCTGTCTACTGCCCAGGCGGCGTCCGGCATGAAGGCGGCGAGAACGCGGTCCAGGCTCTTGTGTGGAACGTGGGAACCTGTCACCCCGATGCCAAGGGAGAAACGCAAGGGGAAGCCCCCCAAGCGTGCGAGTACCGATGCGGGGTACAGGGACGGAGCAACCTGTAGTAGTGATGAAGGTCCTGTAACGGGGCTGAAGCGAAGGGGTTGCCCTATCCGGTCTGGGCAGAGGAGGCAACCAGCGATGGGAGGACTTCCTTGACTCAGACAAAGCCGTTTCCCATCACCAAACGTCAGGTGTGGGAAGCCTACAAACGCGTCAAAGCCAACCAGGGAGGGGCGGGCGTGGACGAACAGTCGTTGGCCGAGTTTGCCGAGGACCTGGAGAACAACCTCTACAAGCTCTGGAACAGACTGGCGTCCGGGAGCTGGATGCCCCCACCGGTCAAGCGGGTGGAGATTCCCAAGGCCGACGGCGGAGTCCGTGGCCTAGGAGTGCCCACCGTCGCCGATCGGATCGCCCAGACGGTCGTCAAGCAAGCCCTGGAGCCGGAGCTGGAGAAGTTATTCCACCCCGACTCCTATGGCTATCGGCCCGGCAAAAGTGCCCACCAGGCCATCGGCCAGGCGCGCAAGCGTTGTTGGCGGTTTGACTGGGTCGTCGATCTCGACATCAAGGGGTTCTTTGACACCATCGATTGGGACCTCATGATGCGAGCGGTTCGTCACCACACCCGAGAGAAGTGGGTAGTGCTCTACCTTGAGCGCTGGTTGCGGGCCGAGGTGCAGCTGGCGGACGGGAGCCTCCAGTGCCGGGAGCGCGGCACGCCGCAAGGCGGTGTCGTGAGCCCGTTGCTGGCCAACCTGTTTCTGCACTACACCTTCGACGCGTGGATGCAGCGCACCTACCCGCAGATTCCCTTCGAGCGGTATGCGGACGATGCGTTGTGCCACTGCCGGACAAGGGACGAGGCCGAGGGCCTCAAGGCCGCGCTGGAGCGGCGCTTTGCCGACTGCCGGCTGGAGCTCCATGCGGAGAAGACCAAGATCGTCTACTGCAAAGATGACGATCGGCTTCTGGAGTATCCCTGCACCAGCTTCGATTTTCTGGGCTACACCTTTCGCCCACGCCGATCGAAGAACCGCTGGGGCAAATACTTCATCAACTTTAGCCCGGCGATCAGCAACAAGGCTGCGAAGGCGATTCGCCACGAGGTCCGAGGCTGGCGGCTGCAGCTGCGCAGCGACAAGGACCTTGACGATTTGGCACGGATGTTCAATGCGGTCATCCGCGGCTGGGTCAACTACTACGGCGCCTTTTACAAATCGGCGCTCTACCCGACCCTGCAACATCTCGACCGCAAATTGGCCCGGTGGGCGACACGCAAGTTCAAACGCCTGCGCCGCCATCGACGGCGGGCCGAGCAATGGCTGCGCCGCATCGCGCGCCGCCAGCCCGGACTGTTTGCTCACTGGCGCTTGCTCTACGGGCAGGCTGGATAGGAGGAGCCGGATGAGCGGAGACGTTCACGTCCGGTTCTGTGAGCACCCGGAGGGGCGGTTCCTCCGGGTGACTCGACTCCTCATCGGCTTCGAGCGACGCGACGACGCTGAGCGGGTCCGGGCGGTGCTCGGCAAGCGCTTGGAGCGCCACGGATTGGCCCTGCATCCGGACAAGACCCGCCTCGTGGCCTTCGAGCGCCCTCGGGCGTCTCAGCGCGGCGGGAAAGGTCCGAGCACCTTCGACTTCCTCGGGTTCACGTTCTACTGGCGTCGGACTCGAAGCGGGCGTTGGTCGATGTGGTGTAAGACCCGGCATGCGCGCCTGAGGCGGGCCATCCAGTCCGTCGCCGAGTGGTGTCGTCGCCATCGACACCTCCCGGTTCAGGAGCAGTATGCGGCGCTCAGGAGACGCCTGGTCGGTCACTTCAATTACTTCGGGGTGAACGGCAACTTCCGGAGCCTCGCTTGTTTGGTCGCGATGGCCAAGCGGTCCTGGTTCAAGTGGCTGCGCCGTCGCAGCCAACGCCGGCGTCTCACATGGGAGCGTTTCGAGCGCTTACTCGAACGCTACTCGATGCCCCGCCCGCGAATCACGGTTCGAATCTGGGGCTGACGTCCACGAGGCACATCAGCGGAGGAGCCGGATGGTGGAAATCTCCTTGTCCGGTTCTGGTGAGGGCCCCGGGCGAGCAATCGCCCGGGGCTACTCGACAAGTGCTCGGGCGCGGCCAATGAGCGAGCGCCGAGCGCAGATTCACACCGACCATGAGTTGCCCAAGGTGCGCCGCTGCGAGCTGCTCGATGTGGCCCGCTCGAGCGCCTACCACCGGCCCGCGCCGGTCTCGGCGCAGGACTTGGCACTGATGCGGCTCATCGACGAGATCCATCTCGAGTGGCCGTTCTACGGCAGCCGGCGGGTGCGCGACGCGCTGGAGGATCGGGGCCACACG
>CAZLYT010000239.1:0-2264 GCA_964563515.1 uncultured Candidatus Competibacteraceae bacterium | reverse complement strand
TGGTGCAGATCGACAAGCTCTACCGCTGCCTGGACAAGCTTCTGGTGCACAAGCAGGCCTTCTTTTCGTTCCTCAAGGGGCGCTGGCAGAGCCTGTTCGGGATCGGTTTCGACGTTCTGCTGTACGACCTGACCAGCACTTACTTCGAGATCGATCCTCCGGCCGAGGGCAAACGGCGCTTCGGCTACAGCCGCGATAAGCGTCCGGATTGCGTGCAGGTGGTGATCGCGCTGATCGTCACGCCGGAGGGCTTGCCGCTGGCTTACGAGGTGATGCCCGGAAACACTGCCGACAACACGACCCTCGCCGACTTCCTTGCCAGGATCGAGGTGCAGTATGGCAAGGCCAACCGCACCTGGGTGATGGACCGAGGAATTCCGACCGAAGACGTGCTGGCCGAGATGCGCCAGAGCAACCCGCCGGTGCACTATCTTGTCGGCACGCCCAAGGGACGGCTGAGCCGACTGGAAAAGGCGCTGCTCGACAAGCCGTGGCACGACGCCCGGCCCGGGGTGCAGGTGAAGCTGTTGGCGCAGGATGGCGAGATCTACATCTTCGCCGAGAGCCGCGATCGTGTCGCCAAGGAGCGCGCCATGCGCCGCAGGCGCCTGAAAAAGCTGTGGCGACGGCTGGGTGCGTTGCGTCAACAGAAGCTCAGCCGCGATCAGTTGCTGCTCAAGCTCGGCGCCGCCAAGAAGGAGGCCGGCCATGTCTACGCCCTGGTCGATATCCGCTTGCCCGGCACCGACGCACCGCTCAGCCCCGTTACCTTCGGCTACACCTTGCACAAGGACAAGCTGCGAGCGACGCGGCGGCGCGAGGGCCGCTATCTGCTGCGCACCAACCTCGGCGAAGCGGACCCGGCGCAGCTGTGGCGCCTCTACATTCAACTCACCGAGATCGAGCAGGCCTTCAAGGAACTGAAGGGCGATCTGGCGATCCGGCCGATCTACCACCAGCGCGACCATCGCATCGAGGCCCACATCTTCGTCGCCTTCGTCGCCTATTGCCTGGCGGTGACCCTGAAGCAGCGCCTGCGTGCCCTGGCGCCGGGACTGACCCCGCGGGCGGTGCTGGAGAAATTCTCCGCCATCCAGATGGTGGACGTGCATTTGCCGACCAGCGACGGCCGCCATCTCGTCCTGCCGCGCTATACCCAGCCGGAACGTGACCAGTTGCTTCTGCTGCAGCGCCTCAAGCTGACCCTGCCGCCCCAACCGCCACCCCGGATCATCGCTGAGCTGCCAAGTCCAACCCTTCCAGTCGCCGCCCTGTAGTGCCGACTTGGCAAGGTCGACTCTAACAATACCAATACCTTAAACTTGCTCCATGGCCCGAATTGCGGAAGACGGGTTAGCGAAGGTTTTGGCTGTCCCCCAGGTAAACGGAGGTCCACCCTCCCGCCAGCGGTGCAGGATCCGGCTACCGTCGGAGCCCATCACCTCAAGGTTGCGGTTCATGGCTCCGTTGCCGCTCTCGTAAAGGTTGCCATTGTGGAGGCGGCGCTTGGTCCACGGATCCGCGTTGACATTTCGCACGCTGGCCTTGGCGTACTGGTCGATTCCGGAATCGCCATAGCCTACCCAGCAAAACCCGCTCATACCCCACCCGGTGCCCCACGAGTTCTTGCAAAGCCACGCCTGTAGGGCGTCGCTATAGCCAACCACGAGCATGAAGTGGGATCCCGCCTGAGCGTTCGACGGGTCTGTAGAGCGACGATACACGCCGCTCGAATAGCCGAAAAAGTCGTTCCACACCTCCAGCCACGTAATGAGCGGCCCCACGGTGTCGATCCAGTCCTTGGCGTCTTGCACCGATCCGACCCACCCGAAGGCCGGCCCGCGCACCGAGCGCCCGTTGCGATCCGGCGTAGGGGTGTAAGGCGGATCGTTGGTTGCCCAGGGAAACGAGCCCGGATCGCAGATGCCATGGGTGGAAAAGAAATTCGATACATTGCCGAGATTGCCGTAGTCGGGGCAACTCGCGCCGATGCCCCGATGCACGTCCCCTTCCGACAACCGCGTCCAGAGCGAGTCCTCGATCCGCGCCATGGCTTCGACCAGGGCCACTCCCGAGAACGCCCAGCAGGCGTTGCAGCCATTCTGATCGCGCACAGTGGTGATCCAATTCGTGCCCCAGCGGTTTCGCCAGTCCACCGCGGCCGCTGCGCCTGCCGCTGGCGGCGCCGCTCCCGCCTCAGGCAGTTGCAGATCGCCCAGCCCGTGCCGCAACAGCAGCGGCGTGCGGAAGTGTTGTTCGACCGC
>CAZLYT010000238.1:0-2561 GCA_964563515.1 uncultured Candidatus Competibacteraceae bacterium | reverse complement strand
GGCTAGTAGCAAATGAGTTATGCGTGGTTTCCAAGGGAACACACCACAGGATCACAGAGGCATCGTCCAGGAACCGGCTCTGCGTGATCTCTGTTCCACAGTTCAATCCGGAGGACGAGCATGTTTCGGATATCCTCGTCGCCGTGATACAGAATCAACCGTAGTCTGCCGCTCCGTAACTGGGGCAAAAGTCCGGGCAGGGAGTGAGGATGTGGCTCAGTCTTCGGTTGAATCTGCCGCGGCATCATGATTCTCTCAGGGCATGGCCAAGCTGCCCCCAGATGTTGATGCGCTATCGCCCTTGGTGCTCAAGCCGCTGACGCTGAGGCTGTTGGAGGAAAATGCGCGGCTGGCCTCGGAGAATACGGCGTTGCGCGAGGAGATCGCGCGGCTGAAGGGCCTGAAGGGCAAGCCGGATATCAAGCCGCCTTCGACGCCGTCGGGCATGGAGAAGGCGACGGAGAAGCGGTCCCGGCGGGAGAAGCGGCGGCGTGGCCCCAAGATGCCGTCGGTGCCGGTCGAGGAGCGGGTGGTGGCTGCCAGCGACATTCCGCCGGGCTCGCGGTTCAAGGGCTATGAAGATTTCACCATCCAGGATCTGAGGATCGAGCCGCGGGTGGTACGGCTGCGCCGTGAGCGCTGGCTGACGCCGGACGGCCGCACGGTGTTGGCGCCGTTGCCTGAGGGGATCAGCGACCACTTCGGCCCCGAGATCAAGCGGTTGATCCTCGCCCAATACCATCAGGGTCAGACGACGATGCCGCGCCTGGTCGAACTGTTGCAGATGCTCGGCGTGGACATCTCCAAGCGGCAGGTGGTGCGCATCCTGACCGATGCCAACGACGCCTTCATCGCTGAGGCCCGCGACGTACTGCGGGCGGGGCTTACCCTTGGCGGCTGGATTTCAGTCGACGACACCGGTGCCCGCCACCGGGGCAGGAACAGCTTCTGCACCCAGATCGGCAATGATGCCTTCACCTTCTTCGCCACCACGGGATCGAAGAGCCGGGCCAACTTCCTCGGCCTGCTGCGCGCCGGCCATGGCGATTACGTCCTCAACGACCAAGCCTTCGCCTATATGCGCCGGCGCAATCTGGCCGGCTCGGTCATCACCATGCTGGTGGCCCATCGCGCCCGCCGCTTCGCCGATCAGGCGGCATGGAATGCTCATCTCGACTCACTGGGCATCGCCGGCCTCAAGGTCCATCCCGACCCGGTGATGGTCGCCACCGAGGGCGCCGTGTGGGGCGCCGTCACCGCCCATGGCTTCCTCAGGAATACGGTGATCGTCTCCGACGATGCCGGCCAATTCAATGTCGGCGAGCACGCGCTGTGCTGGGTCCATGCCGAGCGGTTGGTCCACAAGCTCGACACCTTCACCGATGCGGCACGCAAAGCCAAGGACAGGGTCCGCGCCCTCATCTGGTGGCTCTATGCCGACCTCAAGGCGTACCGCTCCGCCCCCGATCCGCGCCGCAAGGCCGAACTGAAGGCCCGCTTCGAGCGCATCTTCAAGCGCCGTACCGGCTTCGCCACGCTGGACCGCCTGCTCGACCGGCTTCACGCCAACAAGGCCGAGTTGCTGCGCGTCCTCGACCGGCCGGAAATCCCGCTCCACACCAATGGCTCGGAAAACGACATCCGCTGCCAGGTCATCCGCCGCAAGGTCAGCGGCACCACCCGCAGCGATCATGGCCGCGACTGCCGCGATGCCTTCCTCAGCCTCGCCAAGACCTGCCGCAAGCTCGGAATCTCATTCTGGGACTACCTCGGAACACGCCTCGGCGCCGCCGTAGCTCCGCCGGTGCCACGCCTCTCCGCGATGGTCGCCGCGCGCTGACCCCCGAACTTTTGCCCCAGTTGCTCGCCCTACTCGTGGCGACCCTGATCGAGGGGGCAGGCCTCCTGAACCTCGCGAACCAGCGCACGGAGTTCGTCGGCGCTGAACGTATGGGGGAGGCTGCCCGCCAGCGCCTGAACCCTCTCCCCAACACAGTGCAGCACCGGATCGTCTTCTTGTGTTGCTTCCGCGGTTGCAAAAGAAGTCGGCGAGTGTGGCGTGAAAGTGGACCGCCAGCGTCTCCTCATCCACCGGTTCCACTCGCGTGATGTCGAGCGAGCAGCGGTCTCTGCCGTCAATCAGTGTCTATGCCGCATGCTTTCCCGACTCCGACAATTCCTTATCGCAAGTCACCCTCAACGGCGGTTGGTATGCGGCCGTTCAGTATTGTTCGGCACCGGCCAGCATCCGAAGCCGATCCTGAGCCGGCCGCGTGCTGGCGTCTTGGATGACCCGCTTGTAGCGACGAAAGGTGACGAGAGCGATTGCAAGAAGGCCAAGATAAAACACCGTACGGGCGATTAAGACGACCGGCCCCGGCAGCGGACCCACCGCCGTTCGTTCCCAGAGTTCGCCGAGCGACGTGAGCGGCGTCGGGTGGACGCCGATCTTACCCCAATAGCTCACGATCTGGATCGCAAAGATCTAGGCATAGTTGCGCCGGAGCCGCAGACCGAGCGCGTCGAACAGGCCCATGTGAAGCCGAAGGTGGTTCAGATCG
>CAZLYT010000237.1:0-1747 GCA_964563515.1 uncultured Candidatus Competibacteraceae bacterium | reverse complement strand
CGGTGTGGACCTCCGGGTGTGTGTCAAGCCGGCGGTCAAGCTCTGTCTCAAGGGTTGGGTCCTAAAGATTTTTTGTAAGCGTTCACGTGGTCAAAGTGAGAAATGCTTGCCAGGTGATGCCCATGTCGCGTACCATCGCGGCCCATGAATGCCGAGCGTCCCTTCCCGTCAGAGCTGTGGCAGCAAATCCCGGCTGCCGTCCAGGACTACATTCATGCGCTCGAAGCACGCGTGACGGCGTTGGAGGCCGCCGTCCAGCGGTTGGAAGCGACGGTTCAGCACCTGACCGAGCGGCTGCAGCAAGACTCGCGCACCTCCTCCCGGCCCCCGTCGAGTGATCCGCCTCAGGCGACCACGAAACGGCCCCGTCGCGACCCCAGCGGCCGGCGGGCCGGCGGGCAGCCCGGCCACGCGGGCCAGGCACGGGCGCTGGTGCCGGTTGAGGAGGTCGATGTCGTGATCGCGGTCAAGCCCGAGCGGTGCCGCCGCTGCCAATACCCGCTGCAGGGCGAGGATTCCCAGCCCGAGCGGCATCAGGTGACGGAGATCCCACCGATCAAACCGCTCGTCACGGAGTACCAGTTGCACCAGTTGTGCTGTCCAGCCTGCGGGGAGGCGACGCGGGGCGAGCTGCCGGTGGGAGTGTCCTCGGGGGCCTGCGGTCCCCGGGTGCAAGCCATCACCGCCCTGTGTACGGGGGCCTATCATTTGTCGAAACGCACGACGCAGCGCGTGCTGGAGGACCTGTTTGGCCTCCCGATGAGTCTGGGGACGCTCGCCAACCTGGAGCAGGCGACCGTCCAGGCCTTGGCCGAGCCAGTAGCCAAGGCACGGGCCTATGTGCAGGGGCAACCGACGGCGTACCTCGACGAAACGGGATGGCGTGAAGGGCGGCACCGCGCGTGGCTGTGGACCGCGGTCACCGCGTGCGTCACCGTCTTTGTCGTACGGCTGTCGCGCAGTAGCCAGGTGGCCCAAGAGCTGTTGGGTGAGCGCTTCTGGGGGTATTTGGTGACAGATCGCTGGAGCGCCTACAGCTGGTATCCAAGCTGGCGACGACAGGTATGCTGGGCACATCTGCTGCGCGATATCGAAGCCATGTGCGAGCGCGATGGACGTTCCCGAGAGATTGGCGAAGCCTTGCGGGCGCAAGCCCGCCACATGTTGCACTGGTGGCATCGGGTCCGCGATGGCACGCTCTCCCACGCGAGCTTTGCCAGCTCTATGAGGCCGATCCGACGTGAGGTGGAGCGCTTGCTGGAAGCGGGCCAGACGTGTGGCGTCCCGAAAACCGAAGGGACCTGTCGGGACATCCTCAAACGGCGGCAGGCCTTGTGGACGTTCGTGCGCCATGAGGGGGTCGAACCGACCAATAATGCGGCCGAGCGCGCGATCCGCCCTGGGGTACTCTGGCGCAAAAGGAGCTTTGGCACCCAGAGCCCCGACGGCTCGCGCTTTGTCGAAACGATGATGACCGTCGTGGCCACCCTCAAACAGCAGCATCGCCAGGTCCTGACCTATGTCACAGCGGCGTGTGAGGCAGCCTTACGCGGGGAGGCGGCCCCTTCCTTGCTGCCGACACCTGCCGCGACCGAAGAGATCTTCTGTCCCGCCGCTTAGCTCGCTCATATAGGTGAACGCTTACGATTATATTACGAAACCGGTAGCGTTTGATCAACTACGCATCGTGGTGAAGAAAACGCTCGACGTGCACCGCCTTCAACAAGAAAACCGCTTGCTCCGCCAC
>CAZLYT010000236.1:0-2236 GCA_964563515.1 uncultured Candidatus Competibacteraceae bacterium | reverse complement strand
CGCGGCGGGCAAGGGCTTGCTCGACCAACGCCACCAGGCGGGCGCCGCCGCCCAGTCCTTCCTCGCCAGACTTGCTGGTGTCGGTACAGGTGGAACAGACGGTCAGGACTGAAAGGGGCGGAGTGGGCGTGGAGCTCTTGGTCACTCGGTTCTCCGGGCCAGGCAATAGGCAGTGGGGGCCCGATCGAGGCACAGCTCCTTGGCTCAGCAGAACCGCGCCCCAGTTCCGGGGCCACGTTGTCAGGCCAACCTTAGCGGTGAATGGTTCCGGAGGCGAGCCGAGGGTGGCGTCGGCGGCAGCTGCGGGCGGCGAATGCGGCGGACCAACCTCCGGCGCATTCATCGAGCTATTCATCGTAGGAGACTCCGCCCAGCCTGCGGCCGCGCGCTGTCGCGCAGCTAACCGCGTTCCAGTTGTAGGAGCGATGTCAGTGGCGATGGCGCGCGCAGCGCGCCGGCCTTTCCGGGTGCAGAACAGGGCGCGCTGCGCGCCCCCAGTCTATCCGCAAACGAAGCAAAGCGTGCTCGCGTTCGCCATCGCGACTCGCGCCGCGCCCACAATCCCGTCGTCCGCCCCTTGTGGACCTGGGGCGACAACGGGCTGTCGGGGAATGCGGCGAAACACTCCTGCGGGGTTTGTTTCCTCGCTAACGCTTGCTCTGGTTCTTGGCGCGGGCGAACGCGTCCGCCAGGGCGCCCGTTGGGGCCGGTTGGGATTGGATGGCGCCGCGCTTGTCGCGACGCTGTCGGGTCGGGGCGCTGGCACGGGGCGCCGGCCGGTCGGACTGAGACGGATCGTCGCCCAGGCGCATGCTGAGCCCGATGCGCTTGCGATCCAGCTCCACCGACATCACCTTCACCTTCACCAGCTGCCCGGCCTTGACCACCTCTCGCGGGTCCTTCACGAAGTGCTCGGCCAGCGCGGAGATGTGCACCAGCCCGTCCTGGTGCACGCCCACATCCACGAAGGCCCCGAAGTTGGTGACGTTGGTGACCGTCCCCTCCAGCACCATGCCGGGCTTCAGGTCGGCGAGGTTTTCCACGCCCTCCTTGAAGGTGGCGGTGTGGAACTCGGGTCGCGGATCTCGGCCGGGTTTCTCCAACTCCGCCAGGATGTCATGCACGGTGGGCTCGCCGAAGCGGTCATCGACGAAATCGATGGGTCGGAGTCGGCGCAGGTAGGCACTGTCACCGATCAACGTGCCGATCGGGCGACCGCTGGCGGCGACGATACGCTCGACCACCGGGTAGGCCTCCGGGTGCACCGCCGAGGCGTCCAGGGGCGTGTCGCCGTCGGCGATGCGGAGAAAGCCCGCCGACAGCTCGAAGGCCTTCTGGCCCAGCCGCGGCACCTGGAGCAGTGCGCGGCGATTGCGAAACGCGCCGTGCTGGTCCCGAAAGCCCACGATGTTGTGGGCGAGGGTAGGCCCGAGCCCGGACACCCTCGCCAGCAGCGGCGCCGAGGCGGTGTTCACGTCCACACCCACGGCGTTGACGCAATCCTCCACCACGGCGTCCAGAGTTCGCGCCAGATGGGACTGGCTGACGTCGTGCTGGTACTGGCCCACGCCGATGGCCTTGGGCTCGATCTTCACCAGCTCGGCCAGCGGGTCCTGCAGCCGTCGGGCGATGGACACGGCTCCGCGCAAGGAGACATCGAGCTCCGGGAACTCGGAGGCTGCCAGCTCCGAGGCCGAATAGACGGAGGCGCCGGCTTCGCTCACCACGACTCGCGTGATCCCGAGCGCGGGGTGCCGGCGCGCGAGCTCGGCCACCAGGCGATCGGTCTCCCGGGAGGCGGTGCCGTTGCCGATGCTGACCAGCTCGACTCCATGCTTGCCAGCCAGCGCCGCCAGGGTCGCGAGGGACTGCTCCCACTGCTTCTGGGGCGGGTGCGGATAGATGGTGGCGGTCTCGACCAGTTTGCCGGTGATATCCACCACGGCCACCTTGACCCCGGTGCGAAGCCCCGGATCCAGCCCCATGGTGGCGCGCCGTCCCGCCGGCGCCGCCAACAGCAGGTCGTGCAGGTTGCGCCCGAACACCCCGATGGCTTCGGCCTCCGCGGCCTCCCGCAGCCGACCCAGCAGGTCGGTTTCCAGGTGCAGCGAAAGCTTGACCCGCCAGGCCCAGCGCACCGTCTCCCGCAGCCAGTCGTCGGCGGGACGCCCTTGGTGCCTGATGCCGAAGTGTGCCGCTACTCGGCGTTCGGCGACGCCAGGCTGACGCGGGTCGC
>CAZLYT010000235.1:0-4367 GCA_964563515.1 uncultured Candidatus Competibacteraceae bacterium | reverse complement strand
GACCACAGCCTCGAGATCGCGCCGTCGATGCTGTGAGGGATATCCTACAAAGAGTACTGGGGCGGCAGCTCTCAATCCAAAGTTCAACCGCTGACGGATGCTTAGAGGATGTTCTTGGGTTCCACCCACCGTACCCCGAGCCTGGGTTAGTTTTTCTTGCCAGCCGGACTAAGAAATCGTCTCTTGTTGCACCGCACCATCCATGGTCTCATGAGCCCCATCAGAGCCAGTCGGCTTTACACACGGCGGACAAGCGCCGCCCGCCATGCGGGCGAGAGAGCACCCGCCGCCACAAGGAACATGAGGCGATTTTCATGAGTACTTTAAATATTTTCAAACGCATACTAGCCTGGGGCAGCCACGCCCGCACCCGCTCGCAGCTGCAGGAGCTGGATGATCGCTCGTTGGCAGACATCGGCATCTCTCGCGAGCTGCTGGCCCAAGGAGTAAGGGCATGGCCGTGGCGGGCTGCCGACGACGAGGAGGCCTGGAGTCCGCTGAGCCGAAGCCGCCGCTACGCACAGTTCACCCATGCCTTGGCCGAGCAGGACGCCAGCAAGCCTGCTGAGCCGCTGGAAGTGGGGCCCGTTACGGACAGCGACCGTCGCCATGCGGCCTGATCGCTCACAGATCTCCAGAGCCAATTTCATGGACACGAAGAGGCAGCGGGAGCTGCCCCTTCGCTGACGAGCGCGTGAACACGATTCATAGCCCCGACTCGGTACCCTGCTTCCGGCCCTCGACCGGCCCAGCCGTGGACTATCATCGAGGCTAAGTGACTGTTACCTCAGGACTGCAGTGTGTTTGGTCGCCCCACCCTGCCAACCGTGGGGCCAAGGGCGCCACTGAATCACCAGTGCCGAATCAGCCGCGGCCTGCAATAACTGTGATCTCAACATGAGCCTGTCCATTCGCATTCGTCCCGGCCATCCGGATTTCCTGGATCTGCCCTGGGAACGATCGCTGTCGAGTTGGGACAATCCAAACCTGGTGGAGTTGCCCAAAGGGCTGTCGCGTCACGAGGTCCGATTTGCCGCCTACCCCGAGGGCCTATATGCCATCAAGGAGCTTCCCACCGAGGCAGCACGCCGCGATTACGAGGTACTGCGGGCGCTGGAAACCAGCGATGTGCTGACCGCGACACCCGCGGGCTTGATCGAGGGGCGCCACCCGGACCCTGGCTCCGAGCACTCCGCTGCGCTGGTGACGGTGTTCGTCGAAAACTCCTTCTCCTACCACGAGTTGCTCACCGGCCCGGGCTTCGGCGACCGACGCGACCAGATGCTGGACGCTTTCGCCGGCTTGCTGGTGGAGTTGCACCTGGCCGGGTGCTTCTGGGGCGACTGCTCTCTGTCCAACGTGCTCTACCGACACGACGCCGAGACCGTCGATCCCATCATGATCGATGCGGAGACCGCGCTTCTGCGCGAAATCCTGAGCAACGGTCAGCGTGAAGAGGATCTGGAGATCATGATCCTCAACGTTGCCGGCGGCATGGCCGACATCGCCGCCTCCCAGGGCGTAGCGGTCGCCGACGCCGATCTGTGCCTGGGGGAGGATATCGCGGCCCGTTATCGCGCCCTGTGGCAGGAGCTCACCGAGGACCTGGTCATCGGCTCCGACGAGCGCTACCGAGTCACCGAGAAGCTGCGACGTTTGAATGAGCTGGGATTCGACGTGGACGAGGTGGATCTGCTACCGCGTAACGGCGGCGGCCAGCTCCGGGTCAAGGTCAAGGTGGGGGGACGCAACTTCTACTCATCGCGGCTGCGCACCCTGACTGGACTCGACGCCCTGGAGCGCCAGGCGCGGCAGATCTTGTCGGATCTCCATTACTACCAGGCTCAGCATGGTGCAGTCTCGGCCACGGCCAAATCCGTGGCGGCGGTGCGCTGGCGACTGAGCATGTTCGAGCCCATGCTGGAGCAGTTGACGCGGCTCGAAGACATTGGCGATCCACTCCAGGCCTATTGCGATCTGCTGCACCATCGATACTTGAAATCGGTGGAACGGGGGGCCGACATCGGCACCGAGACCGCCTTCGAGAGTTGGTTGGCCGAGGGTCGACCCGATTACGCGGGCCACCGGGTCGGAGCAACCGGTATTGGGCAGCCCGGTGCCGCCTCGTGAGACACCCCGACGAGGTCATCGCCAGCCAGCTTCCGCCGATTCCGGGAATCCCATTGGCCGAGGCCTTGGAACCGCCGGACTATCCCCGAGAGCTGGAGCGACGCCAACGCTTGGAAGACGGTCGAGTCTACGCGGTACGGCCCTTGGTGCCTGCCGACCAGCCCGCGCTCAAGAGTGCTCTGGAGTTGGCGGATCCGCAGACCCTGTACCAGCGTTTCTTCACCACCCAACCGCGGCTGGACACCAAGTCCCTGAGCCGCTTGACCCATCTGGACTACCGCCAGCGCATGGCGTTGCTGGCCATGACGCCATCCCGGTCACCGGTGGCTATTGCACGCTACGAGGCCAACGCTGGCAGCGACAGGGCCGAGGTCTCGTTCGTGGTGGCACCTTCGTGGCGAGATGCTGGCCTCGCCCAAGCCCTGGAGCAGATGCTGGAAGAAGCCGCCCGCGCCCGCGGAATTCGGGTATTCGACGCTTACTACCTAGCGGACAACGAGCCAGCCGCCGGCTTGTTCGCGCGTTGCTGCTACGGCAGCCCACGGGTCTGCGCCGGCGTCGCCGAGGTGGAGAAAATTCTGCCCCATGCCGAGCGCGGCCGGGAAAGCTGATTGCGGGGCGCCAGCCGCGGACTCCGCCGCAATCATTGGCGCCCTCTCGTCATCGTAATCCGAAGCTGCCGCCAGCCCCGTCCAAGCTCTGTCAACATGATGTACTGCCCGACGACAACCGGGCCGGCTGTTGGGGTTCCAGGTGCATTTCGGTGGCCGCCTTTGCCAGCCGATGCCCTGCACAACGTCTTCGTCCCAGACATGTCCCGTCGTCCCCGGCTTGAGCTGCGCGGGAAGATCCCGCTGTGCCCCCTGTTAGCTGCACCACAGCGCGCGCGGCGGAGGTTCGGCGGACTTTCCAGACTCGCAATGGAATGCCGCTCCCCCGCCACAACTCTGGCGGCTAGCGCGACGCGGCCACGCCCCTGATCAGTCGGATCTGATCTTCCAGCCGCGCCAGATTCGCGGAGGGACTGCCATCACCGATCAAGGTCCGGTTCACCGCCTCCCAGAAGCGCGTGGTCACGGCCATGTACTTGTCACCGGCGACCCCGGTGGGTCGTGCCACAGCGTTCTCCAAGGCAGTCTTGATGTCCGCCATGAAGGGCGCCGCGTCCAGAACCTCGGGGTCCTCGTAGAGCGCTACGATGGTAGGCAGATAGGAACCCTGGATAGCGCGCACCTTCTGCGTCGACTCGCTGGTCATGTGGCGTACCAGATCGGCGGCCACCTCTGGATTGCGGGAGAACTTTGACACTGCCAGCTGCCAGCCCCCGAGGGTCGCTGCGGATCGCCCGAAGGGTCCGCCCTTGGGCAGCGGTGCGATACCTACCTTACCCGCCAGCGGGCTGTCCGAGGCGTTTAGCACCGCCCAGGCATAGGGCCAGTTGCGCATGAACACGGCGTCGCCGACTTGGAAGCTGTTGAGCGAGTCGGTCTCGTTGAATGCTGTCACCCGGGCCGGTGCGATGGTGCCCACCCAGCCCGCGACCCGGCCCAGCACCAGAGCATGCAGCGGGCTGTTCACCGCGATCTCGCCGGATTCATCGAAAAGCGGATCCGCGCCGTAGGCCGCCAGCCATTCCATGGCGTCGCAGGTCAGGCCCTCGTAGGGGGCGCCCTGGAACACGAAGCCCCAGAGATTCTCCCGCCCCGCGGCACGCTCCGCGCTCTGAATATGTATCGCTGTGTCCGCCAGCTGGGACCAATCGGTCGGTACCTCAGCCTGGTAGGCGTCGAGCAGATCCTTGCGGTAGTAGAGCATGCCCACGTCGGTATACCAGGGCATGCCCACCAGCCGACCCTCGACGGTGTTGTTGTCGATGATCGTCGTAAAGTGCTGGTTGATTTCTTCCTCGGGGACGAACTCCTTCAGATCAACGAAGAAGCGCCCCAAGAGCCCCGGCCAGATCACGTCGATCTGGTAGACGTCGACCTCGGCTTCGCCCTCGCCGAGATCCAGCAAATACTGGAAATAGCGCTCGTTGGTGTTGTCCGGTGGGGTGTCGAACTCGACGGTATGGCCGGTTTGCGTTGCCCAGGCCTGGGCGGCGCTCTCGCAAAGCGCTCCTTCCTGGCCTACCGCCCCGCAGGAGATGGTGATCTCGACCGCGGCTGCGGGGCTCGCAGTGACGACCAGGCCGAGTACCAGCGCAAAACTTAGCCGAACCATAATGTTCGCTCCCG
>CAZLYT010000234.1:0-4220 GCA_964563515.1 uncultured Candidatus Competibacteraceae bacterium | reverse complement strand
GCAGCCCGAACATTTCACCAGGACAGCCTATGGCTCGCCCGCATCTAACTGATAAGTGGCCATTTTCTGTGGTCTCGGCGGGGAACCTGGGGGTACAAAGTGTATCCCGCCATAGGCTTACCCCGGCCCTGGCGGTTTCTCGCTCGCCCTGACTTTCTCTTCACTCAAGTTGTAGCTACGGCTACACCCTTCGCTCCAGGGCGTATGTAAGTGAGAGCAAGCGCCGACTCGCCCAGGGCGGAGACGGGGGCATTACGCGATTGTCCCAAAGCACCGGATCATCAAGCGATTCCCTCCGCCGCCATCGAATGCAAGGTAAGGCATCGCAGCACCGGCTCCTATCTAGAAAATGCTAAGCCGTTGTTTTCTTGAATTCATTCGAGCGCCGCGATCCCTCTAGCGAGGGTGCAATAGGCCGTCTGACCGTATTGCAGCGTCCCCCGCCGGATGGTGGGTTACGCTGCGCTAACCAACCCTACTCCCATCGGTGCCCAGCACCTTGACCCGAATGGCACTAAGTTAAGGGTGTCTAGGGTCACATCGTTACCCACAAGTCGGGCCCTGCGCATTCTTGTGAGCGGCTATGCCGGCAGCGAAATCGCGGCCGCGCTGGAGTCCGATCCAGATGGTTTGCGGTCCCGGGAAGCCGTCGCATTTGCGATTCAGGAAACCACCGAAACCAGCAACCATGCGAACCATCTCATCGAGTGACGGCGGTTGTTTAGGCGGCGGCTGACGTTTGGCCACGATATAGATCGCCTGCCATTCCTCCTCGGCGAAGACCACATCGCAAGGCAGCTCCGGGCATTCCCGACCCAGCATGGTCAAAAACAACACCCGCCAGGCGATGATCATGTAGCAGGCGAGCGCCGGCTCCAGCCGCTCGAGCTTCTCCAGCTGCAGCTCCTCGATCTTGCAGCCGGATTTTAGGATTCGGAAATAGACTTCCACCTGCCAGCGGCAGAGGTACCAACTCAGCAGCTCTCGGGCCTGCTCGGGACGCTCCACCGGCAGACTGCTCAGTAACAGCCATTCGATGGGCTCGGCCCCCGCGGGGGGATTGAGCTCCTGCGCCAGCAGCGCGGTGATCTCTACATCGGGGAGCTTCAGCCCGCCGGGCCGCCGAGGGGCCTTGAGTTGTACCCGCACCGCGCGCAGGCTCTGGGCGATACGCTGGGCCTTGCGCTGCTCGGTCTTGGGTAGGTCGAACTCGATCCACTCCAGGATCGGCGCTTCTGCGAGCGCTTGGCGCAGGGTGCGAGCATCGGCGAGCTTGCGATCGTGCTGGCCGCGAATCAGCCAGTGGGCGGCCACGGGCTGGGTGTGAGCCTCGGCAAAGATCTCGTAGAGGTCGGCTTCGCGATCGGCGAGGTAGATCAGCTCGGTCTCAGAGAGCTCGGCTTGGCGCTCACAGACCCGCCGGTAGCCCTCCAGCCAGCGCAGGCTCTCCTTGTCCTCGATCAGCCGGCGGTGGGCTTTGTCCTCACCGAGGCTTCCCGGCTCGCGGGTCCAGCTCCAGGCATCGATCACGCCCAGGCACAAGCGCTCCGGGGTGAGGGCAAGGGTCGGGTGCAGATACAGCCCCTGGCGGGCCTCGTAGTTCAGCGGCCCCAGCCCCTCGATGTCGCTCTTGCCGCTGTAGTCGAGCTCGGTGGTGTCCTGAATGCACAGCACCCGTGGGTATTCACCCATGCGCTGTTGGCTCGCCCGATAGTGGGGCTCGAGCACTTGCTGGGCGGTGACCCTTTCATGATCGAACAGCCGGTAGGCGCCGCGGGTCTCATCCCAGCCGCCGCACGCGGCGGGGATGCTCACCGTGGGCTTGTCGCCCAGCGCGGTCAGGACCTTTCGCGCCCGCGCGTTCAATCGCCGATCCCCCAGGTCGATGCCCTCGAGCTCGGCGACCAAGGCAGTCATGGCCTCACCCCCAGCCGCGGGCGAAATACTCGCTCGAGAGGATAGACGTAGACCGCCTTCACCGGCAGCCGAGCGCGGTGGGTGCGGTCGCATTTGCCGCGACCTGTGGTTCGGCCGAGGCAGGCCCAGTTGGCGGCCCGGTAGCACGTGCCCCGAAACCGCGGAACCTCCACGAAACTCTCCAGCAACACCGGGCGGATGCCGTAACGGGTCTCGAAGTCCGCGCCAATGCGTCGGCTGGCCAGCGCCAGCACCTTGGAGGCAAGGTTGTGCACCTCGACCCAGGGCAAAATCACAAAGCGGGCGTTGTTCACCACCCGCGGCAGATAGCGCTCGCGGGCCTCTCGACCCCAGCCGATCCAGCGATCGCGCACCGCCACTTTCCAGGCCGCGGCACCGAAGCCCAGCGCTCCCAGCACGCCCCCTTGCCAGTGAATCAGATAGCGCAACTGCGCCCCCGGCAAGGGCGTATAGCCGAGGTAGTGATAGCGCGCGATCAACCCGTTCCACAGCGCCGAGTCCTCCCGACCGGCCACCGGCTCTACCGCGAGCCCCGGCAGATCGCCCACCGAGCCCACCAGCGCTCGACCTTCTTCGGGCCAGCGCACCCGTCGATCCGAGAGCCCTTGAGCGTTGCCATTGCCATTGCGCGGCGGCGGTAACTCGATCCAGCCCGCCCGGTGCAAGCGCAGCAACGCCACCCGACAGCTCATCAGCTTCGGCCGCCCGAGCGCATCGCTCCAGTCCAGAGCTTTGCAGACTCGGCGGGCAATCTCCGCTCGCAGCGCAGGATCCGCCTCGCGGGTCGCCTCCCGGATCCGCTCGATATCCGCCGCGCCAAACTCCCGTCCACACACCCGGATGCTCTCTGCCGCCACGCGCCTGATCCCCGTTCCACCCAATCGGTGGCACGCATTGGATCAGGTCAAGCAGACTGTGTCCAGCCCCAGGGGTAGAGTTGTGGGTAACGATGTGATACAAAGCCCCGCGACTCCCGGACGTGCCGGAAGATACGTTCAGCAGCGATCCGGATTCCGGGCGTTCATTCCGAGTGCGCTGCCACCGGATCCGCCCATAGCCGTCAGCCCGCAGATGCAGGTGTTGCTGTCGCGGGCCGATCGCGCTCTGGGGCGGCTGGACGGTTCTATTCAGACGCTGCCCCACCCCGATCTGTTCGTGTTCATGTACGTCCGTAAGGAAGCGGTGCTGTCCAGTCAGATCGAGGGAACACAGAGCTCACTACAGGATGTTTTGGCTGCCGAGGCCAGGATCCTCTCGCCGGATCGACCTCAGGACGTAGACGAGGTTGTCAACTACGTACACGCGCTGAACTACGGCTTGCGCCGTCTCTCCGAGTTGCCGGTTTCAGTGCGCCTGATTCGCGAAATCCATTCGAAACTCCTACAGGGGGTTCGCGGCTCGCAGCTTACTCCAGGCGAAATCCGCACCAGTCAAAACTGGATCGGGCCTGGCGGATGCTCACTGAACGAAGCCACCTTTGTCCCGCCGCCTCCCCATGAAGTCGCTCAACATCTTGCAGACCTGGAAAAGTTCGTGCACTCCGAGACGCAACTGCCAGTGCTCATTCGTATCGGACTTGCCCACGCGCAGTTCGAGTCGATTCACCCCTTTCTGGACGGCAATGGACGTGTCGGTCGCCTGTTAATCACCTTCCTGCTGTGTGAACAGGAGATCCTGCTCAAGCCCGTACTCTACCTCTCGCATTACTTTAAAAGCAGCATCGGCAGGAATACTACGACCAATTGCAGTCTGTGCGCGATCTAGGCACATGGGAAGAATGGCTGACCTTCTTCCTTCACGGAACTGTCGAAGTCAGCAATCAGGCAACAGAAACCGCCCGCCGCATTCTGACGCTGCGCGAATCGCACCGGCAGACTATTACCGAACGCTTCGGCCGCGCCGCCGGCAACGGTCATCGGGTGCTGGAACACCTCTACGAGCATCCCATTGTATCGGTCAACGATGTGCAGACACTGACGGGCACGACCTATCAAGCCGCCAACGAGCTGGTTTCGAAGTTTATGGGTAACGCGCTCCTCGAGGAGATCACTGGCCAGGCCCGAAATCGCAAGTTTGAATACCGTAGCTACATTGACCTCTTCCGGGAAGATGTCGGGGAAATCGAGGCATGATCGCCGATCTCAAGCCCTATCCCGCGATGAAGGACTCCGGAGGTAAGCGTTCACTCCCCCCCCCTTCAGGACACGATCAGATTGCGGGCGCAGGGATGGGGGGAGCCTCGTGACCCTTGCGGCGTTCAGCGATCACTGTAGCCAGATAGG